>NZ_JAQTPQ010000113.1 GCF_028712645.1 Flavobacterium sp. | reverse complement strand
TTATTGTGCTTCGCACCTCAATGGTCATACCGATGGACTTTACTCTATCAGTTATCCTATGCCAGAAGAAAATAATGGAAACGGCACTGTTGCGCCGGGAATAACCTTGCCCGGATATACGCCATGGAGAACCTTAACCGTGGGAGAAACCCTTGCGCCAATTGTTGAAACAACCATTGCTTTTGATGTAGTTAAGCCAAAATTCGAAGCTTTGCACAATTACAAATACACAAAGGGTTCGTGGAGCTGGATTATGAAAATGGACGAAAATACGGTGTATGACGTGCAAAAAGAATATATCGATTTTAGTGCTGCCATGGGTTGGGAAACTATTTTGGTAGATGCATTGTGGGACACTCAAATAGGTTACAACAAAATTGAAGAGTTAGCCAACTATGGTAAAAGCAAAGGGGTTGATTTGTATTTATGGTATAACTCTAACGGCTATTGGAACGATGCTCCACAAGGTCCGAGGGGTATAATGGATAAGCTCACCAACCGTCGTAAAGAAATGGCGTGGATGCAGCGCATAGGTGTAAAAGGAATTAAAGTTGATTTCTTTGGTGGTGACAAGCAGGTAACCATGCAGCTTTACGAAGACATTCTTCACGATGCCAATGATTTTGGTCTGTCGGTTATTTTCCACGGTTGTACTTTGCCTCGTGGTTGGGAGCGCATGTACCCCAATTATGTTGCTTCCGAGGCTGTTCTGGCAAGCGAGATGCTTCATTTCGTGCAGGATATATGTAACAACGAGGCCTTTAACGCCACCATTCATCCATTTATTCGTAATACTGTGGGTGCTATGGATTTTGGAGGTAGTGCTTTGAATGAATATTGGAATGCAACCAACGAAGCCGGTCGTGGTAGCAAAAGAGTTACTTCGGATGTTTTTGAATTGGCAACAGCGATATTGTTCCAAAGCAGTGTGCAACACTTTGCGCTGGCTCCCAACAACCTAAATGACGCACCGACATGGGCAATAGATTTTATGAAAAAAGTGCCTACTACTTGGGATGAAACAGTTTTTGTTGATGGCTATCCAGGTAAATATGTAATTTTTGCACGTCGCAAAGGCGATAAATGGTATGTAGCTGGTATAAATGCAGAGAATAATACTAAAAAGATTAAAGTTTCGCTGCCAATGATAAAATCTGGTGCACAACTTCAGTTTTATTCCGATACGGTTACTTTACAAGGAAGTGTTAAGCCAATGAAATTATCAAAAAACAATACCGTGGATGTGCAAATGCCTAAAAATGGAGGCTTTGTCATCATTGCGAATTAACATATAGATGAATAAATAATCCTATTCACAATACAAATTAGAAATAAAAGTAACAAAATGAACGGTTTAAATTCACACAAAAAACAATGTTTCACAAAACAAATAGTATTGGCATTCATGCTATTTACAAGCTATTTTTCAGTATATGCCCAAAATGGAATGGAAAGAAAACAGTTATTCGATTATGACTGGAAATTCTTTTTAGGTGATGCTTCGGAAGCCAAAGCTAACGAATTCAATGATGAGAGCTGGCGTAAACTAGACTTGCCTCACGATTGGAGCATAGAAGGAAATATTCATCCTAAAAATGCAACAGGTGGGGGTGGCGGATATTTCCCAGCAGGGATTGGCTGGTATCGAAAAACTTTTCAGGTGCCTAATGAATGGAAAGCTAAAAAAACAGCTATTTATTTCGAAGGCGTTTATATGAATTCCGAAGTTTTCATCAACGGAAAATCGCTGGGTGTTTATCCGTATGGCTACTCTACTTTTAGCTACGACCTTACCCCTTATTTGAATTTTGGAAAAGAAAACGTTATTGCGGTAAAAGTAGATAATTCACAACAGATGAACAGTCGCTGGTACAGTGGTTCTGGAATTTATCGCCACGTTTGGATGAATACAACAAATGCTGTGCACACCGCACAATGGGGCGTTGCCATCACAACTCCCGAAGTGTCTGCAAAAAAAGCATCGGTGCAGGTGAAAACGATGGTTAAAAACGAAACTTTATCAGCCCAAACTATGGTTGTAAAAACCATTATTTGGAATAAAAATGCTAAAAATTCAGGAAATGCTCAGGTGGAAATTAGTCTTCCCGCAAACAGCGAAAAGGAAATTACACAAACGATAACTGTTTCTAATCCTCTGCTTTGGACTCCCGAAACTCCCAATTTATATCAGGCCCAAGTTCAAGTTTTGCAAAGTAAAAATGTGCTGGACGATACTAAAATTAATTTTGGTATTCGTTCGATAAAATACACGGTCGAAAACGGATTTCAACTCAATGGAAAAACAGTAAAAATAAACGGTGGTTGCGTGCATCACGAGAATGGTTGTGTAGGTTCTGCCGCTTTTGACCGTGCCGAAGAACGCAAAATTGAATTGCTCAAAGCGGGTGGATTCAATGCCGTTCGTACTTCGCACAATCCGCCTTCGGAAGCCTTTTTGAATGCCTGCGATAGGTTAGGTTTATTGGTAATGGACGAATCTTTCGATTGTTGGAAACAAGGGAAAAACAGTAATGATTATTCCAAATATTTCGAAAAATGGTGGCAAAAAGATTTGCAAACAATGATTTTGCGGGATCGCAATCATCCATCAATTGTAATGTGGAGCATTGGCAATGAAATTGGAGAAAGAGGCAAACCCGAAGCCGTAGAAACCGCTAAAATGCTTTTGCAAGAAATTAAAAAAATAGATACCACACGTCCCGTAACTTCTGCTGTGGTAAATTTAGACAAATGGGAAAATTTGGATCCTTTGATAAACGTACACGATGTAGCGGGCTACAATTACCATTTGAATACTGCTGCCGATGACCACAAAAGAGTGTCAAACCGCATCATTGTTCAAACCGAATCCTATCCTAAGGATGCTTTTGAAAATTGGAAATTGGTGCAAGATAACAAGTACGTTATTGGCGATTTTGTTTGGACGGCAATAGATTATCTCGGAGAAGCGGGCATTGGTAGAACTTTTTATTCTGGCGAAACACCTGGCGAAAACTGGGATAACGATATGTTTCCTTACCACGGTGCTTACTGTGGCGATATCGACTTGATTGGATGGCGAAAACCCATTTCGCATTATAGAAGTATGTTGTATAATACGAACGAAAAACTCTACATAGCAGTTCGTGAACCAGCCCCAGAACCATTAGAAATCAAAACAACGATGTGGTCGGTATGGCCAACCTGGGAAAGCTGGAACTGGCCAGGGTTTGAAGGAAAAAACATCGTGGTAGAGGTATATTCTAAATATCCGAAAGTTAGATTATACTTGGATAATAAATTGATTGGTGAGCAAGCCACAACCCAAGATCAGAAGTTTAAAGCCACTTTTACCGTACCTTATGTAGCAGGAATTTTAAAAGCAGTTGGAGTAGAAAATGATAAAGAAGTGGAATCTAAAATTTTGAAAACTGCCGGCGATGCTGCAAAACTAAAACTCACTACCGACCGAAAAGAGATACACGCCAACGGACAAGATTTATCATACATAACTATTGAAATAACCGACAAGGATGGAATAATTCAACCGAATGCCGCCAACCGTTTGAATTTTAAAATTGAAGGTGAAGGTGTAATTGTTGGAATGGATAATGCTAATTTGAAAGACCTCGATCAATACGTGAGCAACACCCGAAAAGCTTGGAAAGGACGAGCATTGGTGGTTATTAAAAGTACTCGTGATGCTGGCGAAATTAAACTATCGGTAACATCAGATGGATTGGAAGGGAAAAGTATTGTTGTTAAATCATTGCAGAAATAATAATATATGAAACTATTATCAATGAAACAGACCCTCATTTTTCTATCATTTATATTAAGTTCATTTGTTATAAATGCACAGGAACTAATTTCGCCCAACGGGAAAATAAAAGTTGTCTTGAATTTGCCTAGCAAAAATGCTTCTCACGGATGTTTTTTTAAAGCTTTATATAAAGTTGAAAACCAATTTGTAGAAGTATTGCCCGATTCTAAGTTAGGCATTAATCGCACCGATGAGCAATTTGTAAATAACCTTCAATTTATTAATGAATCAAAACCTATTACCATACACGATAAGTATGAAATGATTTGTGGTAAACGCCAACTGTGCGAAAATTTTGGTACCGAAAAAACATTCAGTTTTGAAAATTCCAATCATCAGCCATTGAATATTGTTTTTAGAGTTTATAATAATGGTATTGCATTTCGGTATGTATTTCCCAATCATTCCGATGCTACAAAAAATATTAGTAGCGAAGAAACGACCTATACTTTGCCTGATGAGACCAACCGATGGATGCAACCTTATGAAAGATCTTATGAAAATTTTTATCCGTTAACCCAAACTGGAATTGATGATAAAAACAAGCAGGACTGGGGATTTCCTGCATTATTTAAAGTGAACAATCAATCCTTATGGGGTTTAATTTCGGAAGCAGATATCACCGAAAACAATTGTGCCGCCAAGCTAAATAATGGTCAAAATAAAAATCAATACCAAGTAATTTATCCAGCTACTGCGGTTGCAACCCTGCCCTGGAATTCGCAATGGCATACTATTATTTTAGGAAATCTTTCCAAAATTGTTGAATCTACTTTAATTACCGATGTAAGTTCATCCAATACTTTAAAAGAAACAAAATGGATCAAACCTGGTGCTGTTTCGTGGATCTATTGGGCGAACAATCACGGCTCTAAGGATTATAAAAAAGTAGTGGAATATATTGATTTTGCTGTGGAAATGAATTGGCCTTATGTGCTAATCGATTGGGAATGGGATGTGATGGGCAATGGTGGCGATATAAACGATGCCGTGAACTATGCCAAAAGTAAAGGAATAAAACCATTGATGTGGTACAATTCTGGTACAATTTGGATGGATCCGACACCGAATGACAGATTACAAACTGCCGAAAAGCGTACCAAGGAATTTGAGTGGCTCAATAAAATAGGTGTTTTTGGAATAAAAGTCGATTTCTTTGCCGGCGACCAACAGGATATGATGAAATATTATATCGACATTTTGAAAGATGCGGCAAAATATCATTTGATGGTAAATTTTCACGGGGCAACTGCTCCACGAGGATGGTCTCGAACGTATCCAAACTTGATGACCACTGAAGCGGTTTATGGTGCAGAATGGTACAATAATAATCAGGTATTGACAGATAAAGCTGCAGCTCATAATGTTACACTTCCGTTTACGCGAAATGTAATTGGTTCTATGGATTATACTCCCGTTACTTTTTCCAATTCACAACATCCACATATAACCTCTTATGCACACGAACTGGCTTTGTCTGTCGTATTTGAATCAGGGTTGCAGCATTTTGCCGACAGACCGTCTGCATATCAATCTTTGCCTGCAGAACCAAAAGACTTTTTAAAACAGGTTCCGGTTACTTGGGACGATACAAAACTAATTGATGGCTATCCAGAAGAAAAAGTAATTATTGCTCGAAAGAAAGGAAATCAATGGTATATCGCAGGGTTGAACGGAAAAGAGGAATCTCAGACCTTATTAGTGAAATTTGATTTTCTTGGTAAAGGAACCCATAGTTTTCAGCTCATCAAAGACGGAAAGGATTCGACATCTTTTTCTTCAGAAATTATAAAAGTTAAAAAAGGAGATACTTTGAAAATGGAATGCCTTCCAAGAGGAGGCTTTGTTGGTGTGATAAAACCGAAATAACTAAAAAACACACAAGTAGATAAATGATTATAATATAGAAAACCAATAAAATAAAAAATACAAACCGATGAAAATTCTAATTGCCACATTGTTTTTTGCCTTTATTATAGGAGGAATTAATGCACAGTCCTATAAAAAAACGGATTATGGTGTAAAAACCGTGATAAATTCTGAAAATATTGAGATAAATTTTTATAACCCTTCCACTGTAAGGGTGTTGAAATATCCGCAAGGGAAATCCTATTCTCAAAAGAGTCTTTCTGTTATTCAAAATCCACAGAAAACTGATTTTAAATTAAAACAAAACGGCGATGAACTTTTAATAAATGGCGAAAAACTTAGTATTTATTTGAATCTAAAGAACGGAAAAGTTTCTTTCGCAACTCAAAAAACGGTTCTCCTTAGCGAAAAAGAAGCAGGAACTGTTTTTACAGATTTTAATGATGCAGGCACAAAAACGTATTCCGTTTCGCAGTCTTTTATTCTTGATAAGGACGAAGCTATATATGGATTAGGACAGCAGCAAGAAGGCAAAATGTCTAAACGAAACGTGAAACTTAATATGGTTCAGGGCAACACGGATGATTATGTTCCCTTCTTTGTGTCAAGTAAAGGATACGGATTGTTTTGGGACAATTGTTCTCCTACTTTTTTTGATGATGCTCCAGAAAAAACAACCTTTAAGTCAGAGGTTGGCGATGGTGTGGATTATTATTTCATGCAAGGCACCAATACGGATGGTGTAATAGCCAATATGCGAGGCCTTACTGGTGAGGTTCCGATGTTTCCACTTTGGACTTATGGTTTTTGGCAAAGTCGTGAGCGTTACAAAAGTCAAGACGAATTGGTTGGTGTAGTGAAAAAATTCCGTGAACTAAATGTTCCTTTGGATGGAGTCATTCAGGATTGGCAATATTGGGGCAACAATTACCTTTGGAATGCCATGGAATTTTTGAATCCCGGATTTAACGACCCGCAAAAAATGGTAAATGATGTACACGGATTGAATGCCCACATGATTATATCCATTTGGAGTTCCTTTGGCCCCAATACCAAACAATTCAAGGAACTGAATAAAATGGGATCATTATTCGATTTTAAAACCTGGCCAGAATCGGGTTCGGAGAAATTTCCACCCAATAAGGATTATCCTTCTGGCGTAAAAGTGTATGACGCCTACAATCCTGCAGCTCGGGATTTATATTGGAAACATCTCAACGACGGCATTTTTAAACTCGGGATGGACGGTTGGTGGATGGACTCTACAGAGCCAGACCATTTGGACTTCAAACCTTTGGATTTAGATGCTAAAACATACCTAGGATCGTTTCGTAAAGTTCGAAATGCGTATCCTTTGATGACCGTTGGCGGAGTGTCAGATCATCAACGTTCGGTTACTTCCGATAAGCGTGTGTTTATCTTAACACGCTCTGTTTTTGCTGGTCAGCAGCGTTATGGTTCCAATACCTGGACAGGAGATGTGGTAGCTTCTTGGGAAACTTTGAAAAATCAGATTTCAGCGGGATTAAATTTATCGCTTAGTGGTATTCCGCATTGGAACAGCGATATTGGAGGTTTCTTTTTAATGAATTTCAAAAATCCTTTAGAAAATCCAGATTATCGAGAACTACATGTGCGTTGGATGGAATTTGGTACTTTTTGCCCGATGATGCGTTCTCACGGAGAAGGATACCCTCGCGAGTTATACCATTTTGGAAAAAAAGGAAACCCAACTTATGATGCGATAGAAAAGTATATAAACCTACGTTACAGCATCTTGCCTTATATATATAGCACTTCATGGGATGTTACCACAAATAACTCGAGTATGACTCGGGCTTTGGTCATGGATTTTGCCCAAGACAAACAAGCATTAGACATCAATGATGAATTTATGTTTGGAAAATCCATTTTGGTTAGTCCAGTTACTCAACCCATGTATTCAAAACTTAAGGATACGGTTAGCGTTGAAGATTTCAGTACCGTGAAAAGTAAAGAAGTTTATTTGCCCAAAGGTACAGATTGGTTTGATTTCTGGACAGCTGAAAAATATGTTGGAGGACAAACCGTGAAAAAAGAAGCTCCTTTAGATATTATTCCTCTATTTATGAAAGCGGGATCTATACTTCCTTTTGGACCCAAAGTGCAATATGCCACAGAAAAGAAATGGGGTAATCTGGAAATTCGTATATACGAAGGGGCAAATGGAGAATTTACCTTATATGAAGATGAAAATGATAATTACAATTATGAGAAAGGTGCTTATTCTACTATAAAATTTTTATGGAACGATAAAAACAGAACTTTGACCATAGAGAATCAAAAAGGTTCGTTTCTAGGTATGCTTAAGCAACGCAAATTCAATATTGTTTTAGTAAGCAAAGACAAAGGAACAGGGACTGATTTGTCTAAAAAATACGACAAAGAAGTGCTTTATTCTGGGAAAAAAATAAATGTGGCACTGTAAAATTATAATAGTAAATATATCAAAATGAATAGATTTTTTTTAAATGCAATCCTACTTATGTTTGTGTCAACAACTGTTGGTATTGCTCAGGTGATTTATATAAAATCCCCTAACGGGAAGATTGACATGGCTTTAGAAAGTGGAGCCAAAATAACATGGTCAGTCAAATATGAAAATACCGAAGTTATTGCTCCTTCAGCCATTTCATTAACACTCGGTAATGGAGTAGTTTTAGGAAACAATGCAAAAGTTATCAGTGCCAAGAAATCAACAGTTAACGACTCTTTTGCCACACCTTTTTATAAAAAGAAAACGGTGGTTGATGACTACAATCAGGTGATAGTGAATTTTAAGGGTAATTTTGGTTTGATTTTAAGAGCTTATAACGATGGTGTTGCTTACCGTTTTTTTACAACTAAAAAAGGACAAATTACTATCGAATCGGAGGAAACTAATTTTGATTTTAATAAAGATTACAAAGCATTTATTCCTTATGTGCGAGATTTGAGGGAAAAGGATATGTACACATCCGCTTTTGAAGTTATGTATGATGAAAAACCACTTTCTAAATTTGTAAAAGATTCACTGGCAATTACGCCATTTCTTATCGATTTGGGAAATGGAAAAAAGGTCGCTATCTTAGAGGCTGACCTTGAGGATTATCCAGGTATGTTTTTAACAAAGAATAATGGGGCAAACCCAGGCTTGAAAGGAGTTTATGCCCATTATCCGAAGGAAGAACGTTTGGGAGGATTTAATAAAATGAACTACATGGTAGCGAAAAGAGAGTCTTATGTCGCCAAAACAAATGGTAGTCGCAATTTTCCATGGAGAGCAATTGTAATTAGTGAGAACGACAAAGACCTGTTGAATAACGATATGGTTCAAAGGCTTGCTACACCTTCGAGAATTGCCGATGTAAATTGGATAAAACCTGGGAAAGTAGCTTGGGATTGGTGGAATGACTGGAATATATCTAAGGTTGATTTTAAGGCTGGAATTAATACGGAAACGTATAAATATTATATTGATTTTGCTTCAAAAAACCATATCGAGTATGTGGTGATAGATGAAGGTTGGAGTGAAGAAACTAATATGTTGAAAATTGTTCCAAATATGGATATTGAAGAACTCATTAGTTATGGAAAACAAAAAAATGTAGCTATTATTCTTTGGGCATCTTGGTATGCCGTAAACCATGTTTTAGATGATGCTTTTTCTCAATATTCAAAAATGGGAGTAAAAGGTTTTAAAATTGATTTCATAGATCGTGATGACCAAAAAATGGTAAAATCTTTATATGATATTGCTAAAAAAGCAGCATCCTATCAACTTATTATTGATTACCACGGTATGTATAAACCTACTGGTATTCAAAGAACTTATCCAAATATTGTCAATTTTGAAGGAGTTAAAGGCTTGGAAAACGCCAAATGGACATCGAATGATGATATGCCAAAATATGAGACCAGCATTCCCTTCATCAGAATGCTGGCTGGCCCTATGGATTACACACCTGGGGCAATGCGCAATGCCACAAGAGCCGATTTTCGCCCAAGTAATTCCTTGCCAATGAGTCAAGGAACCAGATGTCATCAATTGGGCATGTATGTTGTTTATGAAGCACCGCTGCAAATGCTAGCCGATAGTCCTACAGCCTATATGAAAGAGCAGGAAAGTACCAGCTTTATTTCCCAGATTCCCACCACTTTTGATGAAACAATTGCTCTTGATGGAAAAGTTGGGGAATACGTTGCTATCGCTAGGCGAAAAGAGGATAAATGGTTTATAGGAGGCTTAACGAATTGGTCGTCAAGAGAGATGACCATAGACTTTTCTTTCCTGGACAAGGGAACCTATTCCGCCGAAATTTTTAAAGATGGAATCAACGCAAACAAAGATGCCACAGATTATAAACGCGAAATAGTTAACGTTACAAATACCGATAAGCTAACAGTAAATATGGCTAATGGAGGTGGTTTTGCCATTATAATTAGTCCTGAAAAATAGTAAATACTGATAAGATATTTAAATTTGCTTTCTACAGCTATACAATTAAATAAAAATCATAATAAACAAAATCTCAAATGAAAAGATTTTTTTTATACGTAGTCATTCTTACGTTTTTATCAACAACTGTTGGTATTGCTCAAGTAAAAGCACCAGTAGCATGCGGTCCAACTCCATCGGAGAACCAAATGCGGGTTCAGGAAATGGAATCGTATGCTTTTGTTCATTTTTCATTAAATACTTATACAAACCAGTCATGGGGATTTGGAAGTGAAGATGTTAAGCTTTTTAATCCAGAAAAATCAGATTGTCGCCAATGGGCGCGTATTTGCAAGGAAGCTGGGTTGAAAGGAGTTATCATCACTGCTAAACACCATTGTGGATTTGCGCTTTGGCCTTCTAAATATACTGAGTATTCAGTAAAAAATGCTCCATGGAAAAACGGAAAAGGAGATATGGTGCGAGAAATGGCTGATGCCTGTAAAGAATACGGTTTGAAATTCGGTATCTATCTTTCGCCTTGGGACAGAAATCACCCCGATTACGGAAAACCGGAATATATTACTTACTTCCGTAATCAACTTACAGAACTTCTTACCAATTATGGCGAAATTTTCGAAGTGTGGTTTGACGGTGCCAATGGTGGAGACGGTTATTATGGTGGAGCTAACGAAGTCCGTAAAATTGATGCCAAAACATATTATGACTGGAAAACCACATACGCATTGATTCATAAATTGCAACCAAAATGTGTGATTTGGAATGATGGCGGTGAAAGAGGAGACCTTCGTTGGGTTGGAACCGAGGATGGAAATGTAGGCGAAACGAACTGGAGTCTCTTGAACGCAACGGGTGATGTTCCATGGAAAAATTTGCATTTTGGTGTAGAAAATGGGAATAAATGGGTGATGGCCGAAGTAAATACTTCCATTCGTCCAGAGTGGTTTTATCATCCA
>NZ_JAQTPQ010000364.1 GCF_028712645.1 Flavobacterium sp. | reverse complement strand
AAGTTTGGACAAAAACAAAACAAATAGTTGCAAAAGGCGAAATCGTAAAAGAAATAAAAACTAATAAAAAAGGCAAAGAAATTCGTTTCACGAATTTTCCTAGCAAGAAATTTAGTTCCATTTCTCACGTTCGACCTCACGCAACAAAGGTTTTAGATACTTATGATTTGCCGAAAAAAGACAAAGTAACAAAACTAAATGAATATACTAAACATTGTTTTTGGCTGAATAATACTTACGTAAAAAATGAAATTTATCTAAAAAGAACCACACTGTGCGAAGACACAATAGAACATTCTATGATAAAACAAATAGAAAAAAACGCAATTTAATAAGAACTTAAAAGCCTCACAATTCTAAACTATTGTGGGACTTTTTGATTGTGAGATTGCCCCTGCTCCGCAAAGTCTCCGACTTTGAGGATGTGTTAATCAGTCTGTGACTGACATAAAAATTAAAATATCATAAAAACGAATTCGGTTAAAAACCGAAAATCACTACCTCAAAGTCAGAGACTTTGCAGAGCATTTATTCGTCTCAAAATCCCTTTGCCACTCCATAAAAAATCAATAAATTAGCCACTTCAAATTTTATAAAAAATCTAAAATGAAAAATACTGCGCTAACGCACATACACGAGAGTTTGGGAGCTAAAATACTTCCGTTTGCCGGATACAATATGCCTATTTTATACGAAGGCGTAAATGCTGAACACGAAACGGTTCGCAACAGCGTGGGCGTTTTTGACGTTTCACACATGGGTGAATTTTTACTGACTGGTTCCAATGCCTTGGCTTTGATTCAGAAAGTGACTTCAAACGATGCTTCGACTTTGACGATTGGCAGAGCTCAATATTCGTGTTTGCCTAATAATGATGGCGGAATTGTAGATGATTTGATTGTTTATAAAATGAAAGACGAGCAATATTTATTGGTCGTAAATGCTTCGAATATTGATAAAGATTGGGATTGGATTTCAAGCCACAACGATTTGGGTGTCGATATGAAAAACCTTTCGGATGATTATTCACTACTGGCGATTCAAGGACCAAAAGCGGTGGAAGCAATGCAATCGTTGTCGTCAATAGATTTATCAGCGATTCAATATTATCATTTTGAAGTGGCTGATTTTGCAGGATTCGAACACGTAATTATATCAGCAACAGGTTACACAGGTTCAGGAGGTTTTGAAATTTACTGCAAAAACTCGGAAGTGGAACAAATCTGGAACAAGGTTTTTGAAGCTGGTGCTGCTTTTGGAATCAAACCAATTGGTCTTGCTGCTCGTGACACTTTACGTCTGGAAATGGGATTTTGTTTATACGGAAACGACATCAACGATACGACTTCTCCATTAGAAGCTGGTTTAGGTTGGATCACGAAATTTACCAAAGAATTCACCAATTCCGAGAACTTGAAAAAGCAAAAAGAAGAAGGAGTTTCTAAGAAATTAGTAGCTTTCGAAATGCAAGAACGAGCTGTTCCAAGACACGATTATGAAATCGTGGATGCATCGGGTAACGCAATTGGAATTGTAACTTCAGGAACAATGTCACCATCAATGAATGTTGGAATTGGACTGGGTTATGTAACTACTGAAAACAGTAAAATTGACAGCGAAATATTCATCAGAATCAGAAAAAATGATGTTCCTGCCAAAGTGGTGAAATTACCATTTTACAAGAAATAGAAAAAGGCAAAAGCCAATAGGAAATAAAAATATCAAAATTCAAATTAAAAATTGAATTTTGATATTGCTATTGAAAGAGTTATTTTTGCAATCGTGAAAAATGATTTAAGATTGATGATTAACGATTTTTGATTTTAGAAGTAAAAAAAAAAGAAATGGGAAGAGCGTTCGAATTTAGAAAAGGAAGAAAAATGAAACGTTGGTCAGCAATGGCCAAAGCATTTACCAGAATTGGTAAAGATATTGTAATGGCCGTAAAAGAAGGCGGTCCAAATCCTGATGCGAATTCAAGATTGAGAGCCGTTATCCAGAATTCAAAGGCAGTAAATATGCCCAAAGAAAACGTGGAACGCGCCATTAAAAAAGCAACCGACAAAGATACCGCCAACTATAAAGAAGTCTTGTTTGAAGGTTATGCACCACACGGAATTGCGCTTTTAGTTGAAACTGCAACGGATAACAACAACAGAACTGTTGCTAACGTGAGAAGTTATTTCAATAAATGTAACGGAACAATGGGAACGCAAGGTTCGGTAGAATTTATGTTTGACCACACTTGCAACTTTAGAATTCCGGCTAATGGAATTGATCCTGAAGAACTGGAATTAGAATTAATCGATTTTGGTGCTGAAGAGGTTTTTGAAGACGAAGACGGAATTTTGATATATGCTGCTTTTGGTAGTTTTGGAACAATACAAAAAGAATTGGAAAATAGAAAACTGGAAATCCTTTCTTCCGGTTTTGAAAGAATTCCGCAAATAACAAAAAAATTAACCGAAGCAGAAGTTGCTGACGTAGAAAAACTAATCGAGAAACTGGAAGAAGACGAAGACGTGATGAACGTATATCACACAATGGAAGAGTAATCAGATTGCAGATTTTTGATTAACGATTTTTGATTTCAGATGTGTGAGACTCGTGAAATCGAAGGATTTTTATTTACTAACACAAAATACGAAATCAGCAGTCGTTAATCTTCAATCAAAAATCCCTCAACTTAATGACATTGTCCAGATTTTATAAAAAAGGTAATGTGGTCAAAAATAGTTGGTGATTTTTTATTTTAGATTAGTTAAATTACCTCCGTCAAATTGAAGAGGACATTGGCTCTGCTGAGGAGCAACCAACTAGCAATAGATTTGATACA
>NZ_JAQTPQ010000112.1 GCF_028712645.1 Flavobacterium sp. | reverse complement strand
AATTCAGGGAGTTGTAATGGCTCAAGCCTTTGACAATTTTATATATTTATTGCTGTTAGGAATTTATTTTAGGAAGAATTTGTTTAGTTAATAGCTGAACTAATATAGATAATACAACTAATTGTTATGATTCATATTTGAATTGGAGCAAAATTTAGGTATTTTTGAAAAATAAACAAATAATGCGAATTAAGGGTTGAATCTATAACTTTTTGGTTTTCAATAGAGACCTAACAGGTTTTTAAAACCTGTTAGGTCTAATCAGAAGAATAATAGTATTTTATTTTAACCCTTGATTCGCATAAATAACAAAAAATGATTCCACTATACTTCGATCCAGGAACAGGAGCTTTAATCGTTCAATTTTTAGCGGCAGCAGTTGCTGGATTTTTATTGTTATATAGGACTGTTAAGATGAAAATAAAATCTATTTTTGGAATTAAAGATAAAGAAGAAGATGATTTTATGGATGAAACTGACAACTCGGAAGATAATAAATAAATGGAATCGAAAAGAAATACTTCCTCTTTCAGGGATCCATCAGGATATGTTTTTATTGAGGACAACAAAGTAAAAAGAGTTGTAAATCTAATCTATTTTGAACAATACAAAGCTTTAACGGATAGTGGTTTTTATAAAAACCTTTTTGATAAAAAGTATTTAATTCCGCATCAAGAAGTATCGAAAACTGATTCAGAAATTTGTATTGAGGCTTCTAAAATCCCTTTTATAAGTTATCCTTATGAATGGAGTTTTTTGCAATACAAACACGCCGCCTTACTGACGTTAAAAATCCAAAAATTATGTTTGGAAAATAATTTTACCCTAAAAGATGCTTCGGCTTTTAACATTACTTTTCACGAAGGCAAACCCATTTTTATTGATACTTTATCGTTTGATTTTTATCAAGAAAATAATCCGTGGTTGGCTTACAAGCAATTTATAATGCACTTTTTGGGACCTCTGCTTTTGACTAAATATTTCGGACAAGATCATTTGAAAACCTTGTCCCAAAATCTGGAAGGCATTTCTTTGCAAAAACTATCTCAATTGTTGCCTTTCAAAAGTTATTTTAGTCCCACAATATTGACCAATATTCATTTGTTGGCCAAATATGACAAAAAATACGAATCCGATAAAAAGACGGTTAACAACAATTTATCAAAAGCTTCCCAAATAAAATTATTGGATGGATTGTATGATTTTATTTCCAATTTATCAGTTAATGAAAAAACGGAATGGGATCATTATTACAACCAAATCAACTATAATGAAGCGGCTTATCAATTCAAGAAAGAGGTTGTAAAGGATTGGTTTTTATCTATAAAAGGCAAAACCTTGATAGATATTGGTGGCAATGATGGTACTTTTTCAAGGGAATTGAAAGACGTAGCAGAACTAGTTATTGTTGCCGATGTTGATCCAAATGCAGTCGAACAAAATTACAAGCAAGTATTAAAAAACAAAGAAAAAACAATACTACCAATTGTTGCCGATGTTTTAAATCCTTCGGCAAATTATGGTTTTAACAATGAGGAACGGTTTTCGTTTATCGATAGAGTGAAAGATTCAAATCTTGATGGTTGTTTGGCTTTGGCGGTGATTCATCACATTACTTTGTCTGGAAATATTCCGTTTTCGTTATCGGCGCAATTTTTTTCGAAAATGGCTCCCAATTTATTGATAGAATTCCCAACAAGAGTTGATTCTTGGGTACAGTTTTTATTGGACAGCAAAAGAGAATTTAAAAACCATTTTGATTTTTATAACGAAGAGAATTTCGAAAAGGAATATGGTGTTTATTTCGAGATTGTTGACAAACAAAAAAATGGAGAAAGAATTTTGTATAGTTTAAAACGCCGTCAACATTAATTTAAATTGTCAAAATGAAATTCAATATCAAGGAAAAATTTAATGATTTTGTAAATAATACAAAAGATTATCCATTATTAGCTGGGTTTTCTGTTGGTTTTTATGCTTTCGTATTCTATTTTTCCAATAATTTTGATTTGGTTAATTCTTGGAATCAAGTACTTTTTTTCTTTGCCTATTTTATTGTTTTTCCTTCGGCGACCATCTTTGTCATTTTTAAATTACTTCAAAAAAGTAACTATTCGAATTTTATTCCTAGGGTTATCGTAGCCTCCATAGTGTTCTTTGGTGCAATTTTTATAATTGGAATTCCTGTTTTATTCGTATCCTATAAACGAATTGCTTTATTTTCTTTTGTGATTCTTTTCATTTTATTTTTAAAAATAAAAAACCATAAATATGTAATTGTTTTTGTGTTTTTATTGTCAGTATTACCCGTTTTTAAATTAGGAAAAATAATATATTTAAATTTTACAAATTCCACAGAATGGCAAGTGCAACCCGATGCTATTTTAGAAACTAAATTTAGAAAAAAACCGAATGTATATTATATCCAACCGGATGGTTATGCTAACGAAATTAACTTGAATGATCCGCTTTATCAATATGATAATTCAGAATTTGATTCTTGGTTGCAAGACAGAAAATTCACTTTGTACAATGATTATAGAAGCAATTACGAATCTACGATGTATTCCAATTCCTCTTGTTTTTATATGAAACATCATTTTTCAAACGAATTTTCAAAATTCAAGTATGCTAGAGATTTTATTGTTGGACGTAATCCGGTTTTGGAAATTTTCAAGAAAAACAATTATAAAACATTTTTCATTACCGAAAGACCTTATTTGTTGATGAATAGACCAAATGTTTATTATGATTATTGTAATTTCAAATCGGAGGAATTGCCTCATTTTAATGATGGTTGGTCCAATTTTAAAGAAATTACTAATGAAATAGAGAATCAAATTTTAAGCAATAAGAAGACAAATAATTTTTTCTTTATCGAAAAATTTAAACCAGGACATATTGGTGTTTACAAAAACGGGAATCTTGGAGTAGAAAGAGAAAGAATGGAATACATCAAAAGACTAAAATTAGCTAATGATTGGTTAAAGCAAATTGTCACCTTTATTGAAAAAAATGACCCCAATTCAATTGTTATAATTGGAGCAGATCACGGGGGATTTGTTGGGTTTGAATATACATTACAAGCTCAAAATAAAATCACAGATTGCAATCTCTTGAATTCTGTTTTTGGCGCTAAATTAGCTATTAAGTGGAATGACCCAAATCATACAGAATATGATGCAAAATTGAAAACTTCTGTTAATTTATTTCGAACAGTTTTCTCCTATTTAAGTGGTGATAAATTGCTTTTAAACTATATGCAACCCAATACGAGTTATAATTCCTATGATGCTTCTGATTCTACTAAAGTCTATAAAGCAATAGAAGATAAATAATTATTTAATTGCCCAAGTTTCCAAATATTTTTCAGCAATTTTAATGTAATTGTGTTCCTTTTCGATAAAGTTTCTGGCTCGTTTTCCAATGGCAATTAGTTCTTCTGGATTTTCTATCAAAAAAGACAATTCATTCACTAATGAATCTACATCTGGTAAAGCATTTATGGCAACTCTTTCGGTTAAATTATAGTGTTTTGTAAACTCATTTTCGGCACCAGTAAAAACTACTTTTCCTTTTGCCATCGCTTCAAGTGCATTGTATCCTTGGTCATAAGCATAAACCTGATCGAGTAAAATATGAGCTTTGTTATAAAGCGAAATGTATTGGTTGTAAGGAACATTTTCGGTTATAAGTATTTCCACTTTAGAGCCGTATTTCTCTTGGATAATAGTCAGTGCTTTTTCGAAAAACCGAATTCCTTTTTTAATATAACTACCGCGATTAATTCCTAAGAAAATGACAACTTTTGAATCAATTTCTAATTCTTTAAATTCAATACTATCAGTGTTTATAGGATTTGAAATGAAATTCGGCTTGTAATTCATAGCTTCTAAAGGGATTTTATAATCCAAATCGGAAGCAATTAAAGTATTACAATTGATATTGAGCCAATCAAATGTTTTTCTATAACTTTTGGTTCTGTATTTTAATGGAAAACGAAACTTTTTCTTTAAAGAATTGTCTTCAAAATAGGGTGTCAAAACAGAATATTTCATTTCTTTTTTGAGCAAATAATCAATAATAGGAGTTTCGTCGCCACAAACTAACAAGCTACGACTTTCAATAGTTTGGAATAGTTTTTTATAAAGAAATCTCGATAAAAAAGGGTAGGTTTCAATAGCATCAGAATTGATTAACTGTACTTGGTGGAAGTCTTTTAGTTTTGGAAGCAAAAAATAAAATCGTATGGCTCTTTCAACTTTTTCTAAATCGATTGTAGTGATTTTTAAAATCAGATTTTTTACTTTTCGAATGAACCAAAAACGAGAAAAAAAAGCGGGATGAAAAGAATAATCAGTATTGTATTTTTTGAAATCATCACCACTGGAAACTGTAATTACCTCGTGACCTTGAGAAACAAGACCTTCTTTCAATGAATTATGCAATCGACTGTATTCTCCTAACAAAAGTATTTTCATTTGGCTGACATAAATTTCTATATTTGTGTAAATATACTAACAAATTGACAAACGAATTTAAAAACCAAGATTTAGAAATTCTAGTTTCGACAATGAATCGAAACAGTTTGGACTTTTTGATTCCGATGTTTCCTTTTTGTCATTTTTCTGAATTTTCCATTTTAATCGTTAATCAAACGAAGGAAAATATTCTGTTAAATTCTACGTTTCCTTCAGTCAGAGTTATCAATTCTTTTGAAACAGGCTTGTCCAAAAGTAGAAATTTGGCGTTAAAAAATGCTAAGGGAAAAATTGTTTTAATTGCGGATGATGATGTAGTCTATAAAAAGGATTTTGACTTAGCTATTGTTCAAACATACAATCAATATAAAGGCAAAGCAGTAATTAGTTTTTGTATCGAAAAACCAAACGGTTTGTTGTTTAAAAAGTATTTACCAAATGCAAAAATGAATTTAAGTTTGATAGAATTATTCAATATTTTGTCTGTAGAAATTACTGTGAACAAGTCGATTTTAGATAAATTAGGAGTTCTATTTGATGAAAATTTTGGACTTGGAAGTAAATTTGAAATGGGTGAAGAGGCTGTTTTTTTGTCTGACATAAAAAATAAAATGGATCAAATTGCCTTTGTTCCAAGCATAATTGCAACACATCCTGAACTTTCTTCAAATGAAAAATTTGATTTTGTACAACGATATTACATTCAAGGTGCTTTTTTAACAAGAGTTTTGAAAGTGAACTATTTTAAAGGTTTGGTAACCAAGATTTTTTTTGATTTGAAACAAAAAAAGCTAAAATTTAGTCAGTTTATAGGTGCAATAAAAAAGGCAACTCAAGGAAAAAAGGATTTTTACAAATTAAAAAAATAAAACTAATGCTTAATGATATTCAATTTCTGAATTTTCCTGTTGTAGAAGATGTACGCGGAAATTTAGCTTTCATACAAAATGATATTTTACCATTTGAATTCAAACGAATTTATTACCTTTTTGATGTTCCTAGTACTGCTTTTAGAGGAGGCCATTCTCATATAAATCAGTACGAAATCTTGATAGCGTTGAGTGGTAGTTTTGAAGTTGTTCTTGATGATGGCTTCGAAAAAAGAACTATTCTTTTGAATAAACCCAATGTGGGTTTACCAATAGGAACAGGTGTTTGGCGAGAATTGCAAAATTTTTCATCAGGAGCTGTTTGTCTAGTAATAGCTTCAGATGTCTTTGATGAATCCGATTATATTCGGGATTATGATGTGTTTTTAGAGTCTAAAAAATGAAAATTCTTTATATAACGCCAAAAATTAATAACGAAGGAGGTGTCGCTAGAGTACTTTCGGTAAAAGCGAATTATTTAGTAGAAAATTTCGGTTACGAAGTTCATATTCTTACCCAAAATGAAGGGAATAAACCTTTGTTTTTTTCTTTTGATGACAAGATAGTGCTGCACGATATGATATTGAAAGGCAATTTAATTTCCTTTTTTTTACAATATATAAAAGCGTTAAAAAAAGCAATAACTAAAATACATCCAGACATCATAATAATTTGTGACAATGGTTTAAAAGCTTATAGCATTCCGTTCATTTTAAAAACAAAAGCTTCCATTATTTTTGAGTGCCACGGTTCAAAATATATTGAAGAGAAAGAGCAAGCGAATTCTTTTTTCACTACAAAATTCAAATTAGCATTCAAGGAGTTTTCTGCCAATAGATTTACCAAGTTTGTTGCCTTATCAAAAGAGAGTTTGAAAGAATGGAATGTGAAAAATGGAGTTGTAATTTCCAATCCATTGTGGTTTAAATCATCTCGTTTTTCGGATTTAAAATCTAAAAAAGTAATTGCAGTAGGTCGTCATTCTTATGAAAAAGGACTGGATCGAATGTTGCAAATTTGGCAAAAAGTTATTGTAAATCATCCAGATTGGAGTCTTGAAATATATGGAAAATCCAATAAAAATCAAGAATTACAAAAATTGGTTAATTCTCTGAAGATTGGTAGTACTGTTGCTTTTTTTGACCCCGTAAAAAATATTAATGATAAATATCTTGACGTTTCAATACTAGTGATGACATCAAGAACAGAAGGTTTCGGAATGGCTCTTATTGAAGCAATGGCTTTAGGTTTGCCCTGTGTT
Organism: Flavobacterium sp.; assembly: GCF_028712645.1. Lineage (GTDB taxonomy): Bacteria > Bacteroidota > Bacteroidia > Flavobacteriales > Flavobacteriaceae > Flavobacterium. The sequence continues at coordinate 4,592 of NZ_JAQTPQ010000112.1, read as the reverse complement.
GCTTATGATTGTCCTGTAGGTCCAAGATCGATAATCAAAAATAATGAAAATGGATTCCTTGTCGAAGATGGAAAAATTGATTCGTTTGTTCAAAAAATTGAATTACTTATCGAGGATGAAAATTTAAGATTGCAAATGGGTAAAAAAGCGCAAGAAAGCACGGAAAAATATAACTTAGACCGCATTATGCAACAATGGAAAACTCTTTTTGAGGAAATTACAAAGCAATGATTTTTGAAATTAGATAGTGCAATAATACCCCAGCTTATAAAAATCAAATAGCAATAAAGAGGGTGTTTGCGAAAGTAGATTAGTCATTGTTTTTCTTTCTCCTTTTTTAAATAGGAATGAAATAATGGAAACTAAATAAAATCGTTTCAAGAAATTATACGTTCTCAAAATCTTACTTTCAGATTGGTCTAAAGGAATTGTTTTGGAGATTAATTTTAAATTTTCTAAGGCTGTTTTTGTCTTGTCTAAAAACTGTTGGGATGTTTCTAACCCTAAATGAAAAGTTGGATTGTCAATATGTTTTACTACAAGTCCTTTTTTTTTCAAGCTCATCAAAAATACTAAATCTTCATAGCCATATTTTGTAATTGATTCATCAAATTTAGTCGAAAGAAAAATTTCTTTTTGTATTAGTAAATTAGATGTTAACGCATTTCCATTAGGATTTTTAATTCGTTTCTCAACCGAAAGTGATTCACGGTTTTTGCCATAAATCCATCTCAATAATTGATTGTTGTCAGGTTTTTCTTTTTGATATTTGATTCCGCCAAAAACTATTTTCTCTCCTACTTTTATTTGTTTAATATAGTTTTGGATGAAGGTTTTTTGGGTAGGGAAAGTATCACAATCCATAATCAATAGCCAATTAAATTTTGATTTTTCGGACAAAAAATTGATATTTATTCCTCTTCCTAAATTCGAATCGTTTTTTGAAAAATTACAATTTTCTAAATGGTTAACTTTTAAATTTTCAAGTTCAAAAGTATTTGAAGAATCGTCTTGGCATAAAATTTCAAACTCAATTTTACATTCTAAACATTGTTTTTGTAACTCCGAAACTAATGGGAATACATTGTAATTGTATGTTGGAATGAGAACGGAAAGCATTAAACTGTTTTTTGAATCACTTCAAAAAGTTTGGTGTCTTCGCATTTCAATGTTTTCGATGGGAATTTCATTAATAACGCATAATCGTGGGTAGCCATAATGACCGTTCTTCCGTTATTATTGATTTTCTTTAATACTTCAAGCACTTCAACGCTGGTTTGCGGGTCAAGATTTCCTGTTGGTTCGTCGGCAAGAATAAATTCGGGATTGTTTAGTAAAGCACGTGCAATGGCAATTCGTTGCTGTTCACCACCAGAAAGTTGGTGTGGCATTTTATCTGCATATTCTTTCATTCCAACTTTATCCAAAACTTCATCGATTTTGTTCTGAATTTGATTCTCATCTTTCCAACCAGTTGCTTTCAAAACAAAAAGCATATTGTCTTTCACACTACGATCTGGAAGCAATTTGAAATCTTGAAAAACAAAACCAATTTTTCTTCTCAAAAACGGAATGTCATCTTCTTTTAGTGTTGCTAGATCAAAATCCACAATTGTTCCTTCCCCTTCTTCTAAAGGTAAATCAGCATATAATGCTTTCATAAAACTACTTTTTCCAGAACCGGTTTTCCCAATGATATATATAAATTCACCGTGATTAACATCAAGATTTACATTGGATAAAATGGTTTTTCCTCCTTGAGAAATAGTTACATTTTTTAAAGACAATACTGGTTGAGACATAGGAAAATTTGTTTATGGTGTAAAAGTAACAAGATAAAGGCTGCATTCAAAATAAATTTTGCCTATTGGAGACGATTAATTTAAATAATGATTCTTTGTTGGGTTCTAAAGGAAGAAATTCGAAATTGTTTAAAAAGATGTTCATAATAAAAACGTTTTTCTATCCGTTATAGACTTTAGAAAATGATACATTTGAATTATTAAACAAAAACCACAATGCGTAAACTCTCCTGGCTTTTCTTACTGTTAATTTTCATTCGAACCCTAGACATTTCGGCACAAAAATCAGCAATTTATACACACGATTCAAAAGATTTTGACAAGGCACTTTCATTGTATAATGACGAGCAATACGCTTCGGCACAAATTATTTTCGATAAAGTAAAATCGGCTACGACTAATGAAGAACTGCTTTCGGATTGTTCGTATTATATTGCTAACTGTGCTATTCGCACCAATCAACCAGGCGCCGATAACTTGATGGAACGTTTTGTTGCGGATTATCCAACGAGCATTAAACAAAATCAGGCATATATTGAAGTGGCGCAATATTATTTCAAACAAGGAAATTATCCGCAAGCTTTGCAATGGTTCAATAAAGTGGATGAAAGTAATTTGAGTTATAGTGATCGTGATAAATATAATTTCCAAAAAGGGTACAGCTTTTTTAGTTCCAAAAATAAAAAGGAAGCTGTAAATTATTTAAATAAAGTTGTAAATTCAGCTGAATATGGTTCGCAAGCCAAGTATTATTTAGGTTTTATGGCTTATGAAGGCGACGATTACAAACAAGCTACAAAATATTTTGACGAAGTTTCAGGAGAAGAAAAATACAAAGAAAAGCTTTCTTATTATCAAGCTGATATGAATTTTAAGTTGGGTAATTTTCAAAAAGCGATTGATTTAGGTTTAAAAGCTATGGATAAATCAAATGCTATTGAAAAATCTGAATTGAATAAAATTATTGGCGAAAGTTATTTTAATTTGAAACAATATGACAAATCCATTCCCTATTTGGCTTTGTATAAAGGTAAAAAAGGAAGATGGAACAACACTGATTTTTATCAATTGGGTTATGCTTATTACAAGCAAAATGATTTCGAAAATGCGATTTCCCAATTCAATAAAATCATTGGCGGAAAAGATTTCGTGGCTCAAAATGCCTATTATCATTTGGGAGAAAGTTACCTAAAATTAGAAAAAAAACAGGAGGCTTTAAATGCTTTTAAGAATGCTTCCGAAATGGATTTTGACGCTTCGATTCAAGAAGATGCGAGTTTGAATTATGCCAAATTGAGTTATGATATTGGGAATTCTTATCAAAATGTTCCATCTGTTTTGATGGCTTTCTTAAAAAAATATCCAAATAATGCCAATAATTCTGAGATTGAAAAGTTGTTGATTGATTCTTATATTTCGTCAAAAAATTATAAGGAAGCATTGGTTTTATTAGAAAAGAACAAATCGCCAGAAAATAAATCGGCCTATCAAAAAGTAACTTTCTATCGCGGATTGGAATTATACACCGACGGGAAATATCAAGAATCTTCGTCAATGTTTGAAAAATCAATCGATGAACCAAGAGATGCCAAATTTACTGCTCGCGCCACTTTCTGGAAAGGAGAAGCCGAATATGTTTTGGAAGATTTCAAAAATGCTGTGTTGAGTTACAAGCAATTTTTGGGTTTAGTTCAGGCCAAGGAAACGCCGGAATATTTAAATAGTAATTATAATATTGCTTACGCTTATTTCAAGTTGAAAGAGTATGATCAAGCGGGGAATTATTTCGAAAATCAGATTGAAAAAGGGAAAAATGACAAAGTGCGTTTGAATGATTCTTACTTGCGTTTGGCCGATTGTAGATTTGTGGAATCTAAGTATACGCCAGCTTTAGAAGCATATAATAAGGTAATCGATTTAAGGAGTATTGATGCTGATTATGCCTATTTTCAGAAAGCAATATGCTACGGATTTCTTTCGAAAAACAATCAAAAAATCGATGAACTCAATGCTTTTTTGAAATTATATCCAAAATCGGATTATCGTGATGATGCCTTGTTCGAACTAGGAAATACGTATGTTGCAGATAAACAACAAGACAATGCAATCAAAACCTACGACCGCCTAAATACTGAATTCAAAAAAGGCTCTTTCACTTCGAAAGCGATTTTGCGTCAAGGTTTGATTTATTACAATTCAGATAGAGATGAGCAAGCTTTGGTAAAATTCAAGAAAGTAGCTGCTGATTTTCCTAAAACTCCCGAAGCATTAGAAGCAGTTGCAACGGCTCGATTAATCTATGTTGACAATGGAAAAGTAGATGAGTATGCGACTTGGGTTCGTACCTTAGATTTTGTTACGGTTACCGATGCAGAATTAGATAATGATACTTTTGAAGCTGCCGAAAAACAATATTTGCAAAACAATACCAAACAAGCCATTTCAGGATTTAGTGGTTATGTTTCTAAATTTCCAAACGGAATTCACTCCTTAAAAGCCAATTTCTATTTGGCGCAATCTTATTTTTCAGATGCGCAAGAAAGCAAATCTATTCCTAATTATGAATACGTAATTGATGAACCACGAAGTGAATTTACAGAACAATCTTTAGCGCGATTGGCACAGATTTTCTTGAAAAGCAATGATTATTCTAAAGCAATTCCGGTTTTATCTCGTTTAGAAACCGAAGCTGATTTTCCTCAAAATAAGACCTTTGCACAATCTAATTTGATGAAGTGTTATTATGATAAAAAGGATTATGACAATTCGGTGGTGTATGCCGAGAAAGTT
>NZ_JAQTPQ010000363.1 GCF_028712645.1 Flavobacterium sp. | reverse complement strand
CTATTTGTCTATATCAGAAAAAAATAACCAGCAGTCTTTTGAGCTTTTTGCCAATTGGGGTAAAACACTATTACAGGATTTTAATGAAATAGACCGTTATTTATTAGACTCCAATCATGTTTTATCGTATTTAAAAGATATAGAAGACATCAAGAAATGGGGAATTGAAGTCGAAAATAAAACGCAGTTACTTGAAAACTACATTGATTTTTGGAAATTATTACCCAAATACTATCAATCTTTATATGAACATTTGCTTAAAAAAAGGATAGGTTATCAAGGTTTGATTTATCGAGAAGCTGTAAAAAACACCAGTAGCTTTTCAAAATCGATTCTAGGAAAACAATTTATTTTTGCAGGTTTTAACGCCTTGAATGCTTCAGAGGAAAAGATAATTCAACATCTTATTGCTTCAGATCAGGCAAAAATATATTGGGATGCCGATCAAACGTTTCTAAATGATCCTTATCATGATGCCGGTTTGTTTGTACGTCGTTTTAAAGAAAGTTGGAAACGTTATAAGTCACATCCTTTTGAATGGATTGTAGATGATTTTTCGAGTTCAAAAAACATTCAAATTATTGGTACACCAAAAACGATTGGTCAAGCCAAGATTGCGGGAAGTATTATAGAAAATATCAATATTGAAAACCCCAATGCTACACTGGATAAAGCGGCTATTGTTTTGGGGGAAGAAAATTTGTTAATTCCATTGTTGTATTCTCTTCCAAATTCGGTTGGAGCTTTGAATATTACCATGGGGTATTCTAGTAAAAATAATCCAGCACAAATTCTGATTGCTAAATTGTTTAAGATGCATACCAATGCATTGTCTAGAAGCAATAGTAGTTATGTTTTTTATTATAAGGACGTATTAGATATATTAACTCATCCGTTAATTGAGTCCTATGCCAATACTAGTGCTTTGGTTGGGATTATTAACAAAAATAATTACACCTTTATCAGTCATCATAAATTATTGGAATTAAATGATAATATCAGTGATTTATTCTTGCTTGTATTTCAAAAATGGGAGAAAGGTTCGATTGCTGTTTTAGAGATAATTTCTAGTTTATTGCTGAAGGTCAAGAATAACTTAAGTAATGAAAATGAAGAAGAAAAAATAACCAAGACTTTTGTCTATGCTATTTTTAAAGTAATCAATAAGTTGATTAATTATTATTCCAAACATAAAGCAATTGACACGATTGATACACTACATGCAATTTACAAACAAGTAATTGATCTGGCTGAAGTTTCTTTTGAAGGGGAGCCTTTGAACGGATTGCAAATTATGGGTGTTCTTGAAAGTAGGGTACTGGATTTTGAAACGGTTATCATTACTTCTATGAACGAAGGTAAATTTCCGGCGGGCAAATCACAAAACTCTTTTATTCCTTATGATGTGAAGCGTGAATTAGGATTGCCTACTTTTAAAGAGAAAGACGCTATCTACACCTATCACTTTTATCATTTGTTGCAACGTGCCAAAAACATTTATTTACTGTATAATACAGAAAGTGAAGGTCTGGATGCAGGGGAAAACAGTCGTTTCATCACCCAATTGGAGGTAGAGAAACAACCCAAGCATATTTTAACACACGAAATTTATAATGCAGTTTTACCAGATACTGCTTATTCAGCTATGATAATTCCGAAATCGGAAAAGGTGATGTTGCGTTTGAAAGAAATAGCAGAAAAAGGATTTTCCCCATCAGCGTTGACTAGTTATATACGGAATCCGATTCAGTTTTATTTTCAAAAGATTTTACGAATCAGTGAAGTAGAAGAGGTAGAGGAAAATATTGCCTTGAATACTTTGGGGACAATTATACACGAGACTTTACGAGTTTTATACGAGCCTTTGATTGGTAAGTTTATTTCAGAAATTGATATTCAAAATTGCATTAAGAAAATTGATTCCGAAGTTTTGATTCAATTTAAAGTAGTTTACAAAGAAGGGGAAATAAAAAAAGGACGAAATTTATTGGCTTTTGAAGTAGCAAAACGTAATGTTTTTAACTTCCTGAAAGTAGAATTAGAGAATATTAAAAAAGGAGATGCCATAAAGATTCTGGAGCTTGAAAAAACGTTCCAAAGAATGGTTGAACATCCAAGTTTGCCCTTTCCTGTTTTGATTAAAGGAAATGTGGACAGGATTGAAGAACGAAACGGCACCATTAGAATCATTGATTACAAAACGGGGAAAGTGGAGAAATCCAGTGTTACTCTTAAATCCTGGAAAGGATTGACGGATGATATCAAAAACGATAAAATTATTCAGGTTCTGGCATATGCCTATATGTATGAAGAAAACGCAAAAGGAAAGCCTATTGAGGCGGGAATTATTTCTTTTAAAAACCTAAAGTCAGGTTTCTTGCCCTTTAATATTAAAGAAGAAAAGGAAAGTGTTTCTATTATTAATCAGGAGATACAATCTAATTATTTGGAGCAGATTGTTTTGTTGTTGAATGAAATATTGGATGTAACACTTCCTTTTGAGGAGAAAATAGTATAAAAGGAATGAATAAAAAATGGAGTAACGTATTTGAGTTTTTCAAAAGCACTCTTGCGATTAATTTTGCTGCTAGTTTTTTTGTTTTTCTTTTTGGGGGATTGATAGCTTTTAATTATTCGGTTCTCAGTTTTGGTTTTGTTTTAAGTTTGCTTTTCAAAGAAGTTAATGCTAAAAACGAGTATGTGTTTTATTTCAATAATCAGATTTCTAGGATACAGCTTTGGGTTTATTCTTGGTGTTTTACTTTTATTTTTTTAATGGTTTGTGCTTTTGTTTTAAATTTGATAAAGAGACTATTTTGAAAAATCATTTATTAGAAATTG
>NZ_JAQTPQ010000362.1 GCF_028712645.1 Flavobacterium sp. | reverse complement strand
ATAAGCTTCGTCATACATTCCAGCAACGACAACCTTGGCAACGCTTTCTCCCGGAATCGCATTGCGCAAACTTCCACCGTTGATTTCTGAACCCTGAAGACCAAAATTCTCGAAAGCATCAAACAACAAACGGTTCATTATTTTATTGGCATTGCCCAAACCTTTGTGAATATCCATTCCAGAATGTCCACCATTCAAGCCTTTCACAGTAATGGTATAACCAACAGAATCTTCTGGAGTTTCCTCTTCTTGATAACTTCTAGTTGCTGTAACGTCAATTCCTCCGGCGCAACCAATGTCGATTTCGTCATCTTCTTCGGTGTCTAAATTCAAGAGAATTTCTCCTTTCAAAATACCACCTTTAAGGTTTAAAGCTCCTGTCATTCCTGTTTCTTCATCAATAGTAAACAAAGCCTCGATAGCAGGATGTTTGATTGTTTTTGATTCTAAAATTGCCATAATCATTGCCACACCAAGACCGTTATCTGCACCAAGAGTTGTTCCGCGAGCACGAACCCAGTCGCCATCGACATACATATCAATTCCTTGTGTATTGAAATCAAAATTGGTATCGGCATTTTTTTGATGGACCATATCCAAATGCCCTTGTAGGACAATAGGTTTGCGATTTTCCATTCCAACAGTTGCCGGTTTTCGAATAATCACGTTTCGGATTTCGTCTTCAAAGGTTTCCAATCCCAATGATTTTCCGAAATTTTTCATAAACTCGATTACTCGCTCTTCTTTTTTGGAAGGTCGAGGAACAGCGTTTAAATCAGTAAATTTGTTCCAAAGTGCTTTGGGTTCTAGATTTCTTATTTCTTGGCTCATTGTATTTTTATTTAGGATATTTTACAGGATTCAGATAAGTATTAAAAACAGACATAATATAGATGGTTTTTAGTTTTTCGTCTATATAATAAAGGAAAATAAAAGGGAATTTTCGGATGGGAAAACCGTGATAATCTTTGTATCGAATTTGAAAGAAAGGACTTTTAGCCAAAGTTTCTATATGCTCTTCAACGACTTGATAAAAGTATGTACCCAACCCATTCTGTTTGGATTCATGATAGTCAATAGCGTCTTGTATATCAAGAATAGCCCTTGGTTCAATTACAACTTTATAAATCATTTTTCAGATTTAAAACGAAGTTTCTTTTTTGCATCGTTCCAAGGAATGAAATCATCAGTTTTTGAAGTTGATCTTCTTTCATCCAACACGTTTTTCATTTCTTCAGTTACAGAAAATTCATTAATTACAGTCTCATAATTAAACTTTTCTATTAATTTCATAAAGAAAGTCAATTCATTGTCTGGAATATTTAAAGTAATTTGTGTCATTCTTCCTTTTATTGAAAAACAAATTTACAAAAAAAGAATGCGAACTAGTATATTAATTGTTATTTTTATGCCAAAAGTAAAACTGTGCAACGCAAATACATACTTCCCCTATTCCTCTTCATTCAAATTCTGATTTTACAAATCATTCCGTATTTTCCAGAATTTATAGAACGATTTTACAGCAATGGATTATATGTTTATATTTCGGGATTTTCTAGAATAACATTGGGAAAAATTCCGTTTTCGGTTGGAGATATTATCTATGGAATAGCCATTTTTTTTATTCTAAAATCGATTTGGAAAGCTAGAAAAACTTGGAGATTAGAATGGAAAAATAATGTTTTAAAGGTTTTAAGTGTGCTTTCGGTGGTGTATTTTTTATTTCATTTTTTGTGGGCAATGAATTATTATCGCCAACCCCTTTTCGAAAAAATGAAAATTGAAAGAGATTACACCGATGCCGATTTATTGACTTTTACCAAAAAATTAATTGCCAAAACCAACGAAATTCAAAGCCAAATTACCAAAAATGATAGTTTGAAAGTGGTTTTTCCGTATTCGCAAGAACAAGTTTTTACAATGAATTTGAATGGATATAAAACGCTTTCTAATCAATATTCTTTTTTTACATACACAAATCCCAGCGTCAAAAAATCACTTTTTAGTTTACCATTAACCTATATGGGTTTCGGCGGATATTTGAATCCGTTTACCAATGAGGCTCAGGTAAATTATTTATTACCTATGTATAATTCGCCCACAACAACTTGCCACGAAATGGCGCACCAAATGGGTTTTGCCAGCGAAAGTGAATGTAATTTCATAGGCTTTCTCGCTTCAGTAAAAAACGATAATTTGTATTTTCAATATTCGGGATATAGTTATGCTTTGCTCTATTGTTTGGGCAATTGGCAAATTCGGGACGAGAAAGTTTTTGACGAATTATTAAAAACTGTTCATCCAGGAATATTGAAAAACTACAAGGAAAGCAAGGATTTCTGGCGACAATATGACACTTTTATAGACAAAGGTTTCCACGCTTTTTATGATAATTTCCTAAAAATGAACCAGCAAAAAGATGGTATGGAAAGTTATAGTAAATTCGTGAATTTGATGGTGGGTTATTATGGGAACAGAGAGTTGTAAAAACTAAAAAAAATCATAAAATAGCCCCGAGTGAAGTGAAAATCCTGTTATTGCGACACACAGATTGCTTCGTTCCTCGCAATGACTCAATCGCAATGAAAGATTGCAACGAAAAGCGGGACGACTGCCCATTAAAATGCAGAAAATTTGTGCTCCTGATTAAAATCACTTAATTTGTAACGAAATCTATCTTTTGACCACTAATGTAAATATGAGCGAGAATTTAGAACAATCTTTTGTGCAGCAATTGAAGGCCAATCAGAATATAATCCACAAAATTTGTAGGTTATATACGAATGGTGAGGATGCGCACAAGGATTTGTTTCAGGAAATCACGATTCAGTTGTGGAAGGCTTTTCC
>NZ_JAQTPQ010000111.1 GCF_028712645.1 Flavobacterium sp. | reverse complement strand
GTTCTTGGGCTTCTTTTATTTTTCCGTAACGAATTTCGGCTACTTTTCCGTAATCGCCTTCGCGTTCGGCACGTTCCGCTTCGTATTTAAAGTCTTCGATTTCGGTTTTTACGGATTGGATATTATCGACCACGTCTTTCTCGGATTTCCATTTGGAAAAAACTTCGTTTCGGTCGTCTTTCAGGTTCGCCAAATCCATTCCCAAGGCTTTCAGTTTGCTTTCGTCTTTCTCGCGTTTGATGGCTGCAATTTCGATTTCCAATTGCATTATTTTTCGATCCAAAACATCGAGTTCTTCGGGTTTTGAATTGATTTCCATACGGATTTTCGAAGCCGCTTCGTCCATCAAATCAATGGCTTTGTCCGGAAGAAAACGATTCGTAATATACCGTTGTGACAATTCGACAGCCGCAATTATGGCATCGTCTTTTATCTGTACTTTATGATGGGTTTCGTATTTTTCCTTGATTCCACGAAGGATGGAAATCGCACTTTCGGTATCGGGTTCCTCGATCATTACCTTTTGGAAACGACGTTCGAGTGCTTTGTCTTTCTCGAAATATTTTTGGTATTCGTCCAATGTCGTTGCACCAATGGCACGCAATTCACCACGGGCCAAAGCTGGTTTCAATATATTGGCTGCATCCATCGCGCCTTCGCCACCACCAGCACCTACGAGTGTGTGGATTTCGTCGATGAAAAGGACAATATCTCCTTCGGCAGCGGTAACTTCTTTCACCACTGATTTCAGACGTTCCTCGAATTCTCCTTTGTATTTGGCTCCGGCAATCAAAGCTCCCATATCGAGTGAAAACACGATTTTGTCTTTCAGGTTTTCGGGAACGTCTCCGTCCACGATTCGATGGGCCAAACCTTCGGCGATGGCGGTTTTACCAACTCCAGGTTCTCCGACCAACATTGGGTTGTTTTTGGTTCGACGCGTCAAGATTTGCAAAACCCTACGAATTTCTTCATCACGACCAATAACGGGATCGAGTTTCCCAGTTCGGGCCAGTTCGTTGAGGTTTTTGGCATATTTGTTCAAGGAATTATAAGTTTCCTCCGCAGAAGCAGAGGTTACTCTTTCGCCTTTTCGGAGTTCGTCAATAGCGGCTTTTAGTCCTTTTTCGGTTACGCCTTGGTCTTTTAGAATTTGGGCGACTTTGCTTTTCGATGCAAAAATAGCCAAGATTAAATGCTCGATAGAAACGAATTCATCGTTCATTTTCTTGGCAATGATTTCGGCTTCGGTTAGTGTTGAGTTTGCCGTTCTGGAAAGCATAATTTCGCCACCCGAAACTTTCGGAAAACTTTGAATAGTACTGTCTAAAATTTGTTCGAATAAGGGAACATTTACATTTAGTTTTTTCAAAATAAAGGGAGCCACATTTTCATCGACTTCGAAAATCGCTTTGAAAATGTGTTCGTTTTCTATTTGTTGTTGTCCAAAACTTTGAGCCAATTGCTGAGATTGCTGAATGGCTTCTTGTGATTTGATGGTAAATTTATTAATGTTCATTTTAAATAAGTTTAAAATTTAACGATTGAAAGTTTACTGTTTTGATTAACTTTGGAACAAAATTATCAAATCTCATTCCACTGTTAAAGTTACGACAAAATGACTGATAAAGGGGGATTTATGAAATAAAAAACAATTTAAATTTTAACATAATGAGTTTATTTTCAGCGATTTTTGGAAGTTCAGAGAATAAAAACGCTTCTAACAGCGAAATCAATTGGATTCCGCTTACAGCTTTAAGTCAGTTGGATGAAATAGTGTCAATTTCCAATGAGAAACCAGTAGTAATTTTCAAACATAGTACTCGTTGTAGTATCAGTAGATTTGCTCTGAAACAGTTTGAAAACGACTTTGATTTAGAAAATAAAGTAGATACTTATTTTCTGGATTTAATTGAACATCGAGATATTTCAAATGAAATTGCCAATCGTTTTAATGTTGTTCACCAATCGCCGCAATTGTTGTTGATTAAAGCTGGAAAATCAGTTTATGATGTCTCGCATAATGATATTGATGCAACACTATTAAAAGAACAATTATAAGTGCTACGGGTTTATTGATGGAAATGACAAAACTTCAGTTTTGGTAATGAGCCTTGTTTTATTTCAAAATGGTTAGCCAATTACAGGATTTTAATTTTTATGACTATTCGTTACTTGTACCTATTTTGAAAATGGCACACGGATGACACGGATTTAAACAGATAAAAACAGATTTTAATATTAATATCAGTGAAAATCCGTCTAATCTGTGTCATCCGTGTGCTTTATTGGGTTATTCGTCCGCTTAGCAGACAGTTATATTAATTTTTATTTTCCAATAAAGGCACGAATTTAAAATCTCCAAACTCGTGTTTTTCAAATTGGGTTTCATTCTTTCTAATTAACAAAGTCATAATTTGTTTTTCTTCACCAAGCGGAATGACTAGCCTCCCTCCTATTTTTAACTGTGCCATCAAGGCTTGCGGAATTATTGGCGCACCAGCCGTAACAATAATACTATCAAAAGGAGCGTGATTAGGGATGCCTTTATATCCATCTCCAAAAGAAAGATGTTTAGGTCTAATACCTAATTTGGGCAACAAAACCGAAGTTTGCTTGAACAACTCATTTTGTCTTTCAATACTATAAACTTTAGCTCCCATTAAGCATAAAACAGCAGTTTGATAGCCAGAACCTGTACCAATTTCGAGGATTTTATGCTCTTTTTTTACTTCTAATAATTGACTTTGAAAGGCAACTGTATAAGGTTGCGAAATAGTTTGACCGGCAGCAATAGGAAAAGCTTTGTCCTGATAGGCATAATCAGCAAAACTGGAATTCAAAAAAAGGTGTCTTGGAATTTTCTTAATGGCTTCCAAAACATTCTTATCACTAATTCCTTTTCCCTGCAAAAGTGTTACTAATTGATTGCGAAGTCCTTGATGTTTGGCGGTATCTTTCAAAGTTTAAAATAATATATTTCGGTAAAAATAAACTTTAATAATTCAAAAATCAAATAACAATTTCCAAAACTTTAAACTAGAAACTTCACTCATTAAACAAATAAATTATATTTTTGTTAAAAATCATTTTTATGTTAAAAGTAGGCGTTTTAGGTGCTGGACATCTTGGAAAAATACATTTACGATTATTGCAACAATCCGAAAAATTCGAATTAGTTGGTTTTTATGATGAAAATCAAGAAAATGGAGAGAAAGTTGCCAAAGAATTTGGTTACAAGCAATTCTCAACAATCGCTACATTAATTCACGCTGTCGATGTGATTGATATCGTGACGCCAACGCTTTCACACTTTAAATGTGCCAAAGTTTCGATAAAATCTGGCAAACACGTTTTTATTGAAAAACCCATTTCGAATACCGTTGCCGAAGCCGAAGAAATCATAGCTTTAGCCAATGAATACAAGGTAAAAGGTCAAGTAGGTCACGTAGAAAGATTTAATCCTGCGTTCAAAGCGACTAAGGATATGATTGAAAATCCTATGTTTATCGAAACCCATCGTTTGGCAGAATTCAATCCTCGTGGCACCGATGTTCCCGTGGTTCTCGACTTGATGATTCACGATATTGATGCGATTTTGAGCGTGGTCAATTCGAAAGTGAAAGACGTTCACGCCAGTGGGGTTTCGGTTATCAGTGATACTCCAGATATTGCGAACGCTCGAATTGAGTTCGAAAACGGATGTGTTGCCAATTTAACGGCCAGTAGAATTTCCTTAAAAAATATGCGTAAATCACGCTTTTTCCAAAAAGATGCTTACATCTCGGTCGATTTCTTGGAGAAAAGATGCGAGGTCGTAAAAATGAAAGATGCTCCAGAAATTCCTGGAGATTTTGATATCATTCTACAAAATGCCGAGGGCGTAAAAAAACAAATCTACTTTTCGAATCCTGATGTGGAGCAAAACAACGCTATTCTTGACGAGTTGGAATCCTTTGCCGATGCCATCAACAACAATACAACTCCTGTTGTAACATTGGAACAAGCAACAGAAGCTTTAAGAGTGGCTTACCAAATTATTGATTGTTTTAAAAAATAATAAAATTGGTTTCAAGTTTCAGGTTTCAGGTTCTCTCGAACAACTTGAAACTTGAAACTTGAAACTTTTAAACCAAAATAAATGAAAACAATAGCCGTAATCGGAGCTGGAACAATGGGCAACGGAATTGCGCACACTTTTGCGCAAAGTGGTTTTGCCGTAAAATTAATCGATGTTTCCGAAAAATCATTAGATAAAGGAATGGCAACTATTTTTGCCAATTTAGACAGAATGGTTACCAAAGGAACTATTACCGAAGAAGATAAATTCAAAACCATAAGTAATATAATCACTTATACAGACATCAAAGATGGTGTTGTGGGAGTGGATTTGGTTGTTGAAGCAGCCACTGAAAACGTGGAATTAAAGCTCAATATTTTCAAACAATTGAACGAAGCTTGTTCGCACAATACGATTTTGGCAACAAATACTTCTTCCATTTCTATTACACAAATTGGCGCAGTTGTAGTTCATCCGGAGCGTGTTATCGGAATGCATTTTATGAATCCTGTTCCAATTATGAAATTGGTTGAAATTATTCGGGGTTACAACACCAGCGATGAAGTGACAAAAATCATTATGGATTTATCTGAAAAACTGGGGAAAACTCCAGTCGAAGTCAACGATTATCCAGGATTTGTTGCCAACAGAATTTTGATGCCAATGATAAACGAAGCCATCGAAACGCTTTACAACAAAGTAGCTGGCGTTTATGAAATTGACACCGTGATGAAACTCGGAATGGGACATCCGATGGGACCATTACAATTAGCTGATTTTATTGGGCTTGATGTATGTTTGGCTATTTTAAACGTAATGTACGACGGTTTCAAAAACCCGAAATATGCTCCTTGTCCTTTATTGGTCAATATGGTTCGTGCTGGAAAATTAGGCGTAAAATCTAGCGAAGGTTTTTATGATTATAGTGAAAGTAAGAAAGCGGAGAAAATCTCGAAACAGTTTATTTAATATGTCAATAGCACAAAACCTCCTCAAAATAAAATCCACTTTACCTGAAAACGTAACTCTTGTTGCCGTTTCTAAAACCAAACCCATTCCTGATTTGATGGAAGCTTATGATGCTGGTCAACGCATTTTTGGTGAAAACAAAATTCAGGAAATGGCCGAGAAATGGGAAGCGATGCCAAAAGATATCGAATGGCACATGATTGGTCACGTTCAAACGAACAAGGTCAAATTTATGGTGCCATTTGTGAGTTTAATTCACGGCGTGGATAGCTTGAAATTATTGGAAGAAATTAACAAACAAGCAAAAAAAAACAATAGAATTATCGATTGTTTATTGCAAGTTTATATCGCCGAAGAAGAAAGTAAATTTGGACTTGATGAAGAAGAATTGGATGAGATTCTTCACTTCGTTCAGACCCGAGGCAGTGCCGAACAGAGCGAAGCTAATGACAAAGAAGGAATGAAAAACATTCGAATTGTTGGATTAATGGGAATGGCAACTTTTACAGATAATCAAAACCAAATCAAAAAAGAATTCACGCATTTGAAATCCATTTTTGACAAATTACGTTATGACGGATCCGGATCCGGTAGAGACGCACTGCAGTGCGTCTCTACATTGTCTATGGGAATGTCTGGCGATTATCAACTCGCAATTGAATGTGGAAGCACGATGGTTCGAATAGGAAGTAGTATCTTTGGAGGACGATAAATTGATTTTTGATTGAAGATTAACGATTTGTGATTTCAGATTTTCCAACTGAACACTAAAAACCGAACACTTAACATTTATTTTGTACGCAATACTCGACATAGAAACTACCGGAGGGCAATTCAACGAAGAAGGAATTACCGAAATTGCCATTTATAAATTTGACGGTCACGAAATCGTGGATCAATTTATCAGTTTGGTCAATCCTGAAATCCCTATTCAACCTTTTGTGGTGAAACTTACTGGAATCAATAATGCTATGTTGCGCTCTGCTCCAAAGTTTTTTGAAATAGCCAAGCGTATTATCGAAATGACCAACGATTGCGTTTTGGTCGCTCATAATGCTGATTTCGATTATCGAATATTACGCACCGAATTTCGTCGTTTGGGTTATGATTTTAATGTAAAAACACTTTGCACAGTCGAATTATCAAAAAAATTATTGCCGGAACAACCTTCTCATAGTTTAGGAAAATTAGTTCGTGCTTTAGGAATTCCAATGGCTGATAGGCATCGTGCCAGCGGTGACGCAATGGCAACCGTAAAATTATTCAAAATGCTTTTGGACAAAGATTTGAATAAAGAAATCGTCAAAGAGCTCATTAAATTTGAAATTCAAAAGGGAATTTCTCCCAAGTTGATGGACATCGTAGAGAGTTTGCCTTCAAAAACGGGAGTTTATTATATCCATCGCGAAGATGGTAGTCTTATGTTTATTGGCAAAAGCCGAAACATTAAAAAAAGAGTCAATCAGCATTTTACTGGAATTACAAAAAGTGCCAAGAAAATTCAAAATGAAGTTTTCACCGTAACTTATGAAGAAACTGGAAGTGAATTGATTGCACTTTTGAAAGAGTCTGAAGAAATCAAAATCAACAGACCTATTTTTAATAGAATGTCTCCAAAAAGTAATTTTAATTGGGCAATTTATGCTGAAAAAGATACCAATGGTTATCTTAATTTAAAATTACAAAAAGCGGACGGCAGAAAAAAAGAAATTAAATCCTATATCTCTTTGCAGGAAGGAAAAAATGCCTTGTTTAGGATAAGTTCTCATTATCATTTATGTCAAAAATTGACAGGTTTATATGAAACAAAATCACATTGTTTTCAGCACACTATTAATGAATGTGATGGTGCTTGTGTTGGCAAAATTGCCCCTTTAGAATACAACGAACGGGTTCACACTTTTATAGAAAAAAATATATTTGAAAATAAAACATTGGCAATTCTTGACAAAGGCCGAACCGTCACTGAGCGTAGCGTCATTTTGGTCGAAAATGGTGTTTACAAAGGGTACGCCTTTTTTGATTTGAATTACCAAATCAACACTCTCGAAATTTTACGAAATATCATCATCCCGATGCAAAGCAATCGTGATACTCGAAATAGTATTCAAGCTTATCTCCGAAAAAACAAGTATTTGAAAGTCATAAATTTCTAAAATGGCTAAATATTTAATCACGATAATCGGTCCTACTGCAATCGGAAAAACTTCCTTGAGTATTGCTTTGGCACAACATTTCAATTGCGAAATTATTTCTTGCGACAGTCGTCAGTTTTTCAAAGAAATGAGAATTGGAACTGCAGTTCCTTCCGAGGAAGAATTGGCTGGAGCCCAACATCATTTCATTCAAAATAAATCCATTTTTGAGAATTATACTGTTGGTGATTTCGAAAAAGAAGCCATTTCCAAACTGGATGAATTGTATTTAGCCAATGATTTTGTTGTGATGGTTGGTGGTTCTGGATTATACGTAGATGCCGTTTTGAAAGGCTTTGACGAATTTCCGGAAATTGACATTGCGGTTCGTGAAGAAGTCAAAATAAACTACGAAAAATTAGGAATTGAATATCTACAAACCGAATTAGAAAAATTGGATTCCAATTATTTTTCGGTCGTCGCCAAAGAAAATCCACAGCGAATGATGCGTGCTTTGGAAGTTTGCATCGGAAGCGGAAAACCGTATTCTTCGTTTTTAAATCAAAAGAAAAACACGAGAAACTTCACTCCTATTCTCATTGGTTTAGAAGCTGAAAGAAGCGTTATTTATGATAGAATTAATCAACGTGTGGATATAATGATGAACGAAGGTCTATTGGCTGAAGCCAAAAATTTATTACCACAGAAAGATTTGAATGCATTACAAACAGTGGGTTACCGTGAATTATTCAGTTATTTTGAAAGTGAAATCACACTAGAATTTGCAATCGAAGAAATCAAGAAAAATACCAGACGATTTGCTAAAAGACAACTCACTTGGTTCAAGAGAAATGAAACAACAAAATGGTTTGATTATTTGACTGATAGAAAGAAAATTATAGACTTTCTAAACACAATAATTCATAATTCATAATTCATAATTATTTATATGCCAATAGCAGAAAATTTCACATCCATATTCAGCAAAGATTGGGAAATCAATTTTACGCAATGTATGCCAAATGGGTACTTGAAATACACTGATTTGTGTAATCTTTTACAATTAACAGCTGCTGCACATTCGGAAGTTGGGGGAATTAGTTTTTCGGATATGCAAGAGTTCAATCAGGCTTGGGTTTTAAGTAGAATGCGTGTCGAAATCACGGAATTACCCAAATGGAAAGATTTTGTAACCGTAAAAACTTGGATTAATACTCTTGAAAATTCACGCTCTGTACGTGCTTTAGAAATGTATGTTAACGGTAAAAAAATAGTAGGATGCGAGACTTTTTGGGCAGTTTTTAATACCAAAATTAGACGACCAGAAGCCTTGGCATTGCCGTTTGAACATTTCGAATTATATCCAGAAAACAAAGCAACTATTAAGCCTTTTTCCAAAATAAATCTCAACAATGAAACTGAAATGGTTTTCGAAAAGACGGTAGCTCTTTCAGATTTAGACATTGTCAATCACGTAAACAATGTAAAATATCTGGAATGGTGTTTGGATTTTGTAGAGGAAAAATTAATTTTGAATCAAAAAATTGAAAGTTTCGAAATGAATTTCCTCAAGGAATTATCATTGAAAGACAAAGTTGTAATACACGAAAATTTGACTTCTGATGCTATGGTTTTTAGCATCACCAAAGAAGATAAAACCTGTTTTGCTTTACAGTTAAATATGTAATGCGAATCGAGGGTTGAATTTATAACTTTTTGGGGTTCAACGAGACCTAACAGGTTTTAAAAACCTGTTAGGTCTAATCAAAAGAATGACAGCCTTTTATTTCAACCCTTGATTTGAGTGTTAAAATTCGTGTTCATTCGTGAAATTCGTGGCGACTTTATTTTTCTTTTTTAAAAGCGAATGCCATACCGTAGGGACTATACCTTATTTTAATCGGACAATAATTGTAAAGATTAAAAACTTTCCCCAGCATTAAGATAAAAAGCTTTTGAACGATTCGCCCAAGCATAATTGAGCACTAAATTCGTACGAGTTGCTTTATCAATTAATATACGCAAACCAATACCTACGGCAGGTTGTACGTATTGAAAAAGACGAATATCTCTATCCTTGTCGCTCACACTGGTAAAGTTTGCAAATAATGTTCCGCTGAATAATTGGTTACAACTAATGGGAAACCTATATTCCGCTTCAAGATAAGCTAAATTATAACCCCGAAATAATCCTTGGGTATAACCTTTACCGCTTCGGCTACGTTGATCCCAACCAATTGCTGGCAAGTTGAGATAAGGAACTTTTCCGCTCGTTACAAACTGTCCATAAGTCCAAAAGCTTAGTACGTGTTGATCATTAGTTTTGCTTAATGGCAAAAAATATCTGTATTCTGTAAAAAGCACGGTACTTGCAGCTTGATTTTTGTTCAATGCAGGATTTACTCTGTAATTAATATTTCCAAACCATCCGTGATTCGTATTGATTTGGTTATCCCTTGAATCAAAAACCATATTGAGACTTAATCCATTTACAAAATATGCCTTATCGCTAAATCCATTCTTTGTGTTATAATTATAATGATTGGTATAAATTCCGTTTGCAATATCAAGTTTCTCATCAATAATCGAAGAATAACTGTCAAAATGAATTCCAGCTCCCACATAAAAATCTCCTTTAACCTTCCAAGACATCGTTTGATGAAATTTTAGATAATTATATTGCATCGGTTCCGTCAAAGAATTGATATCAAAATTTACGCCGTTTTTATTTGTTGGGACTATATCTGAGCCTAGTCCATAATTTGCTTGAGAAAAAATATAGTAGCGCCAGTCTCCACTCAAAAATATTTTATTATCCTTGAGCATCACATTATTTTTAAAATTAACAATCAACTGTTTCTTTTCGGAATAGTTGATTCCAAGATTAATCGCTGAATATTTATCTTTTGGATTCTTTCCTTTAAAAGTATATTGACCCACAGCTCCATAAACAAAACCTGTGGCAGGTTGTGATCCAATAAGCGGTATTACAAGAAAAAAACTGTTTTTTAAAGGTTTTATTATATGTATGGAATCTCTCTTTTTAAAGACTTCAGGCAGTGATTTTACAGGACATTCCTTTACAGAATCTTTGGTTGTTTGTCCTATAACATTGAATTGTATAAACAAAACCATTATTAGAGTTGTGAAAACATCTGTTAAGCATTTCCTCCTAAAGATATGTACCATATAAAATCTTAATTAAAAACTTGGGCTAAATTAACAATTCCATTATCAAAAAAGTCAAATCGCATACAAAATACTACTTACCTCCAAAAACTATTTGGATTTTAAGATAACTTTAATTTTTCTTTCCTTATTAATGAGTATTTTTATAAAAATAATTTAAAATAAAAACTATGAAAAAAATAATCTTTTCTATCGTGCTAATCTTAGCTGTAATCATTGGATGCAAAACAAAAGGCAATTCAAGCGATTCTAAAAAGTTAAACATTGCTTTCGAATCCAAAAGCAACAGCAATGTAACTGGAACCGCCTCTTTTATTGAAAAAAATGGCAAAGTGACTTTCGTGGCAAAATTAGCTGGACTAAAACCTGGTGTGCATGCTATACACATTCATGAAAAATCAGATTGTACTGCTGCTGATGGAAGTTCGGCGGGAGGACATTGGAATCCAACATTCAAAAAACACGGAAAATGGGGTGTTGGTGAATATCACAGAGGAGATATCGGTAATTTTACTGCCGACGAAAAAGGAAATGGAACTATTACCCTAACTACTGATGAATGGTGTATTGGTTGTGAAGATGAAACCAAAAATATCCTTGGAAAAGGATTAATTGTTCACCAAGGTACAGATGATTTTACCTCTCAACCTTCTGGAAATGCTGGTGCAAGAGTAGCTTGCTCAGCGATTATCAAGTAAGAAAATAAAAATTTATAGAAAACCGTCTCGTTTTTAACAATGGGACGGTTTTTTATTTTTAAAATAATTGGAAAACCACAAAATAACATAAATTTGTATTTCTAAACATCAACAATGATTAACCCTTCGGCAAACGGTTGGATAGATAAATTTTTATTGAAGCAAAATGCTTTATCCTCTTCCGTTGTTGCAGACCCAAATTTATTTTACA
>NZ_JAQTPQ010000361.1 GCF_028712645.1 Flavobacterium sp. | reverse complement strand
GGATGTTTTACTGACGTTCAAATCGGGAGCTTTGATTAAATCCATTCCGCAAACGGGACAATCTCCTGCTTTGTCATAGACTTTTTCGCCTTCGCAAAACATTGGGCAATAATATTTTCCCGAAGCGCTAATAGGCAAAACTACTTGATTCATCTCGCTTGGTATTGGTGTGCTGTAAAGAGAATTCTCAGATGTAGCATCGCTTTCGCTGATAATGTAATTTCCCGCAGTGTATAATGCTTTTTGAAGTTTAAAAATAGAAACCGATTTTTCTGTATGGATAGTGGCAATTGGTGGATCTAAAGTTACAGTAGCATCAACTCCTTCAATTGCATTCAAGGCTTTTTCAACTTTGGTACGACAAACATTGCACGACATTCCCGTAATTGTATAGGTGTTTTTCATAATTAAATATTTAAATATTACATCTTCATTCCTGCCATTGGGTCGCTTCCTTTTCGGAAAATATATTCACTGTTAATAGCGTAAGCACCTGTAATTACTACTTTTTTTGAAGTATCAATTGATGATTTGATTTCAATCATTCCGTTAGTTTCTACGCCAGTTTCCACCATAAGATTCTCAAAAATTCCGGGGCTTTTTTCGAACCAAATATAAGAAGCTTTTTCCTCACGGATTACAGCATCGGTCGGGATAAACAATCCTTTTTGTTTGGGTAGCAATAATTGTGCAATCGCCTGCATTCCAGGTTTTAAAAAACCGTTTGTATTTGGTATTTCCATCCGAATCAAAAGTAATCGAGTTTCTGGATTGATTTCTGGATTGATAAATGAAACTTTGGTGTTAATTGTTTTATTGGGAAAACTGGTAAAAGAAACTTTGGCATTTTGCCCAATGGAAATACTTTTTGCATAATTTACATTCACTTGTGTTTCAAGCCAAAGATTATTCAAATCTGCTAGTTTAATAATACCTGAACCTTCCATAACATAACTGCCTTCTGTGGCAAGAATTTCAGAAATTGTTCCGCTAAAAGTACTGTAAAAAGTAGTATATGGCGAAACTTCCGATTTTTTTTTGATGTCCAAAATTTGGGAATTATTCAAACCATAAAACAACAATTTTTGTCGAGCTCCATTAAGCATCTTTTGGGCATTTTTACCAAAATCTCCCGGCATCGAAAGTTGTTGGTATGCCATAAAATAATCTTGCTTAGCAATGGCAACATCTTCACTGTATAAAACATATAATGCTTGGTTCTTACTAACATAGTCACCAGCGGTTTTGAAAAATAACTTTTCGATTCGCCCTGTAGCTCTTGCCGAAATGGTCTTGATTTTTTCCTGATTGGAGATTAAAATACCAGTATATGATTGGTTTAAACTGTTATTAGTCTCTGATAAGGTTTGAGTGGTAATGTTCCCCAATTTGATTTGTTGTTTACTTAAAGAAATTTCGTTAGAAGGCAAATCTCTGGCTTTCATTGGTGCTAATTTCATGTGACAAATGGGGCAAATTCCTGGTTTATCTTCCTTAATTTGTGGATCCATCGAGCAAGTATAAAATTGTACTTGGTCTTGGATCTCAGGTTTTGTGTCTTGTTTTTTAGAATTACAAGCCATTAAAACCAATAGGGATAGTATTAAAAATAACTGTTTCATCTTATTCAGTTTTTATGAAGCTTTCGCTGTCAATTAAATAATTTCCGTTTTCGGTAATAGAATCCTGTGCAGAAATCCCGTTGATAACTTGAACAAAATCATTAATTTCGATTCCAGTTTTTATCACGGTAGCTTTGAATCCATTTCCCTTTTTTAGGAATACAATTTTCTTGGTTCCAATACTGACCATTGCTTGTTTTTGAATCCAAATTCCTTTTGTTGGTTTGCTTTTCACGATACCTTGCAATCTCAAGCCAATAGGCAATTTTAAAGTGGAGTTGTTAAGATAAACCCTAATTCTATTGGTTTTGTCAGCAGGATTCAATTGGGTTTCAACAAAATTAATTCGTGCATCAATAAATATATTTTCATCCAACTCAGTAGAAATTCGAATAGATTGGTTGGTTTTAATCAGTCCATTATAACCTTGTAATTCATTGAAAATTCCCCAGACTTTATCGGTATTTAATAATTTAAAAACGGTTTCATTTTTCTGGATGTAATCGCCTTCTTTGACCAATAATCTTTCGGTTGTTGAAGCCTTTTGCATTGCTGAATTAACTCCGTTTGTCATACTTTCCGTTCCTTCAATAATTCCCGAAGTTGGACTATAAATAGTGATTATGGGATTGGCTTTTTTGGTTAAAATAAGAGAACCCATTTGATTGTTACTCATCCCATAAAGTTTCAATTTTTTCTTTAATGCGTCAATCATTGTACCGTGTTCCCCAGTATCATTGGCAATCATATAAATAAAATTTTGCTGTTCAGTAAGCAATTCTGGACTATACAAATCAAATAGCTTTTGTCCTTTGTAAACTCTTTGAAATTTATAATTAACATACATTCGTTCTATCCTGCCTCCCACTCTTGCCGAAATATTCTCTGCAGCATTTGGATCGTAAGCCACAATTCCAGGTAAATTGATTTCAGCACCTAAAGTCGTGTCTTTGGGAGTCGTAGTTTGAAAATTTCCAACAATAAAATTATCGGTTGGTTTTAAAAGATCTTCAATCGATTTACTGTCGACAACTTGATTCTGCTGTACTTTTTTGACCAAAGTCATTCCGCAAATAGGACAATTCCCTGATTTATCCCTAATGATTTGAGGATGCATTGAACAGGTGTAAATTTCGTTTTGCACCGAAGCATCCGAATGTTTATCGACTTTCATAGCAAAAAAATAAATTGTAAATCCTATTAGGAAAATTGCAATGAAAGCCAAACCATA
>NZ_JAQTPQ010000110.1 GCF_028712645.1 Flavobacterium sp. | reverse complement strand
AGAATTATGTTTGAAGTTGGAGGAGTACCTTTGTCAGTTGCAAAAGAGGCGTTACGTCTTGCAGCTCAAAAACTTCCTTGTAAAACAAAATTCGTTGTTGCTAGAGATTTCGAAGCATAATTAATTATATATTATGAAACAATCAGAAATAAAAGATCTTTCTGCAGCAGAGTTGCAAGAAAAACTTAACCAAACTAAGAAGGCATATGCCGACTTAAAAATGGCTCACGCTATTTCTCCAATTGAGAATCCACTTCAAATTAGAAGTGTAAGAAGAACAGTTGCAAGATTAGCTACAGAACTTACTAAAAGAGAGTTACAATAACTGTATTCTGCTGAAAGATGGAAGAAAAAAGAAATTTAAGAAAAGAAAGAGTTGGGGTTGTCACTTCAGACAAAATGGATAAATCCATTGTTGTTGCACAAGTAACAAAAGTAAAACACCCACTATACGGTAAGTTCGTGTTGAAAACTAAAAAGTATCATGCACACGACGAAAATAACGACTGTAACATTGGCGATACTGTAAGGATTAGTGAAACTCGTCCTTTGAGTAAAACAAAATGTTGGAGGTTAGTTGAAATCATTGAAAGAGCTAAATAATTATGGTACAACAAGAATCAAGACTAAAAGTAGCAGATAATACGGGAGCAAAAGAAGTTTTAACTATCCGTGTTTTAGGAGGTACCAAAAGAAGGTATGCCTCTGTTGGTGACAAGATTGTAGTTTCTATCAAAGATGCTGCTCCAAACGGAAACGTAAAAAAAGGAGCTGTTTCAACTGCAGTTGTTGTACGTACCAAAAAAGAAGTGAGAAGAGCCGACGGTTCATACATTAGATTTGACGATAACGCTTGCGTATTGTTGAATGCTGCTGGTGAAATGAGAGGAACTCGTGTTTTTGGTCCAGTAGCAAGAGAACTTCGTGAAAAACAATTCATGAAAATTGTATCATTAGCACCAGAAGTGCTTTAATTATTTTAAGATGATAAAGCTAAAAATAAAATCAGGTGACATAGTAAGAGTAATTGCTGGAGACCATAAAGGTGCTGAAGGTAAAGTTCTACGTGTTTACCGTGAGAAAAATAAAGCAATTGTTGAAGGTGTAAACATGGTTTCAAAACACACGAAACCAAGTGCAAAAAGCCCTCAAGGTGGTATTGTAAAAAAAGAAGCTTCTATACAAATATCTAACATATCTTTAATTGATCCTAAAACAAAGGAAACAACTAGAGTAGGAATTAGAGTTGAAGGAGATAAGAAAGTAAGATTTTCAAAAAAATCTAATCAAGTACTATAGTAATGGCATATATACCTAGACTAAAAGAAGAGTATAAGAACAGAGTAATCTCTGCTCTTAAAGAGGAATTCGGATACACAAACGTAATGCAAGTTCCAAAATTGGAAAAAATCGTTTTGAGTAAAGGAGTTGGTGCAGCTGTATCTGACAAAAAACTAATTGACTATGCTGTCGATGAGTTAACAAAGATCACTGGACAGAAAGCAGTATCTACTATTTCAAAGAAAGACGTTGCGTCATTCAAATTGAGAAAAGGGATGCCTATTGGAGCAAAAGTTACTTTGCGTGGAGAAAGAATGTATGAATTTTTAGACAGATTAGTTACTTCTGCCTTGCCACGTGTTAGAGATTTCAGTGGAATTAAAGCTACTGGTTTTGATGGAAGAGGAAACTACAATCTTGGTGTTTTAGAGCAAATCATTTTCCCAGAAATTGATATTGACAAAGTAAATAAAATATCTGGAATGGACATTACTTTTGTAACTTCTGCAGCTACGGACAAAGAAGCAAAATCGTTATTGGCTGAATTAGGTTTACCTTTTAAAAAGAATTAAGACATGGCTAAAGAATCAATGAAAGCCCGCGAGGTGAAGAGAGAAAAAACGGTAGCGAAGTATGCTGAGAAAAGAAAAGCTTTGAAAGAAGCTGGAGATTCTGTAGGTTTGCAAAAATTACCAAAAAATGCTTCACCAGTACGTTTGCACAATCGTTGCAAATTGACAGGAAGACCAAGAGGATATATTCGTCAATTTGGTATTTCACGTGTAACATTCCGTGAAATGGCTAACAACGGATTAATTCCAGGAGTTAAAAAAGCTTCTTGGTAATCAAACATTTATAAATTGGTTTCAGGTTCAATAGAATAGTTCTGTTGAAAACCGTTACCGCAAATCAATACATATGTATACAGATCCTATTGCAGATTATTTGACGAGAGTTAGAAACGCTGTGGCTGCAAACCACAAAGTTGTCGAAATTCCAGCATCTAATCTAAAAAAAGAAATAACTAAGATCTTATTTGATCAAGGATATATCTTAAGTTACAAATTTGAAGACAGCTCTGTTCAGGGTTCAATCAAAATCGCTTTGAAGTATGATAAAGATACTAAAGAGTCAGTAATTAAAGATATCCAAAGAATTAGTAAACCAGGTTTACGTAAGTATTCAGGTTCTTCTTCCATCCCAAGAATCCTTAACGGATTAGGAATTGCAATTGTTTCAACTTCTAAAGGTCTTATGACTGGAAAAAAAGCAAAACAATTGAATGTAGGTGGTGAAGTAATTTGTTACGTATACTAATTAAAAGACTTATAAGAGATGTCAAGAATAGGTAAAAATCCCGTTGTAATCCCTACCGGAGTGACTGTTGAAGTTGCAAATGGTATTATTACAGTAAAAGGAAAAAATGGTCAACTTACACAGGAATATTCAGATGTGACTGTAACAGTTGAAGGAGATCAAGTTCAAGTGGACAGATCATCTGATCACAAAGACCAAAGAGCAAAACACGGTTTGTACAGATCTTTAATCAATAATATGATTATCGGCGTTACAGAAGGTTTTACTAAAGAATTGGAATTGGTAGGAGTAGGTTATAGAGCTTCAAATCAAGGACAAAAATTAGATTTAGCTCTTGGATTTTCTCACAATATTGTTTTAGAAGTAGCTCCAGAAGTAGTTTTGGAAACTATATCTGAAAAAGGTAAAAACCCAATTGTGAAATTAACATCATTTGATAAACAACTTTTAGGTCAAGTGGCTGCGAAAATCAGAGGTTTCCGCAAACCAGAACCATACAAAGGAAAAGGTGTTAAATTTGTAGGTGAAGTATTAAGAAGAAAAGCAGGTAAATCAGCTTAAAAAATAACATTATGTCATTAACAAAACCTGAAAGAAGACAAAGAATTAGATTCAGAATTAGAAAAACGATAAGTGGTACTGCTACTAATCCAAGACTTTCTGTATTTAGAAGTAACAAAGAAATTTATGCTCAACTTATTGATGACGTAAATGGAGTTACTTTACTAGCTGCTTCATCAAGAGAAAAAGAAATAGGAAAAGGTACAAACGTAGAAGTTGCAACAGCAGTTGGAAAACTAGTTGCAGAAAAAGCGTTAAAAGCTGGGATTGAAACTGTAACTTTCGATAGAGGAGGTTATTTATATCACGGTCGTATTAAATCATTAGCGGAAGGCGCGAGAGCAGCTGGACTTAAATTTTAATAAGTATGTCTAGTAAATACAAAAATATTGAAATCGTAAAACCTAGTGGTCTTGAATTAAAAGATCGTTTGGTAAGTGTAAATCGTGTTACCAAAGTTACAAAAGGTGGTAGAGCTTTCGGGTTTTCTGCAATTGTAGTTGTAGGTGATGAAAACGGAGTAGTGGGTCACGGATTAGGAAAATCTAAAGATGTTTCTGAAGCAATTGCGAAAGCAGTAGAAGATGCAAAGAAAAATCTTGTGAAAATTCCTTTGAATGGGCAATCTGTTCCTCACGAACAAAAAGGTAAATTTGGTGGAGCACGTGTATTTTTAATCCCTGCCTCTCATGGTACAGGAGTTATTGCAGGTGGAGCTGTTCGTTCAGTACTTGAGTCAGTTGGAATACATGATGTATTGTCAAAATCTCAAGGATCATCAAATCCTCACAACGTGGTAAAAGCAACTTTTGATGCTTTATTACAAATGAGAAGTGCTCATACTGTTGCAAAACAAAGAGGCGTTTCTTTAGAAAAAGTTTTTAAAGGTTAATTCAAGGAAATTATGGCTAAATTATTAGTAAAACAAGTTAGAAGTAAAATCAACTGTCCTCAAACTCAAAAAAGAGGATTAGAGGCTTTAGGTCTTCGTAAAATGGGTCAAGTTGTAGAACACGATTCAAATCCAACTATCCTTGGAATGATAAATAAAGTTAAACACTTAGTTTCTGTAGAAGAAGCTAAATAACAAACACGTTATGAATTTAAGTAACTTACAACCTGCTGAAGGGTCAACACACAATCAAAATAAAAGATTAGGTAGAGGAGAAGGTTCTGGAAAAGGTGGTACCGCATCACGTGGACACAAAGGAGCAAAATCTCGTTCTGGTTATTCTAAAAAGATTGGTTTTGAAGGGGGTCAAATGCCACTTCAAAGACGTGTACCTAAGTTTGGTTTCACAAACATCAATCGTAAAGAATACGAAGGTGTAAATCTTGATACGCTTCAATTATTAGTAGATAATGGTATTGTAACAAATTCAGTTGATATGACTGTTTATGTAGCAAATCGTTTGGCAACTAAAAATGAAATCGTTAAGATTTTAGGAAGAGGAGAATTGAAAGCTAAATTAACAGTAACCGCTCACAAATTTACTGCTACTGCAAAAGCTGCTATTGAAGCTGCTGGTGGAGAAGCTGTAACAATATAATTTTTCAATCAGTATGAAGAAATTTATTGAATCAATAAGTAATGTTTGGAAAATCGAGGAACTAAAAAACAGAATCCTAATCACATTAGGAATCTTAATCGTTTATCGTTTTGGAGCACATGTTACGCTTCCAGGAATTGATGCTACACAATTAAATAGTTTAGCAGGGCAAACCCAAAAAGGATTAGGTTCTATTTTGGATATGTTTACTGGTGGTGCTTTTTCTAAAGCTTCAGTTTTCGCATTAGGTATTATGCCTTATATTTCTGCCTCAATTGTTGTTCAGTTAATGGGAATTGCGATTCCATATTTGCAAAAACTTCAAAGTGATGGAGAAAGCGGAACTAAGAAAATTAATCAAATTACCCGTTGGTTAACAATTTTGATTACATTGGTTCAAGGACCAGGATACATTTACAATCTATACAGAACATTACCTAGTAGTGCTTTCTTGTTAGGATTTAACTCTGTTGAATTTGTATTTTCTTCGGTAGTGATTTTGACTACAGGTACAATATTTGCTATGTGGTTAGGAGAAAAAATCACTGATAAAGGAATTGGAAACGGAATATCACTATTAATTATGGTTGGTATTTTGGCAAGATTGCCACAAGCTTTTATTCAAGAGTTTGCTGCCAGAGTTACTAATAATAATGGTGGACCAATGTTATTGGTTGTCGAAATTATTATTTGGTTATTAATCATTATCTCTTGTGTATTGCTAGTAATGGCAATCAGAAGAATCCCAGTTCAGTATGCGCGTCGTACTACATCAGGTGATTTCGAAAAAGATATGATGGGAGGTAACAGACAATGGATTCCATTAAAATTAAATGCAGCTGGTGTTATGCCAATCATTTTTGCTCAGGCAATTATGTTCATTCCTGCTGCTGTAGCAGGATTGTCTAAATCAGATGCTTCACAATCAATCGTTGGTGCTTTTAGTAATATGTTCGGATTTTGGTATAATTTTGTTTTTGCAACACTTATTGTTGTGTTTACATTCTTTTATACTGCGATTACGATTCCTACAAACAAAATGTCCGATGATTTGAAAAGAAGTGGTGGTTTTATTCCAGGTATCAGACCAGGAGTTGACACCTCTGATTTTCTTGACAAAGTGATGTCTTTAATAACCTTCCCAGGGTCTTTATTTCTTGCTTTTATCGCTGTGTTCCCAGCAATTATTGTAAGTCTTATGGATGTTCAACAATCTTGGGCAATGTTTTTTGGAGGTACATCATTAATAATTATGGTTGGTGTCGCAATCGATACGATACAACAAATCAATTCATATTTGTTGAACAAACATTATGATGGTTTGATGAAAAGTGGAAAAAATAGAAAAGCAGTAGCTTAATCTTATGGCAAAACAATCAGCAATAGAACAAGACGGATCAATAATTGAAGCATTGTCAAATGCAATGTTCCGTGTTGAGTTAGAAAATGGACATATAGTAATTGCTCATATATCTGGAAAAATGCGTATGCATTACATCAAATTATTACCTGGTGATAAAGTGAAACTAGAAATGAGTCCTTACGATTTGTCAAAAGCAAGAATTACTTATAGATATTAAAGATATTCAAAATGAAAGTAAGAGCATCAGTTAAAAAAAGAAGTGCCGAGTGCAAGATTGTACGAAGAAAAGGCAGATTATACGTAATCAACAAAAAGAATCCTAGATTTAAACAAAGACAAGGATAATTATGGCAAGAATAGCAGGGGTAGATATCCCAAAAAACAAAAGAGGAGTTATCGCTTTAACCTACATCTTCGGAATTGGTAAAAGTAGAGCAGTTGAGATTTTAGAAAAAGCTCAAGTTAGCCAAGATACAAAAGTACAAGATTGGAATGACGACGAGATCGGAGCAATTCGTGAAGCTGTATCATTTTTCAAAATTGAAGGTGAACTACGTTCAGAAATTTCCTTAAACATCAAACGTTTAATGGATATTGGATGTTATAGAGGTATCCGTCATAGATCTGGTCTTCCATTAAGAGGACAAAGAACTAAGAACAACTCTAGAACAAGAAAAGGAAAAAGAAAAACTGTTGCCAACAAGAAAAAAGCAACTAAATAATAAGTAATATGGCTAAAGCAACTGCAAAAAAACGTAAAGTTATCGTTGAATCAACGGGAGAAGCTCATATTTCTGCTACCTTCAATAACATCATCATTTCTTTGACAAACAAAAAAGGTGAAGTTATTTCTTGGTCATCAGCTGGTAAAATGGGTTTCAGAGGTTCTAAAAAGAACACTCCGTATGCAGCCCAAATGGCAGCAGAAGATTGTAGTAAAGTAGCGTTAGAAGCTGGACTTAAAAAAGTAAAAGTGTATGTAAAAGGACCAGGAAACGGACGTGAGTCTGCGATTCGTTCTTTGCATAACGGTGGAATTGAAGTAACTGAAATCATTGACGTTACTCCAATGCCTCACAATGGATGTCGTCCTCCAAAAAGACGTAGAGTTTAGTACTCAAAATAATTTATAGTATAACCTAGATTGAATATCGATTATCGAAGGATAAGACCTGAATTCATAATCTCAATCTTAAACAATTTAAAATGGCAAGATATACTGGTCCAAGTACAAGAATCGCCCGTAAATTTGGCGAAGCAATTTTCGGAGACGACAAAGCTTTCGAAAAAAGAAATTACCCTCCTGGACAACACGGGATGGCTAAAAAAAGAGGAAAAAAATCTGAGTATGCTGTTCAGTTGATGGAAAAGCAAAAAGCTAAATATTCTTATGGAATTTTAGAAAAACAATTCAGAAATTTATTCGAAAAAGCATCAGCTACTAAAGGTGTTACTGGTGAAGTTTTATTACAATTGTGTGAAGCAAGATTGGACAATGTAGTTTATAGAATGGGAATTGCTCCTTCTAGAAGAGGTGCTCGTCAAATCGTTTCTCACAGACACATCACTGTTAATGGGGAAAATGTAAATATTCCTTCTTACCACCTTAAACCTGGTGATAAAGTTGCTGTTCGTGAAAAATCTAAATCAATAGAAGCTATCGAACGCTCTTTGTCTAATTCAAGTCATGTTTATGAATGGATTACTTGGAATAACGAACTTAAAGAAGGTACTTTTGTTTCTGTACCAGCTAGACTTCAAATTCCAGAAAACATTAAAGAACAATTAATCGTAGAGTTGTACAACAAATAATAATTGACTTAGTCGAAATTATGGCAATATTTAATTTTCAGAAGCCCGATAAAGTTATCATGATCGATTCAACCGATTTTGAAGGTAAATTTGAATTTAGACCTTTAGAACCTGGTTACGGATTGACAGTTGGTAACGCACTTAGAAGAGTTTTGCTTTCAGCATTAGAAGGTTATGCAATTACATCTGTTCGAATAGAAGGTGTAGATCATGAGTTTTCTACTATCTCAGGAGTTGTTGAAGACGTTACCGAAATCATTCTTAATCTTAAACAAGTACGTTTCAAACGTCAAATTGAAGATATAGATAATGAATCAGTTACTATTTCTGTAACAGGTAAAGATCAATTAACAGCTGGTGATTTCCAGAAATTTATTTCAGGTTTCCAAGTTTTGAATCCAGAACTTGTAATCTGTAATTTAGATCCTAAAATTAAACTACATTTCGATTTAACTATCGAAAAAGGTAGAGGATATGTTCCTGCTGAGGAAAACAAAAAACAAAATGCTGCAATTGGAACTATTTTTACTGACTCTATTTTTACTCCTGTAAAAAATGTTAAGTATTCAATAGAAAACTTCCGTGTAGAGCAAAAAACAGATTATGAAAAATTAGTTTTCGAAATAAAAACTGATGGTTCTATCAATCCAAAAGATGCACTTACAGAAGCTGCCAAAGTTTTAATTCACCATTTCATGTTGTTTTCTGACGAAAGAATCACACTTGAGGCTGATGAAATCGCACAAACAGAATCGTATGACGAAGAGTCATTGCATATGAGACAATTGCTTAAAACCAAACTTGTTGATATGGATCTTTCTGTAAGAGCATTAAATTGCTTAAAAGCGGCAGAAGTTGATACACTTGGGGATTTAGTATCTTTCAATAAAAATGACCTAATGAAATTCCGTAATTTCGGTAAAAAATCTTTAACTGAACTAGACGAACTAGTGGCAATTAAAAATTTAAACTTTGGAATGGATTTAGCAAAATACAAACTAGATAAAGAATAATCTAAACCTTCAAAGGTTTAAATTTACATAGCAATGAGACACGGAAAAAAATTCAATCACTTAAGCAGACAGACTGCACATAGAAGTTCTATGTTGGCTAATATGGCTTGTTCTCTTATCGAGCACAAACGTATTAACACTACTGTTGCTAAGGCAAAAGCGCTTAAACAATTTGTTGAGCCATTAATAACAAAATCTAAAGATGACACGACTCATAATCGTCGTATCGTTTTTGCTTACTTACGTAGCAAATATGCAGTAACTGACTTGTTCAGAGACGTAGCTGCAAAAGTTGGTGACCGTCCAGGTGGATACACTCGTATCATTAAAGTTGGAAATCGTTTAGGAGATAATGCTGATATGGCAATGATCGAATTAGTAGATTTTAATGAACTTTACAATGGTGGTAAAAAAGAAGTTAAAAAAGCAAAAAGCCGTCGTGGTGGTAAAGCTAAAAAAGCGGATGAAGTTGTTGAAGCACCTGTTGCTGAGACAGAAGCTCCAGCTGCTGAACCTGAAACGCCAACAGAAGCTGCTGAATAATTATGAAAATAATCATTCTATAAAAAACAAGGATAAACTTTTATTAGTTTGTCCTTTTTTTTTGATTTTTTCAAAAAATATATATTTTCAAAAAACGTTGCTTTCACTGCTTTAAAAAATTAAATTTGCAAAATATTTAACTACTGATGAAACGTAGCATAGCGAAGTTCCATAAGACCAATGAAAAACAATAACTACGACGAATGAAATACACAACACGACAAAGTGCCATACTATTATTAAGTGACGGAACAATTTTTTATGGAAAATCCATTGGAATTTCAGGAACCACTTTTGGCGAAGTTTGCTTCAATACTGGAATGACGGGATATCAAGAGATATTCACGGATCCTTCTTATTTTGGACAAATAATGGTGGCGACTAATGCTCACATTGGAAACTACGGGGTAAATGATAAAGAAATTGAATCCAAAAGTATCAAAATAGCTGGATTGGTTTGTAAAAATTTTAGCTTCAATTACTCTCGTGAAGATGCTACTGAGAGTTTGGAAGATTATTTTATCAAACAAAACTTAATCTGTATTTCTGATGTTGATACCCGTGGATTGGTAAGTTATATTCGTGACAATGGAGCAATGAATTCAGTGATTTGTACAGATGGAACACCAATTGATGAATTAAAAGCTGCCTTGGCAAAAGTTCCAGATATGAAAGGTTTGGAATTGGCTTCAAAAGTTTCTACCAAAGCACCTTATTTTTATGGAAGCGAAAGCGCAACTTACAAAATCGCTGCATTGGATTTAGGAATAAAAACTAATATCCTACGTAATCTTGCAAAAAGAGATTGTTATATCAAAGTATTTCCATACGATTCAAAATATTCAGAATTGGCAGCATTCAATCCTGATGGGTTTTTCTTGTCAAATGGACCTGGTGATCCAGATCCGCTTTTTAGTGCCATTGAAGTTGCAAAAGAAATTTTGGAAAATGATAAACCATTATTTGGAATCTGTTTAGGACATCAAGTAATTGCTTTGGCAAATGGTATTTCTACTTACAAAATGTTTAATGGCCACCGAGGAATAAATCATCCTGTAAAAAACATCATTACTGGGAAAGGGGAAATAACTTCTCAAAATCACGGTTTTGCAGTAAACAAAGAAGAGCTTGACAATCATCCTGATATGGAAATCACACATCTTCATTTAAATGATGGAACTGTTGCTGGAATGAGAATGAAAAACAAAAACTGTTTTTCTGTTCAATACCATCCAGAAGCTAGTCCTGGCCCTCACGATTCATCTTATTTATTTGATCAATTTATCGAAAATTTGAAAAAGTAAACATTTTTTCAAATGTTTATGTTCATAAAAAAAGCTCCCTTTTTTGTGGGAGCTTTTACGTTTAGTTTTCTTATGTTAAATATTTGGAGACCAAACAGTATAACTATTTGGCGGACATTGAATTTTTACCCATTTGTCTCCTTGGGTTGTAGGATACCAAGTAGAAGCTCCTGTAAAGTCCTTGATTTGGGTATTTGTCCAATTGGTAGGAATCCATCTTTCTAGCCAAGCTGATGAATTGTTGATATAAACCACTAATCCAGGATTTCCATTGTAGCCATTTCTTCTAGCAATATACTCATCATTATCAGCATATAAAATTGATGTTGTTCCTGTAGCTTTATTATTATGAATCCATATTAGGTTGTTTAGTTTTGCTTTGTCTAGCCATTCTTCATAATCTCTATAAAAAATGGTAGGATATCCTTCATGCGTTAGAATATAAGCGTAAGCCAATTGTTTGTTCCAAATTATATCTGTATCATGATTGGTAACAAAAGTAACCGCTTTGAAGGGGTTTCTTTTCCACATCATATCAT
>NZ_JAQTPQ010000109.1 GCF_028712645.1 Flavobacterium sp. | reverse complement strand
AACAATATAAAGGATAACAATAACTCTCCTAAAAAAGTCAACATTGTTAATTGCCAAAAGGTTAATTTTATCCAACCACAAATTGCCTTAACGCCATATATAAACTGAATAAATAATGGAATAAATAATATAACAACTATTAATAATTCTAACATTTCACAAGTTACTTTTTATATAAACATCTCAAAATTACCCCTTCAATATATTCCTCGAAATAACCAATTTCTGGATTTCCGTAGTTCCTTCGCCAATGGTACACAATTTAGAATCTCGATAGAATTTCTCTACCGGATAATCCTTGGTATAACCATAACCACCGTGAATTTGCACCGCATCGTTGGCTATTTTTACGCAAACTTCTGACGAAAACATTTTACTCATTGCACCGAGCGTAGTCATATTTCGGTCTTTGTTTTTCAAGAAAGCCGCCTTGTGCAACAACAATTCCGAGGCTTCAATTTCGGTAGCCATATCGGCTAGTTTAAAAGCTATTGCTTGAAATTCACTAATCGCTTTGCCAAATTGATGTCTTTCTTTCGAATATTTTAATGCCGCTTCATAAGCTCCTTTTGCAATTCCTAAAGACAAAGCACCAATGGAAATTCTTCCGCCATCCAATACTTTCATCGATTGAACGAAACCATCGCCAACTTCTCCTAATCTATTAGCATCCGAAATTCGGCAATTGTCAAAAATCAATTCAGCCGTTTCGCTGGCACGCATTCCCAGTTTATTTTCTTTTTTCCCAGAAGTAAATCCCGGCATTCCTTTTTCGAAAACAAAAGCGGTCATTCCTTTAGAATCTCCTTTTTTTCCGGTGCGAACAATCACTACGGCGATATCACCCGATTTTCCGTGCGTGATGAAGTTTTTAGCTCCGTTAACAATCCAATGATCCCCATCTTTTAAGGCAGTTGTATTCATTCCGCCAGCATCGGAACCTGTATTGTGTTCTGTTAAACCCCAAGCACCAATATGTTCACCAGTGGCTAATTTTGGAATCCATTTTTTCTTTTGTTCTTCATTTCCAAATGTCAAAAGATGGTTTGTACACAATGAATTATGCGCTGCAACAGACAATCCTATCGATGGATCGACTTTAGAAATTTCTTCAATGATGGTAATGTATTCGTGATAACCCAATCCTGAACCACCCAGTTTTTCGGGAACCAAAACGCCCATAAAACCCATTTCTCCCAGTTTTTTGAATAACGGAATCGGAAAAGTTTGCGCTTCGTCCCACTCCATTATATAAGGTCTAATATTTATTTCTGCAAAATCTCTTATAGATTGGGCAATCAATGCTTGCGTTTCGCTGTAATCAAAATTCATTTTTTGTACACTTTTTTAGAACGCCAAATATAGCGCAATTATGGCAATTTTATCGACTGGAAAATCTTTAATTTTAGACAAATCTTCTTTGGTTTTGAAGTCGCCGTTCATACTTCTAAAGGTAACTATGTTTTTTGCTAGCGGATATTTGAAATAAGGAAATTGCGAAAGTTCCTTTATTGACGCATTATTGATGTCAATTTTTTTGATATTTGGAATCATCGAAACATTAAAATGGCTATTCAAATTATCGATAACTTCGGGTGATAATCCCCAAACATCCTTCATTTGTTCCATCGAAACAAAGACTCCCAAACTTTCTTTGTATTTTAAAATCCGAAGCGAGATAGCCTCGCCAATTCCATAAATTTTAATTAAATCTTCTTGAGTAGCTTGATTGATGTCGATTATCACTATTTTTTCTTTTTTGGCAAAAGCCGTGTAAGGCGTATTTTTATAGTTCTTAAATTCCTTTTTGTTATTTACCCAATCTGGGAATTTGAAATAGGGCGAAATAGCATTCAACAAAGAATCAGAAACTTTTGTCACGGCTTGAAATTCTTTGGGTGAATTCACATATTTATTCTCTTTTCGAAAAGCAAGTAACCTGTCAATTTCAGCAACTGACATTCCGAGTTTATAACCTTTGAAATCTGTAATGAAATTAGGATTGAACGGATAAATCTTTGGAACATAATCCCTCTTTTCCTGTTTCATCGAATCAATTTGTGATTGCAAGGAAAGCCATTTTTCTTTTTCGGGTGATTCTTTGGAAAAAGAACTAAAATCCGTAAAAAAATAAAGCAATTGTAAAACAATGATAATAGCAAACAATAAAAAAATTCCAGCACTCTGGCCTCGTGAAAATTGGAAATAGGATTTTATTGCTTTGAAAGTCATCAAAAAAATATTTTACGAACCCTAAAAATAAGAAATATTTTATAAAATAGCTCTATCTATTAAAGAAATATTAAAAAGCAAAAAATTGGATTTTAAAAAATACGGATTTCTATATCGCCTCAACATTAAAAAAACAATATATTTGAAAACTTAAAACAATAAACTACAAAATATGTCAATCTGGAAAAGAAAACCACTCGAACTGCTTTTGGCCGAAGCTGCTGATTCCGAAAAAGGATTAAAAAGAACATTAACCGCTTGGTCATTAATGGCATTGGGAATTGGCGCCATCATTGGTGCTGGTTTGTTCGTAAGAACCGCTATGGCAGCAGCACAAAATGCCGGCCCATCAGTAACTATCGCCTTCGTTGTTGCCGCTCTTGGCTGTGCTTTGGCAGGCTTGTGTTATGCCGAACTCTCCTCATCCATCCCTATTTCGGGAAGTGCCTATACCTACACTTATGCTACAATGGGCGAATTCTTAGCATGGATTATTGGCTGGGATTTGATTCTTGAATACGCCGTAGGTGCTGCAACTGTTGGAATTGCCTGGAGTGAATACCTAAATGATTTTTTGATTAATGTACTTCATATTAGCCCTATTCCTTATGAATTTTCACACTCACCTTTCCAAAAACTTGTCGACCCTGTAACTCAAGTAACTCAGCGCGGTATAATCAATTTACCTGCCTTTTTTATAGTTGCTATGATAACTTTGCTTTTGATAAAAGGAATTCAGGAATCTGCGTTTGTGAACGGAATTATTGTAATTGTAAAAGTAACCATCGTAATTCTAATCGTTGTAATTGGCTGGAATTTTATCAATCCTGCCAATCACACACCTTATATTCCCGCCGCTTCTGTCTTTACTGATGAGCACGGAATTGATCACAGTTATGGTGGCATAATGGGAATCCTGGGGGCGGCAGGTACCGTATTTTTTGCCTTTATTGGATTTGATGCTGTGAGTACTGCTGCTCAAGAAACGAAAAATCCAAAAAGAAATATGCCGATAGGAATTTTGGGATCACTGGCGATATGTACGGTTTTATATATTCTTTTCGCCCATGTTTTAACAGGCGTTGCAACGGTTGAAGATTTTAGAACTGGCGGAAAAGAAGCCTCAGTTGCATTTGCTATCAACAAATATATGATTGGCTATTCTTGGCTTGGTCAACTCGTGACTGTCGCTATTTTATTTGGATTTACTTCAGTAATTTTGGTGATGTTATTAGGGCAATCTAGAGTATTTTATTCGATGAGTAAAGATGGCTTATTGCCAAAAGTATTTAGCGATTTGCATTCAAAATTCAAAACTCCTTACAAAGCAAATATTGGAATTTTAGTCATTGTGGGACTATTTGCTGCATTTGTACCTGGCGATATAGTGGGAGATATGACAAGTATTGGAACTTTATTTGCTTTTGTGCTGGTTTGCATTTCGGTAATTATTTTGCGAAAAAAAGAACCCGATATGAAAAGAAAATTCCGTACACCTTGGGTTCCTTTTGTCCCAATATTGGGTGTTCTAGTTTGCTTGGCAATGATGTATGGTTTAGGTTGGCCTAACTGGCTACGATTGTTCGTTTGGATGGCAATTGGAATTATAATCTATTTTGCTTACGGTCGAAAAAATAGTACCTTGAACAATCCTGAAAAATAATTTAGTATCTTTTTTAAAAAAGGGATTATAGAGTTTTAAAACTTTATAATCCCTTTTTTTTATTTATGACAATTCGCTACAAATCAAAAACCGAAGTGCGTTTGGCTCGAATCAAATCTTTCAAGCGAATCCAAAAAGCCAAAGTCAAATAAACACCAAACCACAAACCAGCCGTTACAAACGTAATGTAAATAAAAAATAAACGAACGTTAGTAACTCGCATTCCTAATTTATCAGCAAGACGCGAGGAAACGTGAAAACCGTGTTTTTCGAAAAAATATTTGAGTTGTATTACTGCTGACATATTTTTGAGTCTTGGGTTTTGGGTAAAAATACGAAATTATATGATTTCTGAATCAATTTTTTTTCAGCAATTCCATTCCAATGGCACATTCCAAGCAACGACTCTTGTTGCAATATTCATTTTTGAGTTGCAGCAAAGATTGAGATTCAAAAGCATTTTTAGACTTAATTCCAAAGGAACTGAATTTATCCATAATCGCATTTTTCTCAGGAGTAACTTCATTCAACAATTGAATCAAATCTTCTGAAATCTCCTTTCCTTGACTTTTTGCATAAGCAAATTGAAGTGGAATAATGGAATTTATTATTAGCAAATCGATAAATGATTTGGACAATTTTTTATTTTTCTTCGGGCTTTCCTTATCAAATTGATAATGGTTTTGCCAATAACCAGAAGCCGAAACTTCAAAAATTTCATAAATACTTTTTATGGAATTAAAAGTACTTATGTTAGAAAATAGATTTTGATGAAGATGATATAAATTAGCCAATTGA
This sequence comes from Flavobacterium sp., assembly GCF_028712645.1. Lineage (GTDB taxonomy): Bacteria > Bacteroidota > Bacteroidia > Flavobacteriales > Flavobacteriaceae > Flavobacterium. Next base: position 6,616 of record NZ_JAQTPQ010000109.1, on the reverse strand, counting down.
GAAAGCCGAATCGTTGGGAAATTATCTGGACGATGCTTGAAAAACTGAACAGGTTCCACTATTTTTTTCTCGAATTGGTATTTGTGCAGCAAATAAAAATATCGGAACTTCAAATCCTTGAAATAATTATCTTCTTTTTCCGCATCCAACAAACCAGCATTTCCCAAAAGTAAAGCTTCTAAGTTTTCGACCTCAAAACTTTCTTTTCTGATAATAGAAAACGGAATCGATTGTGCGATTTTCAAAAAGGTTTCCCCATTAGTATTCAAACCAAAATTCTTGGCCAAAAGACAAAACAACACCGCTTCCCAATCCTTATTGGTTTGTTCTAACAACTCGTAAATGGGTTTTGATTTTCTTTCTAATCGTTCAAAAAACAAACGTTCCTGCCAGTTTCGCAACGTGAATTCATCAATTTCATTCAGTTGTTTTTCGCAAAATATCCAAGATTTTGGAGTCATCAAGGATTGATAATTTTCGATTGTGGATTTATCTACATACTTCTTTAATTCTAAAACTGGAATTTCAGTATTATTACTTCTGAAAATTTCGGTGTCGTGTTCCCAAACCACGTGAAGAATTACGTTTTCATAGGCTGCATCTCTTTCGTGATGATGCACATACCAATCCGAAGATTTTAGATGGATTTCTACATTTCCAGCCCATTTTTGGTTACCAATGGTAATTTGAGCATTGAAAAAATCAGGTCCAGCAAGTTCCAAATATTGTCCAGCATTGACAATCATAATTTCTTCTCCATTGGAAGTTTTCAAATTCAAGGTGTCAAACTTCTTGAATTTCCAGAGATAATGGAGAAAATCTTCTTTCATAATTAGATTTGAAGATGATAGACAAATAGATGATAGATTAAAAGACTAAAGTAATGAAAAATTCTAACTGTGAGTAATTTATCGCATCAAATACAATTTGGCGCAAGCCCGAGCATCGGATAGTGCTTCGTGATGATTCAATTCAATTCTCATTTCACGACAACAATCGCTCAGTTTGGTTGGTTTTAATCCTTTGCCTTTGTATATTTTCACGGTACATTCCCATCGGTAACCAATATTTAACTCTTCATAATTTAAACCATAAAGAGCCATCGATTTAGCAAGAACATTCCTGTCGAAGCTTTCATTATGAGCCACAATCACTCGGTTTTGAAGTCGTTTTTGAATTTCAGGAAATACCTGCGTAAAAGTTTTTGCGTTCACCGTATCCCGAGGATAAATGCCGTGAACGGCAATTGTATAAGGCGAATATTCGTTTCTTGGCGGTTTAATTAGAGTAACATATTCATCTATAATAATCCCGTTTTCGACGGTAACAATCCCTACCGAACAAGGATGGAATGCAATTGCTGTTTCAAAATCTATGGCGGTGAAAGTCATTTGATATACGATTTTTGATTGCTGATTTTAAAATTTATTCGAAGAAATTCCAAACCAAACCAAATCGTATCATAAAATCACGGTACGGATTATTAGGCGCAGAATAAAAATTATTTCCCGAAAAGGTAGAGTTAAAATGTTCGGCAATAAAATAAATTCGAGTTCTTTGAATTTTCCCATTAAAGAAAAAATCTAGGTTAGGATAACTCCCTATTTGCTTCTTGTTTTGAATAAAAAACTCACCAATTACAGGATTATAATCATTCGCATAGTATTTTGTGAAATAGTTTAAAGTAACTCCTGTTTGGAAAAACAAAGCTTTATGAAACAGATGATCCGAGAAATAAAAAGTGTTTCGAGTAACAATTTCAGGTACGTTTAGAATGAGATTTTGCTGGTCAGCCTTTTGATACAAAACCGTATTATCCAAAGCAAATTTCCAAAAGCTTAATTCTTTACTCACCTTAACCGACAAATAATTTATGGTTCCGCTGTATTGTTTTGGAGCAACAATCTGCTGATCTACGTCAATAGAAACATTTTCAAAATACAAATGGTCATTTAAAGCAGCAACCTGAAGCGAGGCGTCAAACCAAGGAGTGATGGCATTAGCGCTCAGTGAATTTATTTTTTCGTTATTAAAATTGTTAGACCAATTGTAACTCACGAAACTACTTTGATATAAATTATAATTATTGTTAGCTAATTTATTTATGTTTTGGTACCGAAAATTCAATTGGGTTTCATCATTCAAATCATATTGCAATTTAGCGTCCAAGTTCGACAATGATTGATTGGTAAGAGATCTTGAAAAAATAAATTTACCATTCCACTTATTTTTTTGATAGTCATATTGACCTCCAACACTGTTTATCCTTTGGCTTATCGAACTAGGAATTGTTTGGTTATCTAAAATTAATATTTGGTTGTAATAATAATTACTGTAAAAATCATCAGCAAAAAACTGGAATTTTCCCAGAGTTGTATTTTCATAAACAAGCCCCACTCTATTGTAGGATTTATTGTAATGAGTTTGGTCATTTATTCCGCTAATTTTATAGGAATCACCAAATCTATAAATTCTCCTACCACTAACAGAAGAAGCAACTGTAGCTTGATTGTATTCGAAAAATTTATTTTCGTAATTAAACTGGTGCGTTACGTATAAATTATTATTCCCTTTTACCGAATTTATTCTGAAAGTATGGTCTAAAAAAAATCGTTTCCCTTTCAAGAATGATTTTGCATCAGTGAGATAAACTTCTAATCGTTCGCGATTTTTATAATCAGGATTGGCACTTTCGAAGTCATCAATAGAGGTAATTCCACCATTTTCACCATTTAAAATATCTTGAGAAACAAAATGGGCATTGGCTGAATATTGCCCTTTTTTTGTACTATAACTAGTTGTAAATCTAAAATTTCCAGTGCTTGATAATTGATTAATATATTTTCCTGTAGAACGCAATCCTCTATAAGCAATCGAAAAGTTTAGCCTTGGAGAAGTATTCAACGTTAGAAAAGCATCTGTTGATTGTCCTTGCTGCATCACGGTTTTAAAATACAATTCTGTTACAGGTGTCGCAACAGAACAATATCGAATTTGATTGGCTTCCAAAAAATTAAAATTTTTAGCCGTAAACCCAAATTCAGGAAAAGGAGAAAAATCAGTTAAACTGTATTGCAAAGTGTTGTAAGTCTGCCCTTCGTTAGGAAAAGCCAAAAGCCCAAAAGTATCTTTTCGCAAATAATTATAACTGTATAATTTTTTTATAGTTTGAGAAGTATCAATATAAGTAGTGTCTCGTTCCAACGTAATCACGCGATACATATCTATTGTAGCCACCTTTTCTTTTGGCTTTTTAATAGAATCGGAACTATTGTATTTACTATTATAATCTAATTCGCTTGTCTTTTTTTCTTGAGAAAACAGGATTGTTGGCAATACTAAAAGAGATAAGAAAAAGAAAATCCTCATTGGAGATGATATATAATTAGGCAATTAATCTAAAATTTTATTCAAGCAAAGGTAAATGAAAAAACATATAAATAAAAAAACGCTCTAAATTATGGGAATGTTTTGGGAAATAGAAAGAAAATCCATTTTTTTAAAGAAAATTTACAATATTTGTTGTTCCAATAAAATCAATATGCTGCTCTCTAATTTTTCGAAATTCATCCTAGAAACCGGAACCGACGAAGCCGGTCGTGGTTGTCTTGCAGGTCCAGTTACAGCGGCTGCGGTTATCCTCTCCCCAACCCTCTCCAAAGGAGAGAGAGCAAAAACGGATACTATAAAATTTCTATTAGAACAACTAAACGATTCAAAACAATTATCCGAAAAAACAAGAGAAAAACTCAGACCCATAATCGAAAGCCAAGCTATTTCATTTGCCGTAACCCATTTGCATCCAAATGAAATTGACGAAATCAATATTCTGAATGCTTCGATGAAGGGAATGCAGGAATGTATTTTGAAATTAAACCTCACACCCGAATTTATTATTGTAGATGGAAATCGATTATTAAACGCAAAACTGGGTTTGAAAACAACTTTTGGAAAACAATTTTCGAAAACTGAAATTGAATTATTAAAATCGATTCCCAATCAAAGCATTGTAAAAGGAGATTCGAAATACATGAGCATTGCTGCGGCTTCCGTTTTAGCAAAAACCTATCGGGATGAATATATGAATGTCATTCACGAAGAATTTCCAATGTACAATTGGAAGCAAAACAAAGGCTATCCAACGAAAGAACACCGAGAAGCGATAAGAAAATATGGCGTTACCAAATACCATAGAATGACATTTCGATTGTTGCCAGAACAGTTGAAATTGGATATTTAGGTTGTTTTTTTATAAAAGTCCTTTTGATGATTTGTAAATATTTATTTATATATTTGAGAAACAAATAAAGTATGACGTTTGTCACTACAATCTACCCAAAATTAGATGTATAATAGCGCCTACGTCATTACTATATACAAGTTAGCCGTCAGTTTAGTAGAACGCAGAAATAACAACAAATAATGAAGAATTATAAATCAATTTCCTTAGCACTTTTTACATTAATTTCCTGTAACCAAATGGTAAATAACAAAGAGGAAAATCTGAATACCGAAACAACTATTTTGGAAAAAAAAGTTGAAAATAAAAAAATTGGAAATACTGAAACTTCTAAAGATAAAATCGATACGATAGTAATTAAAAATCAAACTGCAATTATTATCGAACCAACGGACAAGCAAATTGAAAAACGTAAAAAAGCAGTTGGTGAAGAAGACTTTTATATTGGAGTTGACGATTATATGTTTTATTTAAATGAATCAACTGAAACTTTTCGTAAAAACAAACTGAAAGTTTTAAACATTAAAAGTGGTAAAATAATCAAGTTTGAAATGGAGACCGGAAATAATGCAATTTTAGAATTAAATGACGAAGATGAATTATGGCAAATATATTTGTTTGACCCAAAATTAAAGCCAAAAAAAATCGATATGACAGATTCTGAAAATGAATACAAAAATTATTTCAAGTGAGAAAAAACCACACTGACATTCGTTTGTCCACATTCTCCGGTGCTCGATTGCATCGAGTACCTACATAAATTAAAGGACAAAAAACGTAGCGTTTGCAACGCGGTTAATAAAAAAACAAGTGAAAAGAGCCGCGTTGCAAACGCTTTATTCAGTTTATAAAAGTAAGCAGGTACTCGATGCAATCGAGCACCAGATTAGGATGAACAATGAATTATTAATCTCCAAAGAAAATCCGTGTCAATCTATTAAATCCGTGTCATCTGTGGCCTATTAAAAAGTCACAAACTCTGCTTCAAACAAATCAGAAAAATGTTTCAGGATTTTTGCTTTCACTTCTTCTTCATCCACTTTTTCAACTCCGAGTTCCACATTTAAAGAAGTTACTGCTTTGCCACGAATGCCACAGGGAATGATATTGTCAAAATAACCCAAATCTACATTTACATTCAATGCAAAACCGTGCATCGTAACCCAGCGCGAAGCACGAACACCAAGCGCACAAATTTTCCGAGCAAATGGAGTTCCAACTCCGAGCCAAACTCCGGTTTCGCCTTCGCTTCTGCCGCAATCGAGTCCATATTCAGCCAAAGTCAGAATAATGGCTTCTTCCAGAAAACGCAAATATTTATGAATATCGGTAAAGAAATTTTCTAAGTCCAAAATAGGATAACCCACGATTTGACCTGGGCCGTGATAGGTAATGTCACCACCACGATTGATTTTATAGAAAGTCGCGCCTTTGGCTTCGAGTTGTTTTTCGTTTAGCAGTAGATTTTCTAAATCGCCACTTTTTCCTAAAGTATAAACGTGCGGATGTTCGACAAAAAGAAAATAATTGGGAGTTTCTAAAGACGTTTCTTCTCTCCTATTCTGGATTTTCAAATCGACTACACTTTTGAAAATTTCTTCTTGGTATTCCCAAGTGGTTTTGTAATCCTTGAGTCCTAAATCTTGGAGTTGGATGGTTTTGTTCATTTAAAAAAAGTTCTAAAATGCAAAGATACAAAGGAAATCTTTGTCAAAGTTTAGAACTTTGACAAAGATTTACTCCAAAACAACCTCAAGATTCGTGATTTCTGGATTTTGCAAACAATCGGTCAAAAGAAATTGCAATTCTAACGATTTTTTGTCTTCGCTAATTTTCGCATTGGAATTTGATACCGATTTGATTTTTCGAGGAAAATGATAGTTTAAAATATAAGGCTCGTTAATTTTGAATTTCAAGCGAGCTTTTGATGCAATAATTTTCTCTTGTTGCTTTTTCAATTCTACTGAATCTGTGATTTTCACGATTCTTTTAAATTGACTTCCGTCAAAAGTGAAACTGATGTTATAATAATGTTCTTCGGCACTCAAAGCATAATTATGTTCTAAATCGTCTGCATATTCTCCGGTTTTATACAAATCAGGAACTTCTTCAATCTTATTGAAATTCTGAGTGATGGTTGTTCGAAATTCTTTTTCATAAGAACTTTGTTTTATATGCACATTTACGTTCTCAAATTTTTGAAATACGGCTTTTTCCGTTGGAGTAAGTTTCGAAAATGTTTCTGAATATTTGGTTATAAAATCCTTGAAAATATAAGTTGTATCCACAAATTTCTCTTCTTTTGAATAATTTTCACCAGCCAATTGCATATAACTTTGTTCATCACGGAGTTGGATTATTTCAATTTTTCCCGTT
>NZ_JAQTPQ010000360.1 GCF_028712645.1 Flavobacterium sp. | reverse complement strand
CAAGCTGCAAAACTGCGGGATGACATTAAAGCATTGCAAGAACAATTAACTTGATTTTGCTTAAAATAATTCACTTACTAGTATCCTATTTCTATTATTAAATCAAAAAAAATATTTTTTTTAAGATTTTATTAAGAATTTATATTTTTTATTAAAATTATCAGTATCTTCATATCTACAAAATTACACCCCAAAACTATTTTGTATGAGAAATGAGAATGGTAAAAATTGGAACCATTACATAAAACGGTTAACAAATAGACCTAACACTTCAGGTTTTTTAGTCTTTTTGTCTCTTAGTATTTTTATTATCACTCTAGGTTTTCTTCGCAATCAAATATTGATAAATGAAGAAAATCAAGAAATGGATACTATTTTATCAGGGACTCATCATCAAATTGAGCAATCCTTAAATTACTGTTATACAACAACTGTTTCTCTTGCTCTTACGTTAAATAAAGAGGGCATTCCTGAAAATTTTGAAACTATAAGCAAGGAACTTCTAAAATCCAACCCAATTGTTAGCACAGTACAGTTGGTTCCTAACGGAGTCATCAAATATATTTATCCTTTGAAGGGAAATGAGGTTGCTTTAAATTTAAACGTTTTAGGTACAGGAGATCTTAAAACTGAAGCTAAAAAATCTATAGAATCACAAAAAATTTATTTTGCAGGACCGCTTAAATTAAGACAAGGTGGCATTGGTATCGTAGGTAGGCTTCCTATTTATAAAAACAATTCTTTTTGGGGATTTTCTGCTGTAATAATAAAATTAGAAACCTTATTAGAATATTCTGGGTTTAATAAAATTGATAAATCGAAGTATTACTACCAGTTTTCAAAAAAAAATCCAATTACTTTAAAAGAACATTTTCTTTTTCCATTAAAAAAAGATTTTTCAAAAAGTAAATATTTATCAAAGCCTATTAATGACTGTGGTTGTACGCTTTATTTGGTTGCCTTAAACCCTTATTCGATAGATTCTTCCGTTTTATTCAGTGTGATTTTAGGTATTATTATTGCGCTATTACTCGGTTTTTTAACAACAAGATTATTGAAAAGACCTAAAGAATTAGGAATATTATTAAAAGAACAAGAAACAAGGCTTTTGAATAATGAAATGAAATTTAAAACCATTTTTGATCAAGTCACAATAGGTTTAATAATTTTAGATGCTAAAACAGGAAACATTTTAGATGCCAATAACAAATATTGCAATATGCTAGGCTTTACTTTGGATGAGATTAAAGAAAAAGGAGTGGCTAGTATGACTCATCCTAAGGATTTAGAACTAACAGTATCAAATATAAAAAAACTCCATGAAGGGAAAATTACCGAATACATTGCAGAAAAAAGAACGCTTACTAAAACTGGAAAATATATTTGGGTAAATTTGACTATAAATCCGCTTTGGGAGAGCAACGAAAAACCCAATACACTTATAGCTTTTATTAAAGACATTACTGATGTAAAAGAAAATGAGGAACTAATTAAAAAAAATCAAGCCCGTTATAAATCCCTTATAGATAGTATTGATGGAATTGTTTGGGAATACGATCTTGAGACTTCCACTTCCACTTTTGTTAGTAAAAAAATAGAAGGTATTTTAGGTTATTCAGCAGACGAGTATTCTGATAACACAACTTTTTGGGAAGATCATATTCATCCAGAAGATAGTGAGTTTGCTATTGCTCTTTCTGCCAAAGAAAACAAAAACTTCGAAAATTACGATTACGAATACCGAATGATCAAAAAAAATGGAGACGTAATATGGATAAGAGATAGTATTAATTATGTTTTTGAAAATGATAAACCGGTAAGCTCAAGAGGTATTATGATTGATATTACCAAAATGAAAGACGCTGAGAAAAGTTTAAACAACTCCTTTAATCTAGTTAGTGACCAAAATAAAAGATTATTAAATTTTTCCTATATCGTCTCTCATAATCTACGATCTCACACTAGTAATATTGAGTCTATATTATCTCTTATTGAAGCTGCTGAATCAGATGAAGAACGTGATGAAATGTTACTATTATTGAAATCAGTTTCAAATTCACTTGACGAAACAATGAGTCACCTCAATGAAGTTGTAAATATCAACACTAATATTAACCTTGCAATAAAACCATTAGACTTCAGAAAATATATCATTAAAGCACAAGAAATTCTCAATGAACAAATAAAATTAAATCAAGTTACCTTTAAAGTCGCCATTCCAGATGACGCAATTATAGATTTTAATTCAGCCTATTTAGAAAGCACAATATATAATCTAATTTCGAATGCTATTCGTTACAGACATCCACAGCGAAAACCAATTATAACCATAAAATTATACAAAGAAAATAAGGAAAATGTTATAGAAGTTACTGATAATGGGATTGGGATTGATCTAGCAAAGAATGGAGATAAAATTTTTGGTATGTACAAAACATTCAGTAATAACCCTGACGCAAGAGGAATTGGTCTATTTATAACTAAGAATCAAATAGAAGCGATGGGTGGAAGAATAACCGTAGAAAGTGAATTAAATATAGGAACAACATTTAAAATCTATACCAAATGAAAAAAAAGATAATATGGGTTGTTGATGATGATGCTATTTATCAAATAATAATCAATAAATTGATTCAAAAATCGGGTGCTTTTTCAGCACATTCATCATTCACAAATGGCAAAGAAGCGATTGTCATGCTAAAAAATGGCTTGGGAAATATTGATTCAATACCTGATATTATTTTATTAGACATCAATATGCCAGTTATGGATGGATGGGAATTTATGGAAGAAATAAAAATGATAAAATCAAAAATTGAAAAACATATTACTATCTATATTGTCAGTTCATCTATTGCAACAAAAGAT
>NZ_JAQTPQ010000108.1 GCF_028712645.1 Flavobacterium sp. | reverse complement strand
CCATTGGCGAAAGCGTTTTATCAATAACATCAAGAAGCGTGACTGCATTAGGATTGTAACTATGATACAATTCCAAGTTTCGAATTGTAAAACGATCCATCCAAACATATTCATCTTCGGCAATTCTTTGGATCGCTGTTATGTGCTGCACCCGATTATGTTGCGTTTCGGATAAATAATATAAAATTGCGCCCGAAGCGATTATTCCTTCTTTCAATTCTTCGATTCCAAAACCTTTTAAAGAAATAGTTTGAAAATGTTTTGTCAAAGTTTCAAAAGCATAATCTTCTTTATAAATCCAGTCTTCCAAATAAAAACTATGATAATCATCTCCGAAAATTTCCCTAAAATCATTTTTATTGTTTTTTGGAATAAGAACCTCACTCGGATTGAAATTTTGCAATAACTTATCAATATATTCCGCATTCCCTTGAGAAGTTAAAAATTCTCCTGTAGAAACATCCAGAAATGAAATTCCAATCGTTTTATTAGCAAAAAAGATAGCAGCCAGAAAATTATTCGTTTTTGAATGCAAAACTTCGTCATTCATTGAAACACCAGGAGTTACTAATTCAGTCACACCACGCTTCACAATAGTTTTAGTCATTTTTGGATCTTCGAGCTGATCGCAAATGGCTACACGAAGTCCTGCTTTAACCAATTTTGGCAAATACGTATTAATCGAATGATGGGGAAAACCAGCAAGAGCGGTTTCGGTCTCGGAACCAGCACCTCTTTTTGTCAATGTTATCCCAAGAATTTTGGAAGCACGAACGGCATCTTCGCCAAATGTTTCGTAAAAATCTCCTACTCTAAACAACAAACAGGCATCAGGATATTTCCTTTTGATTTCGTTATATTGCTTCATTAAAGGTGTTTCCTTAACCGATTTCTCTTTAGATGACAAAATTTATTTATTTAAAATTTATTAGAAAGCGAATTTATATATTTTATAGCGAATAACGAACACTCTGGAAATTTAAAATATATTTAAGAAAAATTTAGGATGGAGTTTCAATTTTTTATATAAATTTGTCATTCAATCCTAAAAAAATAAAGATGAAAAAAATAGTTACACTTTCAATAGCACTTTTGGCATTTGCTTTTTCTAATGCACAGGAAACTGCTAAAATAGTTAAGTCAACAAAAAAAGCAAAAGCACAAACTACCAAAGTTGCAGCCGTTGTTCTGCCTAAAGTAGAAGGTGCAGGAATGGTTTTTGACACTGAAACTATCGATTACGGAACAGTTGCACACAATGCTGATGGTAATCGTAAATTTGAATTTACAAACAACGGTAATAAGCCATTGATTATTACAAATACTCAAGGTTCTTGTGGTTGTACAGTTCCTACTACTCCAAAAGAACCAATTGCTCCTGGATCAAAAGGAGTTATTGGTGTAAAATATGCTACAGATAGAGTAGGTGCATTTACTAAAACTGTAACTGTTACTTCAAATGCTGAAGGTATGCCAACTAAAGTGCTTACTATAAAAGGAACTGTTCTTCCAGATCCAGCACCAGCAACAAAAAGCTAAAATTTTTATTAGAAATAACGCAAAGGCTTCCTAGTTTTAGGAAGCCTTTTTTATAATTTATTGCCAAATACTATGCGAAAGCTAGAAAATAGTGAACTCGGTCGGAAATCAATTGAAGATTTTAAACAATCAGATAAAACACCAATAATTTTGATATTGGATGATATTCGTAGTTTGAATAATATAGGTTCAGTTTTTAGAACTGCTGATGCTTTTTTGATCGAAAAAATATATTTGTGTGGAATAACGGCAACTCCACCTAATAAGGAAATTCATAAAACGGCCCTGGGAGCAACAGAAACTGTTGATTGGGAATACAGCGAAAATGTTTTAAAAGTTATTGAAGACTTGAAAACGGAAGGAGTTGCTGTTCTGGCAATCGAACAAGTGGAAAACGCTGTTTTTCTTCAGGATTTCGAAGTTGAAAAAGGTAAAAAATATGCTTTGGTTTTCGGAAACGAAGTATTTGGAGTGTCACAAGAAGCTGTTGCAATATGTAATGGTTGTATTGAAATTCCTCAATTGGGGACCAAACATTCCTTGAATATTTCAGTAAGTGCAGGGATTGTGGTTTGGGATTTATTCAAAAAAATGAATTGGTCTAAATAAAAAATCAATACTTTTATGGAATGAAAAATTATGTTTTTTTGAAAATAATTTTGCTTTTATTGTTATTTATTCCAAAAGCAACTTATGCAATAAATCCTCCAGTAATCACAGCAACGGGAAATCAAATTTATTGCCCTGGAACTTCTCTACCTATCGTAGAATCAGTAAATATTAGCTTCGACCCTCTTGACTCAACTACAGATGCTGTTTATATTCAAATCTCTTCGGGTTATGTGTTTGGGCAAGATTTATTATCACTTACAGGAACAAATCCAGATATTCTTTATAGCTGGAGTGCATCTGAAGGAAAACTAAAGTTATTTAGTACAAGCAAACTTCCTTATGCTGATTTTGAAGCAGCAATTAAAAATGTAGAGTATAGCAATTCGTCAATTTCTCCGTCTGGAACTAGAACTTTTTCAATCAGTTTAGGGTCGGGTCAACTAAGTTATTTGCCAAGGAATAAACATTTTTATGAATATGTTAGTTCGCCAGGAATAACTTGGACAGATGCTAAAGCTGCAGCTGAAATAAGAACTTATTATGGATTGCAAGGTTATTTAGCCACCTTAACAGCAGCAGATGAAGCTCAATTAGCAGGAGCGCAAGCACCAGGAGCAGGCTGGATTGGTGGGAGTGACGCGGCAGTGGAAGGTACTTGGAAATGGGTAACTGGTCCTGAAACAGGCACAGTTATGACCTATACAAATTGGAATAATGGGGAGCCTAATAATTTAGGAGATGAAGATTATGCTCATATTACATATGGAGTTGGGCCTAAAGGTTCTTGGAATGACTTGCCAAATACTGGTGACACAAATCCGAGTAGTGCATATTATCCTCAAGGATATATTGTAGAATATGGCGGAATGGTGCCTGGTGATGTTGACAATATTTATATTTCGGCAAGTACTACAATGACAATATCACAAATTACCGTCACAACTCCTAGTGCTATTTGTGGCTCAGGAACATTTGACCTTCAAGCAACTTCAACAACTGGAACAATAGAATGGTATGATGATACAATTGGCGGAAATTTATTAGGAACAGGCAGTAGTTATACTACTCCTTTGATAAATACAACTACAACTTATTATGTCGATAACGGATGTACAAATCGTGCAGCAATTATTGCAACTGTAAATACAATTCCTAATATTACTTCAACAAATACTCCAGTTTCAAGATGTGGATCGGGAACTGTGACGCTTCAAGCAAGTTCTGATATTGGAATAATAAATTGGTATTCAACAGCAATCGGAGGAAGTATTGTTGCAACAGGAAACAATTTTCTAATTTCTAACGCGACTGTAAGGGATACTTTTTATGCAGAAGCCTTTAATAATGGTTGCAGCAATGGGACTCGAACTGCAGTTGAAGTTTTTGTTTATACACCACCAGCAGTTGTAAATCAGGAAGTAACTAAATGCCAATCTTCAAATGTCACTCTTGATGCCTCAGTTCCTGGAATGCTTTATTTATGGTCGCCAACTGGTGAAACTACACAAAAAATAACGGTCTCGTCTTCGGGAATTTATTCGGTAGTTGTAACTAGTCAAGCTCCAGAAAGTTGCAGCAGTACAAAAAAAATTACCGTTGTAGAGCACAATATTCCTGAAATAGATCGAGTTGATGTAAATGAAACTACCGTCGTGATTTATTTGAAACAAGACGAAACTTATTTTGAATTCTCTGTTGACGGAATTAATTATCAAAGTTCGAATGTGTTTTTTGATGTGCCAAGTGGTTTGCAAATGGCTTATGTGAGAGAGGTGAATTTTTGTAGTAGAACTAATCTTCCATTCATTGTGCTTATTACCCCCAAGTTTTTTACTCCAAACGGTGATTCTTATAATGATTTTTGGGAAGTGAAAGGATTGATTAATTATCCACAAGCCGAAGTAAGCATTTTTGACCGTTACGGAAAATTAATTACCGTTTTAAATGCTACGAAACCAACGTGGGACGGAACTTTGAATAAAAATCCTTTGCCTGCCGATGATTATTGGTATGTTTTGAAAATCGACAATACTAAAGCCGAGAAAAGAGGTCACTTTTCGTTGAAAAGATAAACTTGCAGGGAGTTTATTGAACAATCTTCCGTTGAATTTCGTCTAAAATATAAATATAATCTTCCTGATTTTTTACAAAATCACGGTCAGAAACATCAATAATTAAAACATTTAAATCAGTTTGAGATTTAATATAATCTAAGTAGCCGCTATTAATTTTATCTAAATAATCCGCTGGAATATTTTGCTCGTAACTTCTTCCTCTTTTCTTGATATTCTCTAACAACCGCTCCGTATTTTGATACAAATAAACGTATAAATCTGGCTTTGGCATTTCTCTATATACAATATCAAAGAGTGTTCGATACAATCGATATTCATCTTCAGCAAGAGTTATTTTGGCAAAAATTAAGGATTTAAAAATATGATAATCGGCTACAATAAAATCCTTGAATAAATCAAATTGTGCCAAATCATCGGATAATTGTTTGTATCTATCGGCAAGAAATGACATTTCGAGTGGAAAGGCATAGCGGTTTTGGTCTTCGTAAAATTTTGGCAGAAAAGGGTTGTCAGCAAAGCGTTCCAAGACTGTTTTGGCATTAAAATCTTCGGCTATTTTTGTAGTCAAAGTTGTTTTTCCTGCTCCAATATTTCCTTCGAAAGCAATGTAGTTAAATTGTTCCAGAGGAATTTTATCTAACGGATTTTCCAAATTCTGAACTACCTCACAAATACTTTGGTCTGGAGAAATTTCAAGTAATTCGGTAATTTTCTTTTGATAAACAGGATGTTTCCAGTCTAAATTCAAATCCTGCATTGGTAGCAAAACAAACTTTCTGTTTTGCATTAGCGGATGCGGAATTTGAAGATTTTCCGTTTCCATAATTTCTTCGTCGAAAGTGATTAAATCAATATCGATAATCCTAGATTGATAATTTAAAGTGACGCCACGAACCCGACCCATTCGTTTCTCAATATTCAAAATTTGCTCTAAAATTTTGTGTGCAGAACTAAAAGTATGCAAAACCAAAGCGCAATTATAAAAGGCATCGCTTTCAAAACCCCAAGATGGCGTTTCATATAGCTTCGAAACCTTAATTATAGTTCCAATTTCTTGATGAATCAATTGCAAGCAATTTTCTATGTTTTCAAGGCGATTACCTTGATTAGTTCCTAGAGATAAAACGACCTGATGTTGTGATTTCATATTAAACACAAATTAACTAAAACAATTTTAGAATTGAACTATATTTGCCGTCGAGTTGATAACAATTTTTACAGTTTTAAACTTAAATTTGTAACACATCAACAGTTTACACTACTTATTAAAAAAATAAAATTATGAGATTTTTAGGAAATGTGCTGGCAACAGTTATAGGTTTATTTGTGTTTCTAATGTTGTTCGTTTTCGGGATAATAATCATTGCCACAGTTTTTGGTGGTGATTCCGAAGAAATATCCGTGAAAAATAATTCGGTTATCGAATTGAATTTAGAACATATTAAGAACGACTATGCCGGAAAATACAAAGACCCTTGGATGTCGATTTTTTCCGATGGCGAAAAAGTTGGACTTTCGGATATTATCAACGCAATAGAAGAAGCAAAAACGGATAGTGACATCAAAGGAATTTCGATTTTGAATGATGAATCTGAATTGGGAATGGCACAACGAAAAGACCTTCGAGATGCCTTAGAAGATTTCAAAAAATCTGGAAAATTCGTTATGGCTTATGCCAATTCCTATTCGCAAAAAGAATATTATTTGAATTCCGTTGCCAATACAATTTACTTAAATCCAGTGGGAGATTTTGATTTTAAAGGAATGTCTGCCGAAATGATGTTTTTTAAAGATTTACAAGAAAAAACGGGTGTAAAAATGGAAGTAATTCGTCACGGGAAATACAAAAGTGCCGTAGAACCTTTCTTGGAGAATAAAATGAGTGATGCTAATAGAGAACAAATTACATCTTTATTGAATTCAGTTTGGAGTTCTGTTACTTCCGATATTTCTAAAAGCAGAAATGTTTCTGTAGAAAAATTAAACGAAATCGCTGATAGCCTTTTGGCAAGAACACCTGAAATGGCAAAAAACGAAAAATTAATAGATGTTGTGGCTTATGAAGATGTGTATCACGACGCCATTCGAAAAATTTTGAAAGTAGGCAAAGATGAGGATTATAACAAGATAAGCATTTTGGAATATGCCAGAAAAATGACAACTACCTCTGAAAATAGTGATACCAAAGACAAAATCGCCATTATTTATGCACAAGGCGAAATTCAAAGTGGCGAAGGGGATGTAAATACTATAGGCGAAGGGTCAATGCGTCGCTCGTTAATTGAAGCAAGAAAAGATAAAAACGTAAAAGCAATAGTGCTTCGAATTGATAGTCCAGGTGGAAATGCTTTGACTTCGGATTTGATTTGGAGAGAAATCGAATTGGCTAAAAAAGTAAAACCGGTTGTGGTATCAATGGGGAATTACGCCGCTTCCGGAGGTTATTATATTGCTTGTAATGCTAATAAAATTTTTGCCGAAAATAATACTATTACAGGTTCAATAGGTGTTTTTGGAATTTTGCCTAATTTTTCTCAATTGGCAACAAAGATTGGTTTGCATTCTGAACAAGTAAAAACGAATGTTAATGCATCAGAATACAGTCCGTTTTTACCTTTGGACGAAAAATTCAAAGCTGTTACTCTAGAAGGTGTCGAGCATATTTACAAAACTTTTGTTTCGCACGTTGCAGCTGGAAGGAAAATGACCGTAGCACAAGTCGATTCTATTGCACAAGGAAGAGTTTGGTCAGGTTCTGAAGCATTGAAAATTGGACTTGTAGATAAAATTGGAGGATTAGATGATGCCATTCGTGAAGCAGCAACTTTATCCAAAACAAAAAAGTACAGCACTCAAAACTTTCCTGAATTCGAAAAAGACATCAACGATCTTTTGCAAAATTTGCCATTTGCAAAATCTAAGGAATCTTTTATAAAAGAAGAATTAGGTGAAGAAACTTATAGTATTATGGAACAAATAAAAAGGGTACAATCTCGAAAAGGAGTTCAGGCAATAATGCCTTTTGAGATTACTATTCAATAAGTATTTTATACTAATAATCAAGATTATTCCGTTTGAGTAAAATACTTAAACGGATTTTTTTGTCCTGCAAATTAAAGGCTTATTTTTGCACAAAAAGGCAAGGTTTTTGCTAGTTCATTTGAAATTTAAAAATCACATCATGGTAAAGAAAATATTAAAAATTACTGGAATTGTAGTCGTATTATTTGTGGTGGCTTTGTTTGCTATTCCCTATTTTTTCAAGGATCAAATTAAAGCCAAAATTGCTCAATCTATAAATGAAAATGTAGATGCCAAAGTAACTTTTGCTGATGCTGATTTGAGTTTGTTTAAAAATTTTCCTAATGCTAATGTCTCTTTAGATAAATTAGTCATTATCAACAAAGCACCGTTTGAAGGAGATACTTTGGTTTCTCTAGGCGAATTAAATTTAGAAATGTCTATCAAAGAACTTTTTAAAGGCGAAAATGAACCAATGAGTATTGAAGGAATTTCATCGAAAAATGGTTTGATAAACATCATCTTCAACAAAGATGGAATTGGGAATTTTGACATCGCTTTGAAAAACAAAAAAGAGGATAATACTACCAAAAGCAAACCAATGTCACTAAAAATTCAGAATTACGAAATCGAGAATTTTAAGTTTAGATATTTCGACGAAAGTTCAAAAATAAAAATGACAATCGACAGTTTGAATCACGAAGGAACTGGAGATTTTGCCTCACAGAAGCTAGATTTAGTCACAAAATCGACTGCAAAAATTTCACTTTCTATGGATAAAGTCAATTATATGAAAAATGTTTCTTTGACTTTAGACGCCGTTTTGGGAATTGATTTAGAGAAAAGTAAATATACATTCAAGGAAAATAAAGCATTAATTAATCAATTGCCACTCGAATTCGATGGATTTATTCAAATGGTTGATGCGGGTCAGGAATATGATTTGAAATTTAAAACGCCCACTTCTTCCTTCAAAAATTTCTTAGGACTTATTCCATCTGCTTATGCTTCGAGTTTAGACGGAGTGAAAACAACTGGCGATTTCACAGTTGTTGGTTTTGCCAAAGGATCATATTCGGATAAAACAGTTCCGAAATTTAACATCGAAATTGCCTCAAATAATGCTTCGTTTCAATATCCAAACTTGCCAAAATCAGTTCGAAATATTGTAATTGACACTAAAATTATCAACGAAACAGGGGTTTTGAATGATACTTATGTCAATCTCGATAAATTATCTTTTGCAATCGATCAAGATGTTTTTAATGCCAAAGCCAACATTAGAAATATCACTCAAAACGCTATCGTCGATGCCGCATTAAAAGGAACAATCAATTTAGGGAATTTGTCAAAAGCCTATCCAATAAAAATGGACAAACCGCTAACTGGAATTCTAAAAGCCGATGTGACGACAAAATTCGATATGCAATCTGTAGAAAAAAGTCAATACCAAAATATCAGAAATGCAGGGACAATGAGTTTATCAGGCTTTAACTATGCTGATGAAAATGGAAAAACAATGAGCATTAGCAATGCTTTGGTAGTATTTAATCCAAACCAAGTTAACCTAAAACAATTTAACGCATCCACTGGAAAAAGCGATATTAGCGTAACTGGAGTTTTGGATAATTTTTATGGTTTTATGTTTAAAAACCAAGAATTGAAAGGTAATTTTAATATGAATTCCAATCAAATAGCGGTTAGCGATTTTATGACTTCGGGAGAAACAGCCAAAACTGAAACAAAAACTGAAACTGCCGAAGCAATGAAAATTCCAGCTTTCCTAAATTGTACACTTACTGCAAAAGCTAACACAGTTTTGTATGATAATTTGACCTTGAAAGATGTTTCAGGGAAATTGATAATCAAGGACGAAAGAGTTACTTTAGAAAACGTGAAATCTTCTATTTTTGGAGGGACAATTGGAGTGAATGGCTCGGTTTCTACCAAAGGAAAAGTACCAACTTTCGATATGAGTTTAGGATTGAATCAGGTAGATATTGCACAATCTTTCACTCAATTGGATATGCTTAAAAAAATTGCGCCAATTGCAGGAATTATTAATGGAAAATTGAATTCGACCATCAAACTTAATGGAAATCTTGACGATAAATCAATGTCGCCAGACTTGAAATCTATTTCTGGAGATTTATTGGGACAATTGTTTTCAACTACAGTTAGCGCCAATAATTCTACTTTGTTGACAGCTTTGAGTTCTAATGTGAAGTTTTTAGATATGAGCAAACTCAATTTAAACGATGTGAAAGCGGCACTTTCTTTCAAGGACGGAAAAGTAAACGTGAAACCTTTTGATATCAAATATCAAGACATCAAGGCAACTATTGGGGGGACTCACGGTTTTGACCAAAATATGAATTACAACGTAAAATTTGATGTTCCTGCAAAATATCTTGGCTCTGAAGCTAATGCTTTGCTTTCAAAAATGTCTCCAGCCGATGCAGCAAAATTAGACAATATTCCAATAAACGCTTTGTTGTCTGGAAGTTTTAGTAGTCCAAAAATTTCAACGGATATGAAAAGTGCTGTTGCTAATTTGAGTAATCAATTAGTAAAACAACAAAAAGATAAAGTAGTTGCAAAAGGAACTTCGGCTTTGAATGATTTAATCAATAAAAATACTTCAAAACCTGGTGACACGACTAAAACTACAACTCCAAAAGAAGATGTTAAAGCCAAAGCAAGTGATTTGTTGAATGGTTTGTTTAAGAAAAAGAAATAGTCAGTAAGTTAGGCTGTTATTTAACATTAAAATCTGATTTTATTCATTAGTAAGATAATGACTAAAATCAGATTAATATTTTTGTTAATGATTCGTTATTTTTACTACATTTATTGAATGAATAGCGCAAAACTTATTGACATAGCAACAGCATTAGGGATTTCAATAACCACAGTTTCCAAAGCATTAAAAGGATATACTGATGTTAGTGAAGCTACTCGCACAAGGGTTTTAGAAATGGCACAAACCTTAAACTACAAACCCAATGCCAACGCTGTATATCTTAGAACAAATGAAACCAAAACGATTGGAGTTATAATTCCAACGATGGTACATCATTTTTTTTCACTAGTCTTAAATGGTATTTTGGAAGAAGCTGAAAAAAGAGGTTATCTTGTTATCATTTTACAATCAAATGAAAAATATGAGATAGAAAAAAAGCAACTTGATTTACTTCTTCAAAAAAGAGTGGATGGTGTTCTGATTTCTCTTACTAACGAAACAGATGATTTTTCACATATCAATCAAATAATAAAAAATAACACTCCTGTTGTATTATTTGATAAGATTGCCAAAATAGTAAATTGTTCTAAAGTTATTATCAATGACCGAAAAGCAGCTTATGATGCTGTTACATTTTTGATTAAAAAAGGATATAAAAAAATTGCCCATTTTAGAGGTGCTTATATACCACAAAATTCTATTGATCGATTTTTGGGATATAAAAAAGCACTAGAAGACAACAATATTACTTATGACTCAACTTTAGTTTATGTATGTGACAACAATTCAGACTTTGAGGATGGTTATAATAATGCCAAAAAATTAATTGAAGAACACGATGATGTTGATGCTATTTTTGCCATTACTGATTTAGTCGCCATTGGAATCATAAAATATTTTAATGAAATACAAATCAAAATTCCAGAAAAAATTGCCATTTTTGGTTTTAGTAATTGGTATATGTCAACCGTAATATCTCCAACTCTCACTACTGTCGAACAGCCTGGATTTGATATTGGTCAAAGAGCAGCTTCTCTATTAATTGACGAAATGACAAAAATCAAAGCAAAGCTTCCCGTTACTCATCAAATCATAGAAATACCGACCTACATAATTGAGCGGGAAACTACTTAGAAACAAACTATTTTATACTGTAATTTGTACCGAATACCCTTCAGAACTTCTCACATTAAAAACCGTTCCGTCTTCAAAAATTAAATATTGACCTTTTATTCCAGTGAGTTTTCCTTGAAAAACAGGTGTTTTTTCTAAACTCAAGCTGTTTATTTTTTTTGGATATTCTAAAACAGGAAAATGTATTTCGTATAAATCATTTTTTTGCGAATAGAAATATTCTTGCACTTCTG
>NZ_JAQTPQ010000359.1 GCF_028712645.1 Flavobacterium sp. | reverse complement strand
CCAACGGTGTAAACAAATTGAAAAGCGACAAAAACGCCATCATTGTCATTACGCATTACCAAAGACTTTTAGACTATATTGTTCCTGATTTTGTCCACGTTTTATACAACGGAAAAATTGTAAAATCGGGCGGAAAAGAATTGGCTTACGAGCTCGAAGAAAAAGGATACGATTGGATTAAAGCGGAGAATTAAAATTTGTTTATAGTTTATAGTTTGTTGTTCGTGGTTGAACAATAAACAAAAAACCATAAACCATAAACAGTATAAAAATGGAACTTAAAGAAAAATTACTATCGTCTTTTATGGCTTTTGAAGAACAAGTTGATATTCATTCTGAACTTCACGACTTAAGAACTTCTGCTTTAAAAAACTTTGAAAATAAAGGTTTCCCAACAAAAAAAGAGGAATCTTGGAAATACACTTCGCTAAATGCCATCCTAAAAAATGACTTTACCGTTTTTCCAAAAAGCGAAAGCTCAGTTGAATTTGCAGAAGTAAAAAAATATTTCATCCACGAAATTGACACCTATAAAATTGTGTTTATAGATGGTGTTTTTAGCTCGAATTTATCTTCTACAACACACGAAGGATTAGATATTTGTTTGATGTCATCCGCTTTACAAAAGCCAAAATACAAGATGGTTATCGACAACTATTTTAACAAAATTGCCAGCAAGGACGAGAGTTTAACGACATTAAATACGGCTTTCGCCAATGAAGGAGCTTATATCAACATTCCTAAAAGTACTGTAGTTCGAAAACCAATCGAGATTATGTATTTCTCGACAGGCAACGAAGCAGCGCTTATGGTTCAACCAAGGAATTTGGTTATCGTTGGTGAAAATTCACACGTTCAAATTATTGAAAGACATCAAAGTCTGAACGACACCCGAGCCGAAGGCGAACTGAGAGAAGCTAATCCTGTTTTGACCAATTCGGTTACAGAGATTTTCGCACAAAAACGCGCTATCGTAGATTATTATAAAATTCAAAATGACGGCCTTGAAGCCAATCTAATTGATAACACTTATGTTTCCCAAAAACAGGAAACCAATGTGTCTGTAAACACTTTTTCCTTTGGTGGAAACCTGACCAGAAACAACCTGAATTTTTATCATTTTGGTGAAAGAATTGTCAGCAACCTCAACGGAATTACGATTATTGGCGAAAAACAACACGTAGATCATTATACTTTGGTGCAACATTCTACACCCAATTGTGAAAGTCACCAAGATTATAAAGGAATCTATTCAGACCGTTCGACAGGCGTTTTCAACGGAAAGATTTTCGTGGAAAAAGAAGCTCAGAAAACGAACGCTTTCCAAAAAAGTAACAATATTTTATTGGGAGACAAATCAACCATAAATGCGAAACCACAATTAGAGATTTTTGCCGATGATGTAAAATGTTCCCACGGATGCACGGTTGGGCAACTCGATGAAACGGCACTATTTTATATGCAACAACGTGGAATTCCTAAGAAAGAAGCCAAAGCTTTATTGATGTACGCCTTCTCGAATGCGTTAATCGAAAGTATCAAAATACCAGAATTAAAACAACGAATTACCAAAATTATTGCTATGAAATTAGGCGTGAAAATGGGATTTGATTTGTAGTTAATTATAATTTTAAACCCGACAGGTTTTAAAAACCTGTCGGGTTTTTTTTATTTCTTTGCTAAGCTCAATATAAAGAATATTAATCCAAAAAGACTTAATCCCAAACCTAGCAGAAAACATATTGTATTATATGGATGACCTCCTATAATTGTTGACCAAGCTAAACCATTGAAAATAAAACCTATTATCATCATAAAAATTGCTATAAATAAATTCCTGCTTTTTTTCATAATCTCATCCTTCTTTTATTTCAATTCTTTTAGGAACTCTAACTCTTCTGATAAATCCTGAAATTTTACCATCAGGAGTAAGTTGTCTATATCTAGTTTTAATGTAAGGTCTATTACCATCCGTTGGATAAAAATTTTCTGATAAATATGCCCGTTCTTCCTCATCTAATTCTCTAACAACTCCATCATTTTCAACATATACAAATTCAAACCCTTTCCCCTTTGAGCGCAAAGAGTAAATATGTCGAAAGTAAAACCTAGTGATTATAAACACAATAATAAATATAAAAAAAAGAATTATACTTTTCATATCTTAAATTTGACTTGTTAACTTCATATTATTAATTTGTACAATTACTTCTTCAAACTCCCCACAATCCCACTCAACAATCCATTAAAATCAAACTTATCGTCTTCGGTCAATCCCATTCGTACGATAACCAAATCCTGTGAAGGAAAGATAGCTACTTTTTGCCCCTGAAAACCATTGCAGGAATACAAATCTCGTGGTGCATCTGGATAATGTCCTCCTGCGTTGAGCCAAAAGTGTGCGCCATAATCTCCGTTGGAACCATTAGTTGGTGTGGCTACAAATTTTGCCCAATTTTCATCAAATAATTGCTCTCCATTCCAATTTCCTTTGTGCAAATACAACAAACCAAATTTTGCCCAATCCCTTGTTGTTGCCCAGCCGTAAGACGAACCAATATAATTTCCAGCCATATCCGTTTCGACAAGCATCGAGCTCATCCCGATTTTATCAATCAATGCTGAATACCAAAAATCTAAATATTCCTGATGTGTTTTGAATTGTTTTCTCAAAATTCCTGATAACATATTGGTCGTCCCCGAAGAATAATTCCAATGCGTGTTTGGTTTAAATTTTGCTGGTTTTTTCAATTGTGATTGACTCATATCGGCATCAAGGAAAAGCATTTTTGTCACGTCCGAAATTCCATCATAATTCTCATCCCATTCTAAACCACTGTTCATATTGAGCAAATTGGCGAGGGTGATTTTTGCCCGTTCA
>NZ_JAQTPQ010000107.1 GCF_028712645.1 Flavobacterium sp. | reverse complement strand
GGTCGAGTGCCTTACAAAGGAGAATTAGAAGAAAGTATGCAACAATTTATTGGTGGGCTTCGTGCAGGAATGGGATATTGCGGCTCGAAAGATATTCCAACTTTGCAAGATACAGGACGTTTTGTTCGTATCACTTCTAGTGGAATTACGGAAAGTCATCCTCATAATGTGACGATTACTAAAGAAGCCCCAAATTACTCGAGATAAAATACGCAGAAATGCTAAAATTCAAAAGGTGCAAGATTGATTTCTTGCGCCTTTTCTTTTTGGGAATTAATTTTGTTTAGTCTGCTCAAGTCAGATAAGGTGTAGAACTTCATATTGTTTTGCTTGATGTATTTGCAAATGAGTTCTAATGTTGCCTCTTTGGTCTGATAATCTGAAGTTACATTTTCTACTGTTTTGTGACTATTCAGAATCAAAATTTTGTCGTTTTTCTTAGCATAATCCAGTAATTTCAGAAGATACGGAATGTCAAAGTGATTGTGAGTGTCATCAATACTAAAACTATAAACAATATCAGAATAATTGAAATAGCATCCTTGTTTTATTGGATTTATTTCGCAAAATGCTCGTCCTCTTACTATATTAAATTTGGTCAGTAAAGCAGCATCTAATTTTGCATTTCTTCCTCCATAAGGATATACAAAAGACGTGACTTTCAAGCCATAAAAGCGCATTAAATAGAGCATTGGATTGATTTCTTGCTTGAAATATTCATTCATTCCATATTTTGCAACAAATTTTTCAGCGTGATAATGATGGAGTCCGTGACCCGCTATTTCGTGTCCTTCCTTTTGTAATTCAAGAAGTTTCTTGATTTCAGAATGGCGTAGCGTATTTATTTTGCAAACGCAAAAAGTCGCCTTCCAGGAATATTGTTTTAGTTTTTGATCTGTATCAAACCACTCGTCAATATAGGCATCATCAAAAGATAAAATCACTCCGGCTTTGTATGGCTTGATTTCTTGTTTAATTTCTTGCTTTGGCTTTTTATTTTCACAGGAAAATAAAAGAAAAAAAGCACAAAGGATTACGGTTTTTAGAATATAATTCTTCATAATTACTTTGTGCTTATTGAACCTATTAAATCTCCAAGAAATTACTTGGCGTGATTTGCATCAACTCGGTTTTAATTAATTTGATTCTATTTGAAAAGTTCCAACTTTGTAGTTTTTATAATATAGTTCGAAAACAGGTTTTTTTAAGACTTTCAAAGTGATGAAAAACAACTCAGCTCTAAAATTTTTGTAATTTGTTTCACCAAAATAAATGAGACTTTTGTCGGGATTATTTTCTGATCCAAACTCTATTGGAATTCCAAAATCAGTATATTCTCCTGTACTAAATTGATCAAAAAAATCAACTACACTAGAATCATATTGAGGTAGATAATAAGGATATTTTTTGCCATTTAGTGGTTTTTCTTTTCGGTAAGGATTTACTTCTGGTGAACCGATAATACCAGCATATCCTAAATAATCACCAACTCTATATCTAACTTTGTTTACAGTATCTAATAGCGAAAAGGCACTAATTTCAGCACGATTTTTACCTATTGATTTTATTTGGCATTTTGCCATTATAAACTTTAACTTTTTTTCGTCAAATCTGACACTTCTCAGCATTACATTGGAAAATCCAGATGGTTCTTTTGCCTTTTCCATCTCAATACTTATGCTATCGACAATAATCTTATTTTGAGAAAAAGAATTTTGTACAGGAAGTAAAAAGAAAAGATAGGTTAGTAAATATTTTAAAATTCTAATTGTTTTCAAAATCATTATTTATTTAAATTCCCAAGAAATTACTCGGTGTAATCCGCATTAATTCTGCTTTGATTTCAGCTGAAACATCTAATGTTGCAATGAAATTATGAATGGCTTTTTTGTCGATGGCTTCGTTAGTTCTAGTCAATCCTTTCAAGGCTTCATAAGGATTTGGATAACCTTCACGACGCAAAATAGTTTGAATCGCTTCGGCAACAACTGCCCAGTTTTTCTCTAAATCTTCGTGGAATTTTGGCTCGTTCAAAAGGAGTTTGTTTAAACCTTTTAAGGTGGATTCAAAAGCAATCAAGGTATGTCCCATTGGAACTCCAATGTTTCTCAAAACCGTACTGTCAGTTAAATCACGTTGCAATCTTGACAAGGGTAATTTAGCCGAAAGGTGTTCGAAAATAGCATTTGCCATTCCTAAATTTCCTTCCGAATTTTCAAAATCAATAGGGTTAACTTTGTGTGGCATCGCCGATGAACCAATTTCTCCTGCTTTGATTTTTTGTTTGAAATATTCCATCGAAACATATGTCCAAATATCTCTGTCTAAATCGATAATGATGGTATTGATTCTTTTTAACGCATCAAAAAAGGCTGCAAAGTGATCGTAATGTTCGATTTGTGTAGTAGGAAAGGAGTGATGTAAGCCAAGGATTTCCTCAACAAAATCGCCACCAAATTTTCTCCAGTCAATTTGTGGATACGCCACGTGATGCGCATTATAATTTCCTGTTGCTCCGCCAAATTTTGCCGCAAACGGAATGTTGAACAACAAACGCATTTGCTCTTCTAATCGTTCTACAAAAACCCCAATTTCTTTACCCAAACGCGTTGGCGAAGCTGGTTGACCGTGAGTTTTGGCAAGCATTGGAATGTCTTTCCATTCGATGCTTAACTCTTTCAGTTTTGATGTCAAAGTAATTAACGATGGCATATATACTTTCTCGAAGGCTTCCTTAGTCGAAAGCGGAATCGCAGTATTGTTGATGTCTTGAGAAGTTAGTCCAAAGTGGATGAACTCTTTGTATTGTGATAAACCTAATTTTTCGAAAGCGTCTTTAATGAAGTATTCCACCGCTTTTACATCGTGGTTGGTCACTTTTTCGGTTTCTTTTATCCAAAGAGCATCTTCGGTTGAGAAGTTTTTATAAATATCTCGTAAACTTCCGAATACATTTGGGTTTACGTCTTTTAGTTGTGGTAAAGGAATTTCGCAAAGCGCAATAAAATATTCAATTTCTACCAATACGCGGTATTTAATTAAAGCTTCTTCCGAGAAGAATTTAGAAAGCGAACTTGTTTTGCTTCTGTATCTACCGTCGATTGGCGATACGGCGTTTAATTCGTTTAATGTTGTCATTGTTGTAGTGTTGTTTTTTTGAAATGCAAAAATAGTTATAAGTTATAAGTTATGAGTTATGTGTTGGATGTTTTTTTGTCATTTCGACGAAGGAGAAATCACATTAGTTGCACTTGTTGTGCGATTTCTCTTTCGTCGAAATGACAAATATGTCTATTCTACTTTGTCAGTGCTATTGTAATTTTTCGAGTTGTTTCCGAACGATTTCCATTCCTTTTGAACCTGTTGTAGCAATCACTTTGATGTCATTTGGTAAACTGTAAATTTCTGCAGGTTTTGGGTCGATATAAAAAACAGGAATCGTTGGTTTAGCAAAATTCATTAAGCTTGCTGCTGGATATACCTGCAAGGAAGTGCCAATAATAATGAGAATATCAGCATTTTCGACTATTGTTACAGCTTTTTCCAAAGCTGGAACTTCCTCGCCAAACCAAACGATATGCGGACGTAATTGATTTCCTTTGTCATCGACATCTCCAAAATTCAAATCATCTTTCCACTCCAAAATATAATTGCTGTTTTTTGAACTTCGCACTTTCAATAATTCGCCGTGAAGATGCAAAACATTTGAACTTCCTGATTTTTCGTGCAGGTTATCTACGTTTTGAGTAATAATTTGTACCTCAAAATCGCGTTCTAATTCTGCAAGAATTTGATGCCCAAGATTGGGTTGTACATCGTGTAATTGCTGACGCCTTTGGTTATAAAAATCGAGCACTAATTCGGGATTTCTATTCCATCCTTCTGGTGTTGCCACGTCCATCACATTGTGGCCTTCCCATAATCCATCAGCATCACGAAAAGTTTTGATACCACTTTCGGCACTGATTCCAGCTCCAGTTAATACAACTAGTTTCTTTTTCATATTTAAAATGCTTTTACCGCAGATTCGCTGATTTTTTTGAATTATTTTTCAATAATCTGCGAATCTGCGGTTAATTTTTTTGGGTTTAATCTGAGTTTTTAATTTGAAATAAAACTACACTTTTTTAGTATTTTTGCCAAAATAAATTCTGCATTATGATTGACCTTGATTATCTAAATTTTCTCGAAAACATCCTAACCGAAAATCGAAAAAATAAATTTCTAAAAGTATTAGAAAACAGAACTAAACATTTTACGGTTGTTGTTGAAGATGTTTTCCAAATGCACAATGCCAGTGCAGTTATGCGCAGTTGCGAGATTTTTGGCATTCAGGAATTGAACGTGATTGAACAGAGATACGGCAAAAGTATCGACAAAGAAATTGCGATGGGCGCTCAAAAATGGGTGGACATCAACAAATTTGATAATGTAGTCAATTGTGTGGAAACATTAAAAAATAAAGGCTACCAAATCATTGCCACAACACCACACGAGAATGATTGTTTGTTGGATGATTTTGATATTTCGAAACCAAGTGCCTTGTTTTTTGGAACGGAAAGAGATGGATTGTCTGAGAAGATTTTGCAAAAAGCCGATGGGTTTCTTAAAATTCCAATGGTTGGATTTACCGAAAGTTTGAATATTTCGGTTTCGGCTGCAATTATCATTCAAAACTTGACTAATAGACTACGTAATTCGGATATTGATTGGCGTTTATCTGATAATGAAATTTTGGAAAAACGACTGGCTTGGGCACGCAATTCTATCAAAGATATTAAGCGAATTGAGGCTAGGTATTATGGGGCTTGTAGTGATTTTACCTCTTGATTTTATCGACAAACGGTAAGGCTCTTGTTATTTGAAGAGTATTTTCTCCTTTCAACGATTTTTGTGTATATATTAAATTATTGTATATATGTTTGAATCGAAATTTTAAAGCACATTATTTCATGAATACAAAAAACATATATAGTCCTGCTTACAGAAAAGATTATTTTGAGGGTTACGCAAATGGTTTGAATCCCTTTTATCAAATTAATTCTAATAATAATGATGATGCTTTTAGTTCTGGATATATTTCTGGAAGGTCAGATTATGAGCGAATGAATGGTGCTATTAATGAAGGAATTCCAAAACGTATTGTAACCAATAAGGTTTTGGAAGATTTTCTTCTTGCTGGTTTACTTGGTTTGAGTATAGATGCAGAAGGATATACTTCCTATCAGCTTAGTGTAATTAGAAAATGGTATTTAAGTGGGGTAGAAAAATATGATCCGAACGAGAGCATTTATCTTTTTGCTATTCTTGAAAGAAACGGAATTTACATTAATTAGATTTTTTTTTGTCTGATAAAAAGAGAACTATTTTCTTTTCAGAATTTTATATTCCTCATAGCAAGAGCTTATTGCATCTAGGATTTGCAAATCATTAGCAGTTTTTACAAAAGATTCTGAGTAATTACAACGTTCTAAAATTTCGGCAATTTCCTTTTTATCAACACCAAGAAGTACTGAGATTGTTTCTCGGTCAAACTTAGATTCGAGAAGATTTCGAACAGTATCATCTTTTTTCATTTCTTTTAATCTTTTTAGTTCCGTAGGTTTTTTACCGAAAAAATTATAAAGCATATCTGCCGGATTGAAGATAGAACCCATTACTTTTCCAAAGGCATTTGGCGAATATTCTCCTGCTTCATAACCTTGAGTTAATCCCGAAATGCTGTAGCGATAATTTTCTTTTATAGGAATTAATTTAGAATCGATTTCCAGATAACCTGTTAAATCATAGGGTCTAATGATTATTTCTTCAAGTGCGTAAGCCTTTTCTGTAAGGTGAATTTTGGTTGTTTTGTTTTTTATCCAGTCGTTAGTTACTTTAATTCGCAACGATTGAAAACCTAAAATCGAGATATGTAGTGTATCGTTTGGGCTGACATTAATTTCAAAATAACCTTTTTCGTCAGTAGTAGTTCCTTTTACTTTATTGACGTTAATGATGTTAACATACGCTAAAGGGAGCTGAGTATTGTCATTAATAATTGTGCCTGAAACTTTTTGGGGTGATTCCAAAACTTGTGCAAAAGTATTTGCTGAAACTATTAAAAAGAAGAAAACTACAAAATATCTCATAAACTGATTTAAAACTTTAAAAGTAATAAAACGGGATTAAATATTTTGTAGTTTCAGTATAATTATAAGAAAATTAACAAAAAGAGTTAATTTTCAGTTCCATAATTTCCCTCTCCTTTGGGAGAGGGCTGGGGTAAGGATTTAACTTCTTCTTGGTCTTCTTTCTCTTGGAGCATCTCCAAAACTTTCAGAACGTCTTGCTGGTCTTTCTGATGAACCGCCATCACGTCTTGGAGCTTCAGATGATCTTGGAGATCTATCAGAGAAACCACCTGTTCGTGGTGCAGTAGAACTTCTTGACTCACTTCTTCCACCAAAACCACCTTCACGAGGTGCTGAGTTTCTGTCGCTTCTAAATCCGCCTTCACGTCTTGGAGCAAAATTACCCTCTCTTCTCGGAGCTGAACTTCTTCCACCACCAAAACCTCCAGAACTTCTTCCGTTGTGATCACGTCTTCCGCCACCGTCATTTTTAGAAATTTCTACATTGATACGACGCCCTTCTAATTGTACGTTGTTCAATATTTCCATTACTTTATCAGTGTGTTCAGGGTCAGTATTAAAGAAAGAGAAACCTTCTTTTACATCTACTTTGAAAACGTCATCACGACCAAGGTCTAATGTCTCTTTCAAATAATCTTTCAATGACATCCAATCGAAGTTGTCTCTAGATCCAATGTTTACAAAATATCTTGTAGCACCACCATTGTTGTTCTCTCTTGGAGAGCCATCTCTATCATCACGTCTTTCAGAACCTGAAGACTGAGAAGAAATATCTCTTGTTTTCTTGTAGTAATTGATGAAACGGTTGAACTCTACAGAAACCATTTTCTTGATTAATTCCTCTTTTGACAAATCATTCAACACATCGTTAATGGCAGGAAGATAGTTGTCAATTTCGTGATCAACTTCCGTGTCTTTGATTTTGTTGGCTAAGTGCAACAGCTGAATTTCGCAGATTTCGATTCCTGAAGGAATAGCTTTTTCTTCAAATTTCTGTTTTATAATTCTTTCGATAGCAGAAATTTTTCGGATTTCACTTTTAGTTACAATAACGATAGAAGTTCCTAATTTTCCAGCACGACCTGTACGACCAGAACGGTGGTTATAAGTTTCTATTTCGTCAGGTAACTGATAGTTTACTACGTGTGTAATGTTGTCCACGTCAATTCCACGTGCAGCAACGTCAGTGGCTACAAGCATTTGGATTTGGCGACCTCTAAAAGATTTCATAACTCCGTCACGTTGCGCTTGAGATAAATCTCCGTGCAATGCTGCAGCGCTGTATCCATCTTCGATTAATTTTTCGGCAACAGCTTGTGTGTCTCGTTTTGTTCTACAAAAAACTACCGAGAAAATGTCTGGATTAGCATCGGCCAATCTTTTAAGAGCTTCATAACGGTCACGTGCATTTACTAAGTAAAATTCGTGTGAAACCGTAGCTGAACCTGAGTTTTTCGCCCCAACAGTTATTTCTAACGGGTTGTGCATAAATTGTTTAGCAATTCGAGCTACTTCTGCTGGCATTGTAGCCGAGAATAACCAAGTGCTTTTTTCGTCTGGAGTTGTTGAAAGGATGTTTACGATGTCTTCGTAGAAACCCATATTCAACATTTCGTCTGCCTCGTCAAGAATACAGTAATTAATCTGGGAAATGTTTACCAATCCCCTGTTAATCATGTCTTGCATTCTACCTGGAGTAGCCACAATAATTTGCGCACCTCTTTTGATGTCTCTAGCCTGTTCTGTAATACTTGCACCACCATAAACAGCCACTACATTAATACCTTTTTCGTATTTGGAGTAGTTTTTAAGTTCGTTTGTAATCTGCAAACATAGTTCGCGGGTAGGTGATAAAATTAACGCCTGTGTATTTCTGTTGTCGGCATCAATTTTTTGAATGACTGGAAAACCAAAAGCTGCCGTTTTCCCTGTCCCTGTCTGAGCCAACGCAACTAAATCTGTGTCTTGTTCCAATAATAGGGGAATCGCTTTCTCCTGTACTTCGGTCGGATTCTCAAATCCTAGATCGATAATCGCACGTTGTAGCGATTCACTCAATCCTAATTGTTCAAATTTATTCATATATGTTTTTAAAATTTGGTGCAAAAGTACTGCTAATAAATGAGATAATCTAATGGAAAATCCAGATTTAAGATTTTATTGTTATTTGAAAATCAATTAGTTAGTTTTTAAGGAAGGCTATAAGTTGTTCCGTAGCCTTACCACGATGGCTGATGGCACCTTTTTCTTGGAGCGAAAGTTGTGCAAAAGTTTCCGAAAAACCTTCCGGTCGAAAGATGGGATCATAGCCAAAACCTTGATTTCCTGTCTTTTTTGAGGTAATTTCGCCTTTTGCAATTCCTGTGAAAAGATACTGTTTCCCTCTAAAATTTAATGTAATTACTGTTTTAAATTGAGCGTTTCTATTGATTTTATCAGACAAAGCATGTAATAATTTATTCATATTGTCATCATCATTTCGTTGTTCGCCAGCGTATCGAGCCGAGAAAACGCCAGGTTCGCCATTTAGCGATTCTACTTCGAGTCCAGTGTCATCAGCAAAGCAATCAAAGCCATATTTTTCAGTGATATAATTGGCTTTCATTATGGCATTTTCTTCAATAGTAGTTGCAGTTTCTGGAATTTCTTCATAGCAACCAATACTTTCTAAGCTTATAATTTCAATAGATGAAGGAAGCATTTGCTGGACTTCGAGAATTTTATTTTTGTTGTTAGTGGCGAATACGATTTTCATTTTTTGATTTAGAATTGATAAAAGATAAAGATAAATAGTTTTGAAAAGGATGTTGTCTAAAAACTACAACTGCTTAAAATAGTGTAAGATTTTTGTATTCTGACTTTTGCGAAGGTATAATTTAAAATATTTATTTTTAGAAACATCCAAAAATTTTGTGGGAGTTTTGTTTTTAATCTTTTAATATTAAATAGGATTTTAGTAATTAAAATAATTATGTTAATCTGATGTTAAAACTTTTAAAATGAGATTGTTGTGAGTAAATAAATTGTATATTTGAGTGTGGTTTTGATTAATTACTTGAATATATTAATCTGAACTGAGAAGAATATTCAATAGTCAACTGCCGTAGGGTGCAAGTTGATACTGATAAATCAAAATCTACAATGGGAGGTCTGTAAAAAGACCTCCTTTTTTTAGAGAAAATCTAGCTATATCGTAATCGAACAAAAACGTGTTTGATGCCTTTTTTGTCAGATTCTCTTTCGTCAATTTCTAGAATATCGGTTAGTGATTTTAGCATTGGAGTCAGTTTTGAAAAACCGTAATTTCTTGGGTCGAACTCAGGTTTTTTCTTCACGATGAGGTTTCCAACATCGCCAAGAAACGCCCAACCATCATCATCTCCAATAGCTTCTAGAGTATCTTCGATGAGTTCAATGGTTTGATTATCAATTTTATTCAGAGGTTTTTGTTCTGGTTTTTCAGCAGTTTTTGCAATTACTTTTTCTACTGGTTTTTTAATTTCTGAAGTATTAGCTAATGCTGGTTTGCGAATCTTCTTTTTCGTAGCTCCTTCTAAAACTTCGATGTAAACAAATCTATCACAGGCAACTATAAATGAATTGGGTGTTTTCTTTTCGCCAATTCCAATGACTTTCATTCCAGATTCACGCAATCTAATGGCTAATCGTGTAAAATCACTATCGCTAGAAACAATACAAAAACCATCGACTTTGTCTGAATACAATAAATCCATTGCGTCGATAATCATTGCGGAATCGGAAGAATTTTTCCCGACAGTATAACTGTATTGTTGAATGGGAGTTATGGCGTGTTCTAGTAAAACACTTTTCCAACCGCCAGCATTGGGTTTTGTCCAGTCGGCATAAATGCGTTTTGTGGTTGGCGTTCCATATTTTGCGATTTCCTCCATCATTCCTTTTACATTGCTGTAGGGAACGTTGTCGGCATCAATAAGGACTGCGAGTTTTAATTCTTTTGTTTCTTGTGACATATTTTTATTGATATTGATTTTTGCAATTGACATTGAAAATGTTTTTCAAATGTACAAAGTTTCTTGATAAAAACGATTCTAGCCCTGATAGAAACGGCATCCTTTTGCTTTTTTCTTTAAAAAGCGAAAGATAGAGTGGATAGCAGGAAATAGCTCCTAAAAATAATTTTGCTTTCGAGACCATAATAAATTTTAAATAATTATTTTTGCAACTTCTTATAATTAATAGTAGCACTTCATTATATTATGGTAAAAGATTTATTCGAAAGAATTCAAAACAATAAAGGTCCGTTAGGAAAATGGGCTTCGCAAGCAGAAGGTTATTTTGTTTTTCCAAAATTGGAAGGCGATTTAGGTCCAAGAATGCAGTTTCAGGGAAAAGAAATTTTGAACTGGAGTTTAAATGATTATTTAGGTTTGGCCAATCACCCAGAAGTAAGAAAAGCAGATGCTGAAGCAGCAGTACAATACGGTGCAGCCTATCCAATGGGGGCTCGTATGATGAGTGGTCACACAAAATATCACGAACAATTAGAGCAAGAATTGGCTGCTTTTGTAATGAAAGAATCAGCTTATTTATTGAATTTTGGTTACCAAGGAATGGTGTCGATTATTGACGCTTTGGTTACTAGAAATGATGTAATCGTTTATGATGTTGATGCTCACGCTTGTATTATTGATGGTGTTCGTTTGCATAGTGGAAAACGTTTTACTTACAAGCATAACGACATCGAAAGTATGGAGAAAAACTTGCAACGAGCTACAAAATTAGCTACAGAGCAAGGTGGTGGTATTCTTTTTATTACTGAAGGTGTTTTCGGGATGAGAGGACAACAAGGAAAGTTGAAAGAAATTGTAGCAATGAAAAAGAAATACAATTTCCGTTTGTTAGTAGATGATGCACACGGTTTTGGAACACTTGGTAAAACAGGTGCTGGAGCAGGTGAGGAGCAAGGTGTTCAAGATGATATTGATGTTTACTTTTCTACTTTTGCAAAATCAATGGCGAATATTGGAGCTTTTGTAGCTGCTGACAAAGAAATTATCGATTACCTAAAATACAACTTGCGTTCGCAAATGTTTGCCAAAGCTTTGCCAATGATTCAAACTATTGGTTCATTGAAGCGTTTGGAATTATTGCGTAATTCATCTGAATTGAAAGATAAACTTTGGGAGAATGTAAATGCGTTGCAAAGCGGATTGAGAAGTAAAGGATTTAATATTGGAGATACAAATACTTGTGTTACTCCTGTTTACCTTGAAGGAAGTGTGCCAGAAGCAATGGTTAT
>NZ_JAQTPQ010000106.1 GCF_028712645.1 Flavobacterium sp. | reverse complement strand
AGCAGGGGGTAGATGATTGAAAAGGAAAACGAGTTATAAAAGAGGCATCCCCCCTTGTTGAAAAATGTTTTTTCTTGAAATCTTTTGAAAATTTTATTTTTTTTCTTTCACTGGTAGAGAGAATTTGTACCCTATTACAGTGGTTTAATCTAGTATAGTAAAACATCTCTGTTAAGTCAGTTCTGTTGGATTTTTTATTATGGAATCTCAATGTTTACCTAGGTTGTTTGACAAAATAGTAAACTGTCACTTCTTTAAAAAAGTAATATTATAGATTAAAGGTAAAGGTGACTTAATGATGGTTGTCCTTAAATTTAGTTGGTTGTTCCATTTTTTACAATTCTTAGTTGGGGTTTTTTATCTTTGTGTAAATCTTCATAAAAATGTCTGAACAGGTCGGCATTAGAATCCTTGTCCTCACGCTTGTTTATGTAGGTTAAAAATAAACTTTCTTTTGAATGTCCTGTAATATTTATCAAAACTGCTGTTGGTATTTTTTTATAATAGTTAGTGGCAAAAGAACGCCTAAATGAATGTGATGCCATTAAATCGTATTTTGGATACATTCCATATTCTTTGCGATTGGTTTCTGTGTTTAATTTTGTTCCCTCAACTATAGTGTCAATTCCAGCTAGCTTACAAACTATTTTTGTCAAAACATTTAGTTTTTGATGTTGTAGTTTTTTTGGAAAATGATTTTCTATAATGTCTATTACGTGCGGTGCGATAATTCCAATAGTTACGCTTTTATTGGTCTTTTGTTGTATTATGTCTAAATAAATATTGTTGCCTTTCTGTCTTATATTTTCAGCTGAGATGTTCAATAAATCTCCTCCACGTTGTCCAATTTCGCAACCTATTAAAATCCAATTTCGTGCGTTGTCTAATGTTTCTGGTGTTAGAGAAATATTTTTTGTGAGCTCTGGATTTTCCTTTTTAAACTCTTTAAGTTTTTCCAAATCTGTAAAATCAGCATTTTTTATTTGTTCCAGCTCCTCAAACGATAAAGTTTGTATGTAACGGTCGTTTTCACTTTCTCTAAAATGCTCGATTGTTTTTGAGTATGGGGTTACTGGGATTTCATTTTTTTCTGCATCGATGCAAACTGTTTTCAAAATCTCTAATTGTTTACCTGAATAGTTAGTAGAGTATTTTTTAGTATTAACAAGCCAATTTGTGAACTTGTCAACAAATGGTTTAGTAATCTCTATAAACTGAATTTGTTTTTTGATAGTGGTTTGATATTCCGCAACAATGTTCTTGAATAAAGTGTAGTTTTTTATTGTACTCGCACTTAATCCAATTTTAAACCCACCGTTTGTTTTGACTTTGCGAGTGTTTGCATTATCGATAATGTGTTGAATGTGGTTAATCAATAAGCCAGCATCGGTTTTTATTACTCGGCTAAAGCAATCATTTATTTGTGTTTCGAGCCAATATGAATCAATTAAAGTTCCGTTAGCTAAATCTTTGTTGAGGTTTTGCAAAACAAATGTTTCTAACTTTTTGAGATTGGCGGACAGCAGTTTGTTCTCGGGTTTGGTTTGTTTAGGGAAATTAGTTTCGCTCCAATCTTTTGTGTTTATTGAGAATCCCGTTTTTTTCTTAAGCGAAACAAATTGACTAATTGATACACGTATGTAAATTTGTGCATTTTCGGTTTTACTTTGAAGTAAGAATTTAACTTTTGCCATAATTCGAATATTTTAATAGTCAAATTTAGTCAATTTTTTGAATTAAAAAAATAATCTAGTCAGTATTTAGTCAGTATTTAGTCAATAGCATTAAATGTGGTTCAATTTTATTCAATATAAATTTAGATTTATATATTTGCTTAAGTATTGATTTTATTAGTATTTATGATTTGTTTGGTAGTGATTAATTAAGTTTTTAAAATCTTTAAATTGCACTGATAGGAGTGTAGGTTCGAGTCCTATTACCCGCACCAAAAAAGCTTCTCCAATCGAGAAGCTTTTTTTATGCAATTTGTTTAGAAAATTATTTAAAAATTGATTTAAAAACCATATTTACTAGTGGTTTTGGTTAATAAGATGTTTACATAATATTGAAAGGCAAAGGTTTAATTAGTGAAATTTACTATATTTTTACACCCTAAATAAAGAGAAAACCCAGCTCCATTTTAGCCATTCTCAATCCAAATTTTCGTAATGAAAAAGAAAGCGTTTATGATAACTTTACTATTGGCATTTATTGGATGTGTTTTGATAGGACTTTCAATCTTTTTTGTATATCAAGGAAGTTTTTATGCCAATGAAAAATCTGCAAAGGCAAAAAAAGAACTTGAAGTAGCTACTAAAGAAATAGAATCTTTAAATCAAGAATTGAAAGAAAAAATAATTGCAGTTGCTGAATCTGAAAACAGACTTAAAAAGTTTAAATCAGAATCTTTTAGTCAGATTGCTGGTCAAAATTTACCGGTTATAGAAATAACAAGTACCGATCTTGGAGAAGGAGCTTCTATTGAAGGAAACCACAAAAAAGTGCATCGATTAATGTATAGTCATCAAATAAAATTTTCTATTTTAAATGTTGGGAAAAGCTCATTGAAAGATGTTATTTTTTCAATTAAAGATATTTATAATGGCCCTAAAGACAAACGAAAAAATAAAAAACCATCAGGGAATCACTATTATATGGGACAGCCAATTAATGATGATGAAATTGGCACCTATGAAAATATTGAGGTAAGCACATTGAACCTCAAATCAAAGAAAATGATCTACACCAGTAATCTTCCAAGCAGTTTTGGAGTTGGTGATTATTCGTATCACGTGATTGTAGAATGGAATAACGGTTTTTATCAAATGAATGTCAATATCGAAGAAATTGACGGTAAATTAAAATTCAAATATCAATTTTTTGATGTGAATGGAAAAGAAATTGATTTTAAAAGTCTAGAAGACAACATTAATAATTAAGCTTATTAATTCTGTAATTAATCCAACTAACAGAATATTCTATTAAATTTTCTACAAGAATTTTGTTTTCACTGTTAATGAATTCTTCTGCATTCAGCAAACATTTGCAAGATTTACGATTTCATATTCGAAACCTTGTATGTTTTTCCATCTCCTGTGGCTTCAACAACTTTAGCAATGTTATCAGGATTTAAAATAGTTTTGTCAAAAGAAATAGTTGCTGATTTTTTTTCAAAATCTACAGATGCTTTTTGCACACCGTCAAGTCCATTTAATTCTTCTTCAATTGTTTTTGCACAACCTATGGCACAAGTCATTCCGTCAATGGTGAAACTAGCAGTTTGAAGATTTGCACTAGCGATTTCCTTTTTTACTTTTGGCGCATTTGTTTCAGTTGCAGACTCTGAAATAGCATCGTTAGTTTTTTCTTTACATCCTACAAACAAAAGGCTTGTAAGTGTTACCATCAAAATTGATTTGGAAAAGTTCATTGTAATTTAATTTTAAAGATTCATCATCTTGTTATAGGGGATAAAATTAATGAAAAAAAACAATGGGAATTCATAAAATTATTACAATTTTGAGCCAAATTTTCGTTTATGAATTCAAAACAGCTAAAATGGGTTTATTTAATTGTCCTTTCCTTGATTTGGGGAAGTTCCTTTATATTGATAAAAAAAGGATTGATAGGTTTAACCGCGATGCAATTGGGCTCTTTACGAATCCTATTTGCCGCAATCTTTTTGATGATAATAGGGTATAAAAGTTTGTCTAAAATTCCAAAAAATAAATGGAAATATATTGCACTAACTTCATTACTTGGCACATTTATTCCAGCCTATCTTTTTTCTATTGCCGAAACAGAAATTGACAGTTCCATTACCGCAATTTTAAATGCATTAACCCCTTTAAACACCCTGATTTTAGGAGCTCTTTTTTTTTGGAATAAGTTTTCAAAAAAGACAAATATGGGGAGTTTTTATTGGACTCATTGGAAGCATTCTTTTAGTTCTAAATGGAGCGATTAATCATCCTGGACACAACTATTATTATGCAATATTAGTTATAATTGCAACCATTTGTTATGCTATAAACGTAAACCTCATCAAGAGATTCCTATCTGATTTGAGCCCTTTGAGTATAACGACAGGAAATTTTACCGTTCTTTTTTTTCCTGCTTTTTTGATTTTGTTTTTTACTGGCTTTTTCGAAGTTATACATTTAGTAAATGTACAGCGTTCTGTTTTATTTATTTTGATATTAGGAGTTATAGGAACAGGAATAGCGAATGTTCTTTTTTTTAAACTGATACAAATGTCATCACCAGTTTTTGCCACTTCAGTAACTTATCTTATTCCTATTATTGCTTTTTTTTGGGGATTGTTAGATAATGAAATGCTCACACCTGTGCAGTTTCTGGGCGCGTTTATCATTTTAATTGGAGTTTATTTATCTGCTAAGAAGTAGTTTCTCATATATATTCTAAAAAATAAAGACTGTCTTAAAAATCAGTCTTTATTTTATTACTTTTTATCATCGCTGGTTGTTAATTCAAAACAGGTTTTTCAGTAGGATTCCCATATTTATCAAAATAAAAAATGGGGATTTTCAAGGTTTCCAAACCAGGAATTACCTCCGAACCCTTTCCTGCAATTACAATTCGGGTATTATCGATAAGAAAATATTTGTTAGCGGCACGTTTTACATCTTCGGAGGTTACAGCATTTATGGTTTTGATATAATTCTCATAAAAATTCTCCGGAAGATCTTCTGTTTCAATATTCAATGCATATCGCGCTACGGCTTGAGGCTGTTGAACCTTCATCACAAATCGCCCGATGTAACCTGCTTTTACGTTTGCAAGCACTTCATCACTTACATTCTCAGTTCTAATTCTTTTAATTTCCTTGATAAATTCAACAACAGCACTATCTGTTACTGAACTTCTTACTGCAGATGATGATTTCATTTTTGTTACATATTTACCAGCTCCAATAATTGCATTAGCTCCATAAGTCCAGCCGTGTTCTTCCCTCAAATTCATATTCAAATAACTATTGAAGTCACCACCAAGAATATAGGTTGCTATTGCAGCTGGGAAGAAATCAGGGTCACTCATTTTTAAATGTATTGTGTTTACCAATGAAATTTCGGATTGAACGGCATTAGGAACATCAACAAAATTAATTTGAGTAAAAGAAACATCTTCTGGCTTGTCATAAATTAGTTTTGGAATACTTCTTTTTTTCCAAGAACCAAATAATTTTTCCACAACAGGCTTAACATTATTAAATTTTACATCGCCAATGATTACCAAATAAGCATTTTCGGGTACAAAATAATTTTGATAATTAGCTTCAATGTCAGCAAGAGTAACATTATTGAGCGTTTCCTCGGAAGTAAATTCACCCGATGGATGTTGTTTTCCAAAAGTTAAAGCATTAACAACTCTATTGGCAATTGCTGGAACACTTTTTTCATTCGCCTTAATACCTTCTAACATTTTTGCTTTTTCCTTATCAAATTCAGCTTGAGTAAAATTAGGATTCAAAGCACCATCGGCCAGCATCTCTAATATTCGACCAGCATATTTAGATAGTGAACTTGCAAAAGCTCCTTGGGAACTAAAACTCATATCGGCACCAAAAAAATCTAACTCTTCATTAAAGGCTTCTTTAGATGTGTTTTTTGATCCATTCCCAATTAATCTACTGCTCAAATCATCAACTCCTTTTTTGTTTTTTTCGGCAAATGGAGCATTATCTAAAGTAAGATTACAGATAACTCTAGGCAATTTATGATCTTCGACAATCATTACTTTTAAGCCATTTCCCAATACAAATGTTTGAGGCTTTTTGATATTTATTACTGGAGCGTTTCCAGGTTTGGGTTGCGGGCGGTATTGTGCTTGCATAATTCCGGATAAGAACAAAATGAATAATAGAATGTTTGTTTTTTTCATAATTTGGACCGTCTTAGTTTTGAACTTTTTCTGTAACGGGAACATAATCCAAAATCAATCTTTGATTTGGATTTAAATATTTTTTGGCAACATCTCTAATTTCTTCTCGAGTGATTGAATGAAAAAGTTCAACCTCAGTATTAATTAAATTTACATTACCATATAACAAATAGTATTTCGCCAAGTTTTCAGCAATTCCCTCCACATTTGCATTGTGGTTTACAAATTGATTGTCAATTATATTTTGTAATTTTTCATACTCTTTCTCAGAAATTAATTCTGTTTGCAATTTTACAATTTCTTCGTCTATCTCATTTAATATAGTTGTGGTAGTATTTTCTCCAAGCGGAAGACTATAAATAATATACATTCCGTAATCTTCTTGACTATA
Organism: Flavobacterium sp.; assembly: GCF_028712645.1. Taxonomy (GTDB): domain Bacteria; phylum Bacteroidota; class Bacteroidia; order Flavobacteriales; family Flavobacteriaceae; genus Flavobacterium. Next base: position 5,138 of record NZ_JAQTPQ010000106.1, on the reverse strand, counting down.
AGTAAATGCACCTATTTGTAGCGCCATTTTTTTATCATCAACAATTTTTTTATACAATTTAGAGCTTTTGCCGTCACTTAATAAAGAAGAAATCATTTCTAACACTCTTGCATCTCTAGTTTTCATCGAAGGAGTTCGATAAGAAGTAACAAGCATAGGAATCTGGATATTTGGATCTTCATATCTGGCTTTAATGGTTTGTGTTATTGGCTCTTCCGTAAAAATTTGTTTTTTCAAATTTTCGCCACTTGAAATTGTACCAAAATAGTTGCGAATCCATTCCTTGGCTTGTTTTTTATCGAAATCACCCGCAACAACTAAAACAGCGTTGTTTGGGGTGTAGAATTTTTTATGAAAAGCTTGAAATTCTTCTAAAGTGGCGGCATCTAAATGTTCCATTGAACCAATGGTTGACCAACGATATGGATGGTTTTTGAACATATTTTCTTTTACAACGGCAATATAATTTCCGTAGGGGCGATTATCAAAAACTGTTCTTTTCTCTTCTTTTATAACTCCGTTTTGAGTATCAACTCCAATTTGATTGATTACAGGATGCATCATTCTTTCAGATTCCATCCAAAGTCCCAATTCTAAATTATTCGAAGGAAAAACTTCGTAATAATAAGTTCTGTCATCCGAAGTGTTAGCGTTATTTATTCCTCCATTAGAAGACACCATCTTGAACCACTCACCTCGTTTGATGTTTTCGGTTCCTTCGAACAATAAATGTTCGAAAAAGTGAGCAAATCCAGTCCTTTCTGGGTTTTCATCTTTCGAGCCCACATGATACATTACCGAAGTTATTACCACTGGTGCTGAAGGGTCGTTATGCAAAATAACGTGCAGACCATTTTCTAAATTATATTCTTCGAAAGCTACTTTCTGGGCCTGAGCAATTCCTCCAAGCATTAGCACAGTACTTAACACCATTATTGATTTTTTCATGAGGATTAATAAAAATTTTATTTGCAATTGGTAAAATAACAACAATTATTGTTACATCAAAAATACCTTTTTTTAATTATGTATAAAACATCAATCTGATTATTGGTAAAAATTTAACGCTTTTCATCTAAAATAAAACCTTTAAACCATTGGTAAATAGCTGAAAATCTTGATATAAAACAATTCAATTATTTTTTTGGAGAACTAATTGCAGAATAAATATTTAATTGTATATTTGCAACCTTAAAAATTTATAAAACAATTTGTTATGTATGCAATCGTAGAGATAGCAGGGCAACAATTCAAAGTTAGCAAAGACCTAAAGGTTTACGTTCACCGTTTGGCAAATGAAGAAGGAACAAAAGTTTCTTTCGACAAAGTTTATTTGTTAGACGACAACGGTACAATCACAATAGGCGCCCCAGCTATAGAAGGTGCTTCAGTAGAAGCCAAAGTGTTACAACACTTAAAAGGAGATAAAGTAATCGTTTTCAAAAAGAAAAGAAGAAAAGGTTACAAAAAGAGAAACGGACACCGTCAGTATCTTACTCAAATTGTAATCGAAGGTATTACAGCATCAGCCCCTAAAAAAGCGGCTGCCAAAAAAGAAACTGTTGAAGTTGCCACTGAAGAAGTAGCTGCTCCAAAAGTAAAAAAAGCTCCAAAAGCTAAAAAAGAAGAGACACAAGAATAATAACAATATAAAACTTATACGTCATGGCTCACAAGAAAGGTGTCGGTAGTTCCAAGAATGGTAGAGAATCAGAATCAAAACGTTTAGGCGTTAAGATTTTTGGTGGACAAGCTGCTATTGCTGGAAACATCATCGTTAGACAAAGAGGTTCAAAACATAATCCAGGTGAAAACGTTTACATTAGTAAAGATCACACCCTACACGCAAGAGTAGATGGAGTTGTTCAGTTCCAAAAGAAAAGAGATAATAAATCATACGTTTCTATACTTCCATTTGAAGTTGAAGCATAATTGATTTTCTCAATAATTAGAAAACCCGTTTCGTGAGAAGCGGGTTTTTTTGTTTCCTTCACCCCAACCCTCTCCAAAGGAGAGGGAGCCGAGAGGTAAATTAAATACTGGTTAAAATATTTTTCCAGTTCATAGATTTTAAGGTTAAAACAACCCTTCGATAGATAAATATCTTTCGCCTGTATCATAATTAAACGTTAGCACAACCGCTCCGTCGGGAATTGTTTCCAGTTTTTTGGCTACAGCTGCTAGAGAAGCCCCTGTTGAAATTCCCACGAGAATACCTTCTTCTTTAGCAATTCTTTGAGCATATTCAAATGAATTCTCTTTTGTTACTTGCACCACTTCATCAATCAAGTCGGCACGATAAATAGACGGAACAAAACCTGCTCCAATTCCTTGCAAAGGATGTGGGCCAGGATTTCCGCCACTTAAAACCGGTGATAATTCGGGTTCAACAGCAATTATTTTGATATTTGGAAATTTAGCTTTCAATACTTTTGCTACCCCCGTAATGTGTCCACCTGTTCCAACGCCTGTGATGACATAATCTAGTCCACCAGGGAAATCGGCAATAATTTCTTGTGCTGTAGTTCTTTCGTGAACTGCAACATTTGCTGGATTGTCAAATTGTTTTGGAGACCAAGCGTTTGGAGTTTCCAATACTAATTCGGCAGCTTTTTCAATTGCTCCTTTCATTCCTTTTTCGCGAGGCGTAAGTACAAATTCGGCACCATAAATTTCCATTAATTTTCTGCGTTCCACACTCATAGAATCAGGCATTACCAGAATAACTTTGTATCCTTTCACGGCTGCGACCAATGCTAAACCTATTCCCGTGTTTCCTGAAGTTGGTTCAATAATTACACTTTTGGAATTCAATAATCCTTTGCTTTCAGCATCTTCTATCATCGCCAAAGCGATTCTGTCTTTGATGCTGTTTCCTGGATTCGATTTTTCTAATTTAATCCAAACTTCTTTTTTGTTTCCAAACAACTTGTTGATTTGAACCACAGGAGTGTTTCCAATGGTTTCTAAAATGGTCTTTGCTTTCATATTTGTTATGTTGTGATTCGAATAGTATATTTTTTGCTTTTTTAAGCAATGGCTAATTTACGTAAAAATATTTTGGGGATTAAATTGGTGTTGAAACAAAAAAAATCCTGGACTTATGAAAGTTAGGAGTTTTGAGGTTTTATGTTTATGAAGTAGTGAATTAGTGAATTGCCCATATATTTTTGAATCTACTTTGGTGTAGTTTTCTTCTCTGTAGGCAGGTTCTTGAAAGTTTTTATGATGTTTTTCTAACCTTTCGATTATTTCGGGATTTGTAATTTCATTGTTTTGCTCAATAACTTCCACATCAAAAGCTTTCAAAATTTTTTTGATAATGGTAATTTGAGAAATGTCTTTTATGTTTACAGTAAGTGTAGTCATTATGATAAGTAATCAATTAAAATACAAGGATATAAAATATTTCAGGTTATTGTTGTGAGCTTGGTTGTTAAAAAAAACTCCTAGACTTTTGGGAGAATAGGAGTTTTGAGGTTTTATGAAATACTATTTTTATTTACTCTTGTATTTTTTCAAAATCTCTATAATCACCAACTAATATTTCATCAACTAAAAATCCTTCTCCAAAATAAACTATTTTATTTTTTTCATCAGTCCAAGCTAAATTATATATATTGTTGTTTGTATTGTCACGAAATGTAATTTCTAAATTTAAATTATGTTGTTCGTCTTGAAACCAAGTTGTTTTATATTTTCCTGTAAATTTTCCAACATAATTCTCTATAATGTTTGCGCTTTCTGTTAGATTTACTGAAGTTTTGTTATTTGAAAACTCGCCTAATAAATTGCCGTAAATTGTTTGCTTAAAATAAAATCTTCCCAAGATGCTCATAAATTAATGTTTTTATTCGAATGTTATTGTCTATAGCCTAATTTTTTTTGAAAATTTTTCCAATCATCTAGTATGTTGAAACTTTGACTTTCTTCAAGTTCACCATCAATGCCTTTTGCATTAAGTTTATAGGTAATTGTTAAACTTACAGGAGTTCTTTCCATCAAATCTTTTGGATATGGACCGTAAGTTTTAATATTAAATGTTCTTACTGTATTTGGTTTCCATAAATCTTTGATACTAATGCTTGAATCTGTACTTCCAAATCCTTCTTCTGTAAAAGTTTCTCCATTTTCAAATGTTACTTTAATTTCAGAATTAAGATTAAATTGATTGAATGCGGTATCTGAATTGTTTTTTATAGTAATGTTTTGAAAATGTGAAAAATGAGTCTGATAGGAAACCATAATGCTTCCACCAGTGTTTTCCGTATAATAAAATTCAGATTTTGATGAATTAACAATTTCAAAGTTCAATTTTGGTTCTAAATTTTCTTCAATAATTTCGTTTTCATTTTGATGAACTTCTTTTTTACAACTAATTGTTAGTAATAGGACAGAGAATATAATAAGTACTTTCTTCATTTTTTTGATTTTTATTAGATTCAAATGTAATAAAAATTCTATTATATAGTGTACTTTATTTTAGAGTACCACAAAAAATACAAATTTTTGAGATTTGGGGTATGGAAAATTCTTTAGAAAATCTCAAATTACCTGAACTGGAAGCAATAGCATTGCGATTGAAAGAACTGCGAAAATTAAAAGGTTATTCCAATTATGAGCACATTGCCTTTGAGTTAGGAATGAGTAGGTCTGCCTATTGGAGATTGGAAACAGGAGCAAATTTTGAGTTGAAAAACCCTTATTAAAATTTGTAGATTATTAGAAATAAGTTTAGAAGACTTTTTTAAAGGAATCAATATTCCAACTTCAAAATAAGAGTTTGTTAAGAATGAATTTTAAATACAAAATCATTTGGCTTTTTACCAAACAAAAAACCCTCACATTGCTGCAAGGGTTTCCATCTTAATACTTAATACTAAAATCTTAATACTAATACCTGTAATACTCCGGTTTGAATGGTCCTTCAACAGGAACTCCAATGTAATCCGCTTGATCCACACGCAAAGTTTCCAATTCAACACCTAGTTTCGCCAAGTGCAACATGGCCACTTTTTCATCTAAATGTTTAGGTAACATATACACGTCATTGTTGTAAGCTGCGCTGTTTTTCCACAATTCGATTTGAGCTAGAGTTTGGTTTGTAAATGAGTTACTCATTACAAAACTTGGGTGAC
>NZ_JAQTPQ010000358.1 GCF_028712645.1 Flavobacterium sp. | reverse complement strand
GACGACTTAATTAAGTTGCTGTAAATTTTAAAAATATGCAACTATCTGTCATCATTCTCAATTACAACGTTCGCTTTTTTCTGGAGCAATGTGTTTTAAGTGTCGAAAAAGCTTTAAATAACATTGACGGAGAAATTATTGTAATCGACAATAATTCCTCTGACAGCAGTTGTGCGATGATGAAGCAGCGTTTTCCGAATGTCAAACTCATAGAAAATAAAGAAAATTCAGGTTTTCCAAAGGGGAATAATATTGGAGTAAGCCAAGCAAAAGGCGAATACATTTGTATTTTAAATCCCGATACGGTTGTAGCCGAAGATACTTTCACGAAAGTATTGGCTTTTGCCAAAAAACAAAAAAATATTGGAATTATTGGCGTGAAACTCATTGATGGAACTGGAAATTTTCTTCCGGAAAGCAAAAGAGGAATTCCAACACCTTGGGTTGCATTTACCAAAATTATGGGTTTGTATAGGCTTTTTCCAAAGTCTTTCGGGAAATATTATGCCCAGCATTTATCTGAAAATGAAACCGGAAAAGTTGAGATTCTTGTGGGTGCTTTTATGTTGATGAAACGTGATTTGTATAATGAAATAGGAGGTTTTGACGAAAATTGCTTTATGTATTCTGACGATATTGATTTGAGTTATATGGCGTTGAAAACAGGAAAGTCAAATTTTTATTTCCACGAAACTTCAGTCATTCATTATAAAGGAGAAAGCACGATTAAAGATGGAACGTATATGAAACGTTTTCAGGAAGCGATGAATTTCTTTTATAAAAAACATTTTCGGGTATCTTTTTTCTTTTCTCTTTTTATGAAAATGGGAATTGTGTTTTTCTCCTTAGTCAAAATGTTTCAAGGGAAATCAAAACCAAAATCATCACCAAATAATTATATTTTGATTTCTGAGAATGAAATTTTGAAAGAAAAACTAGAAAATCAGTTCCAAAAACCAGTACAACTTCAAAATTTACCTCAAACGTTTTCGAAAAATAGAGCAACCGAGATTATTTTTGATCAAAATTATTCCGATTTCAAGACTATAATTGAAACATTAGAAGCAAATAAAAATAAGAGTTTTACTTTTAAAATTATCCCTAAATCAACTGATTTTATGATTGGTAGCAACAGTAGTTTTGATAGAGGCGAAGTTGTAAAAATTTTAGATTTAGGATTTTAGATTTAGGATTTCAGGTTTAAAAACTTTGCAACTTTTCGACTTTGTAGTAATACTAAAAATTCGTGTAAATTTGTCTAATTCGTGGTGAAAACTAAATATAATCACTAATTTTGCAGGCAGAAAACCAAAACCACTTTTTAAGTTAACAATATGGCAAGATTTGAATTAAAACTTCCAAAAATGGGAGAAAGTGTTGCAGAAGCAACCATCACAAATTGGTTGAAACAAGTTGGCGATAAAATCGAAGCCGATGAGGCTGTTCTCGAAATCGCAACTGATAAAGTCGATAGTGAAGTGCCAAGCGAGGTTTCAGGAATTTTAGTAGAACAATTGTTTGGGAAAGATGATTTGGTTCAAGTAGGGCAAACCATTGCTATTATTGAAACCGAAAGTAATTCTGTTTCCCAAAAGGTGAAAATTGAAGATATTGTTCCAGTTGAAGTTGCTGCAATTGAAAAAAGTGTTGAGGTTGTCAAAGAAACTCTTGCTACTCCAACTAATTTCTCGGATTCTGATAAATTCTTTTCCCCATTAGTAAAAAATATTGCCAAAGAAGAAGGGATTTCAGTTGCTGAATTAGAAAATATTTCTGGTTCAGGAAAAGACGGAAGAGTTACCAAAGAAGATATTTTGAAATTTGTTGCTGATAGAAAAATAGCCCCAAAAGCCATAAGCCAAGAACCAGTTATTTCTAAACCAGCACCAATCATTCAACAACCAACCCCAGTTTCTGTTAATGGAGGCGATGAAATCATCGAAATGGACAGAATGCGCAAACTGATTTCTGGTTATATGGTGGCATCAGTGCAAACATCGGCGCACGTGCAATCGTTCATAGAAGTTGATGTAACAAATATTGTAAAATGGAGAGAGAAAGTCAAAGCAACTTTTGAAAAAAGAGAAGGCGAGAAGCTGACTTATACTCCAATTTTTATGGAGGCTGTTGCTAAAGCTTTGAAAGATTTTCCAATGATGAATATTGCTGTTGACGGCGATTTCATTATCAAAAAGAAAAATATTAACCTCGGAATGGCCGCTTCATTGCCAAACGGAAACCTGATTGTTCCGGTTATTAAAAATGCTGACCAACTCAATTTAGTAGGAATGGCAAAGGCTGTGAATGATCTTGGAAGTCGTGCTAAAGCAGGAAAATTAAAACCAGACGATACACAAGGCGGGACTTATACAGTTACCAATGTGGGAACTTTTGGAAGCGTTTTCGGAACACCAATTATCAATCAACCACAAGTAGGAATTTTGGCTCTTGGAGCCATTCGAAAGGTGCCTGCTGTTATTGAAACACCCGAAGGAGATTTTATCGGCATTCGCCAAAAAATGTTTCTTTCTCACAGTTATGACCATCGAGTTGTTGATGGTGCCTTGGGAGGAAGCTTCGTAAAACGTGTTGCCGAATATCTAGAGGCATTTGATATAGATAGAAATTTCTAATTTTTGATATACTCTAAAACTATTAAATCCGACTGTTTTTAGGAACTTGTCGGTTTTTAATTTTTAAACTTTTTTAAACAATCGATGAACGGTAAGTTCAAAAAGATATATTTGTCATTCTAAAATTTATAAATGGAGCTCAAGCTTAATAAACCAATTTGTTTTTTCGACCTAGAAACCACAGGAATTGATGTCGCCAAAGATCGAATTGTTGAAATATCAGTTTTTAAAGTTTTTCCTAACGGAAATAAA
>NZ_JAQTPQ010000357.1 GCF_028712645.1 Flavobacterium sp. | reverse complement strand
AAAGCGGCAGCACAAGGTGCACAAACTAAAAACGGACTTGATATGCTTATTTTTCAGGCAGAGAAAGCGTGGAAGGTTTGGAATAAGTAAAAGCTTGCTTGATGATTTGTAATGCAACTATTGTGCTATATTTGTGGGAAACAAAATGGAAGTTTTTTCACAGACTGACGTCGGCAGTCAGTTACAAGCTACAGAAAACGTATAACAGAAAATAAAGTTTAATGAAAATCAAAATGAATCAAATAATCTACATTTCAATTTTTCTGTTGGGCATATTTGTTTTGGCATATTATCGTAAAGTAAAATCGGAAAAAGAAAGTGTTAAAAGTGTAAATCCAAATGAACTCTTTCAAAATGAAATTGTCCACGAACAATTGTCTGAAAAGCAAATTGAGAAAATAAAAAAGATCCAATCATCATTTGCTGACGTCTATAAAATTTCTTTGGAAGAAACAATTACAAATTTTAAACGGGATCAAAATCCTGACAATGAAATTGAAGTTTGGCTTAATATGCTGAAAGCTTATGAAAAGTTTGTTTACAAAAATGGAACTGATATTGAATTGAATAAAAAAACCGAAGTTTTTAAATTAATATTAATGCGTTCAATGATGGATGAAAAAGAAGCTGAATTTGAAACTAAATGCACAATATTAAATAAAAATGAAATAAAAGAAATATTTGGCTATTATCGAATAAAAGCAAAACCTCTTCTGATTGAAACCAAATAACCGAACCGCCAATCGAGTAGACGGCTCTGTCAGTAACTGACGGAGTGCGCCTCTCAAATATTTTCATTCATGAAAACCAAAAAAACAATATTAAATTGAGTACACCACCGATTCCTTCGGCTTCGCTCAGGATAAACCAAGCGGGTCACGTATTCGGCGGTTCGCAAAGTGATGGGTTAAGTTCGATGTAAACAGTTAAGGATTGATAGTCTCGCTGTTTCAAGCGTTTAGATTCAAATCTACTCCTTCGCCAAGCGACCAACCATTAGCAAAAAAAATATTTATAGCTACTCGCCATTTTTTTTTTTAAATAAATCCTGAAAAAAATCAAAGAATTATTGAATTTTAAATCTTGGTTAAAGCGTTTCCTTTATCGTTGGAAACCAGTAAAATGAATCCTTCAAAAAATACTTCTACACATAAAACGACTATAAATAAAGGAATTTCTTTGAATTTTGCTACACCTTTACTATCTTTCGCATTCGAAAAAAAAATTGAACCCTTACACATTGAAAAAATGTTAGAAGAAAAGACTGATAACCTGCTTGATGCAGATGGAAATTTAGGAATCGATTCAAACGAAACGATCCAACCTGATACAATTGTATTAGAAGAAACAGGAGTTGCTGAACCTGAAAATAGTGAAGTAACAGAATTAATCATCGAAACTGATGCTACAGCTACTGCCGAAGACTCGAGCGATAAAGAGCAGGCTGAGCAATTGACAGAAGTTGATACTACAGTTGAGGCAACCAATAAAACAGCTATCGACGCCATCGCCGATACTAATGCTGAGGAAAGCGAAGATGAAACACTGAAAGAACGTCACGACATTCCGATGCTGGATTATGATACTTTATCTTTAGAATCACTTGTTGAAGAATTGAAAAATTTGGTTACCAACGAAAAAGTGATGTCGGTAAAAGATCACGTTGAAGAAATTAAAAAATCGTTTTTGGCAAAATACTATCATCTTCTAGAAGAGAAAAAAGAAGAGTTTCTTGCCGAAAATACAGATGCAAATGAAGAATTTCAATATCATTCTCCGCTAAAAACAAAATTTGATCAATTTTATTCCTTATTCAGGGATAATAAAAATACTCATTTCAAAAGTTTGCAAACTAATCTGAAAACAAACTTAGAAAACAGATTGGCGATTGTTGAGGAATTAAAAGATCTCATCAATCCGCAGGAAAACATCAAAGATACCTTGAAGCAATTCAATGATTTAAGAGAACGATGGAAAAATGCAGGTCCAATTCCGAAAGATAAATACAATCACGTTTGGAACAATTATCATTTTCACGTAGAGAATTTCTATGACTATTTACACTTAGACAGAGAAGCACGAGACCTTGATTTTAAACACAATTTAGAGCAAAAACAAAAAATTATTGCGCGTGTTGAAGAATTAATTAACGAAGCCGACATTAATAAAGCATTCCGGGAATTACAGGATTTGCATAAAATATGGAAAGAGGATATTGGTCCTGTTTCGAGAGAAAATCGTGATGATATTTGGAACAAGTTTAGCGATTTGACCAAACAAATGCACGATAAACGTGAAGTTTTGTTCGAAAATTTAAGAGGAACTGAGCTAGAAAATCTAGAAAAGAAAAAAGAAATCATAGCTAAAATTGAAGTTTTGGCAACTGAAAAAGTAAATGCCCATTCGCAATGGTTGGGACAGATTGAAAAAGTAGAAGCTTTGAGAACTGCTTTTTTCTCAGCAGGAAAAGTTCCATCGGAGGTGAATGAAGAAACTTGGGCAGCATTTAAAACTGCTGTTAGAAATTTTAATTCTTTCAAAAATTCGTTTTACAAAGACATTAAAAAAGACCAAAATACTAATTTGAACAAAAAAATGGCTCTTGTTGCCAAAGCTAAAGAACTTCAGGAAAGCACCGATTTTGCTGCCACTACTCCTGTTATGAAGAAAATTCAAGAGGAATGGAAACAAATAGGTCACGTTCCTAGAAAATATTCAGACAAAATTTGGGCCGAATTCAAGGAAGCTTGCAATCATTATTTTGATAAATTAAAAGAGCAAAAAAACGAAGAAAATGGTGAAGAAATAGAAGCTTTCGACAAGAAAAAAGCCTATTTAGAAACATTGAGAGCGTTTCAATTAGTGGGTGACCACAAAACCGATTTGGATGCTATAAAACTACATATCGAAACTTGGAAAAACTTCGG
>NZ_JAQTPQ010000356.1 GCF_028712645.1 Flavobacterium sp. | reverse complement strand
TCTTCATATTTTCCATAGAAAGGTTTGAATTTAGAAATTACGATTTCTTCAATTGTTTGCTTTTTAGCAACTTGAACGTTTGGAATTAATTTTCCGTAAATTCCTTTACTTTCGTTTGCAATCGATGCAATGATATGATTTACATAACCTTGTTTGAAAGAATAGGCTCTTTGTTTTGCTAGAATTGTATTATTTGGTTGTGGTCTTGGATTTCCTCCTTTTCCTCCTTTTGTACAAGCACCTAAATAAAATGTATCTCCTTCAGATAATTCGTGTGCTTTTCCTTCGGTAATTTTCTTTGTAATTAATTCCCAATCTCTTTTGATGATTTCTAAATCTGTTGATGGAAAACTCCATTCATCAACCAATTTTATCAGATAATCCAAAATATCAAAACCAGCTTGATGCAAATAGAAAATCAAAAGGATGCTTGCATTCTTTTTAACAAAATCACTATTTTCAAAATTCTGATTAACAACATTAACGTAGTTAATGATGTTTAAAACTAATCGCTCTTTTGAACGAAACTCATTGTTCTTTAATTGTTTTAATGGAGATGATTTTAACTCCATTCCAATTTGAGCAAAATCTGCTTCTGCCAAAGAGTTTGGTTCATAACCAAAATAGAATTTCTCTAAAACTTGCCCAAAGTTTCCTTTACCAGAATAGGAATGCTCTAAAACTTTTGAATCACAAACTTGTCTTAAAGATTTTCCTTTAAGCAATTTCGCGTAATCAATTACAGATTTTTTATCTTTTGGATTATATGGTAACTTCATTGTTTATTTTTTGAGTTAATGCAATACCAATTTTTTCTATAACTCCAACAACCAAAGCATTACCCATAAAAAATGCGCGTTTAGTATCTGTAATTCCTTCAAATTTTGTGTGATTATCAGGAAACATATTTAGTCTTTCTAATTCAATTGGCGATAATCTTCTATAACCTTTTGCAGTTTTTATAACGTGTTTAAATCTTGATGCAGATTTTCCGCCTTCGCCTGTTATAATTGTTCTCGATGGTTTGTCCAGTGAATCTGGAAAAATCATTCCGCCTTCGCTGTAATTGTACTCAAAACCTTGAGAATTTTTTCTCATTTCTTTTTTTGCACCTTTTAAGTAAAACCATTTATCCAAATCTTCCTCGTTTATATAGAATTCTTCGGTTACTTCTCTGTTTTGAATGATGTCTTTTAGAATCGTGAATTTGTCCTCGTAACTTGGTTTCGTTTTAATTGTCGTCACAATTCCATCAATCATAATTCCTGTATTTTCGAACATTCCTGTTTTACCATTTTTGTTGAAATTTTCTGAAATTTCAACTATATCACCTTTAAGTTTGAATTCATTTGGAAACAAAATATTATCACTTTGTACAGGAAATGCGTTTGCTAAAGTTCCATCTTTAAGTAACCAATCGGTTGAATTAGTTTCTTTTATTTCGTTATAAATTGTTGAATTTTGAGAATATGCCAAAATGAAAATTCTTCTTCTTCTTTGTGGCATTCCGTATTCTGCTGCGTTTACAACTCGCCATTCAACTGCGTAGCCTAAATCGTTTAAACTTTTTAGAATTATAGCAAAATCTCTCCCGCGTTGCCCGGAAGGAGAAATTAAAAGGCGATCAACATTTTCAAGAAACAAATACTTTGGTTTATTTTCTTTTTCGCTTAAAATTTTGTGAATTGACCACCACAAAACGCCTTTTTTTCCAATTAATCCTTTTGAATTTTTTAGTGTTGTTGCAACTGAATAATCTTGACAAGGAAATCCTCCCACTAACAAATCGTGATCTGGAATTTCAGATATTTCGACTGTTGAAATATCTTGACTGCAATGACTTTTTTTATCCCAGCGCGTTTCATAAACCATAGATGCGTGTTGTACTTTGGTTGATGGTTCCCATTGATTACTCCAAACTACTTGGTAAGGACTTTCAAATTCATTTTTGTAATTTGACGATGCTGATTTGTTATTCCATCCTTCTAAACCAAGTCTGAAACCACCAACTCCAGCAAATAATTCTACAACTTTTATTTTATTTTCCATCGTGAATAGTTTTTAGGTATAATGCTTTTTCTTCTGCTACTTTTAGAACTTCTGCAATATTATTTTCATATAAAATTTCATTTGCAATTTTATCACTTAACCAACTTGTGACTAAAAAGTCTTTGTCTAAATCATAAAATTCAGCAAATTTACCAACCTGTTCTTTTGTTGGTTTTCGCTCTCCTCGTTCAAATTTACTCACAATTGCTTGGTCAATGTCAAGTGCAGAAGCAACTTGTCGTAATATTAAGCCTTTGCTTTCTCGTTTGTTTTTAATAATATCTCCAAATGTTTCCATAAGACAAAATTTGTTTTGACAAAAATAGTCAAATATATTTTTTAAATTATTTTTTTAAGGATTTATTTTTTAGTAAATTTTGGTATTATAAAATTCATAGCTAATATAAGTAAAATTGACTTTACTCATTTATCTGAGGATGTTTGTGGAAAATTATGCAAATAACTTAAACAAATATATTTTTAGAAATAAAATAGAATAATGTCAGAAACGAACGGAAGTTTAAATTTTGTAACTTTATGCAAACAAATCCAATGAAAAATCCAATTCCTATCCATAAAAAGGAAATCCTAAAACGCTACAAACCCATTGACCAAAAAACGCACAAAGGCATTCAAGGTCACGCTTTGTTAATTGGCGGAAGTTATGGGAAAATAGGAGCGATGGCTTTGTCATCCAAGGCTTGTTTGAAAACCGGTTGTGGTCTGGTTACGGTGTTTATTCCGCGATGTGGTTACGAAATCCTGCAAACCGCCAATCCTGAAGTGATGGTTTTAACCGATGTTCAAGAAAAACACATTTCGAAAATAACATTCGATTTCATCCCGCAAGCCATCGGAATTGGTCCAGGAATAGGGCAGGAG
>NZ_JAQTPQ010000105.1 GCF_028712645.1 Flavobacterium sp. | reverse complement strand
ACCATTATAATAACTACCATATGTATATGCCGGGTCAGTATAAAATCCTTGAGTAGTTACAGTTTTTTCAACAGTTGCATTCTCAGTAATATATTCGCCAATTGTATAATTAGTAATATCTTCTGTAACTGGTCCACCTTGTAGTAATAAACTCATATCATTGAATAATTCAGTTGCTTCTGCATGATTATTTATTACTGCTAAATGCCCACTTCTAGCTAAACAATACGCTTCAGCATCTGCACCAGTTTTCAATAAATCATAAGCGATATAATTATTACCTGTTGTAGGAGAATGATATACCGGAGAATTAGCTGCTTGTACAGCTACAACCGCAAATAACATTAAAATTAAGGTATTCAGTACATGTCTCATATATTTTTCCTATTTTAATTGATGATATCGGATCATCACCGTTTATACTTTTGCATAAACCTTTTAATACAAAAAATGATATTATCTATATTTTTATATTTTTAAAATATAAAGTATCAATTGTACACAAAATATTTTATAAATTGGCGGAAGAAGTGAGAGTCGAACTCACAAAACTATCTTCATAGTTCAAACGGCTTTCAAGGCCGCGCAGCTTACCAATACTGTGATTCTTCCTATAAACATTCATATTCTTTACTGATTTGTTGTTTTGCAAAACGTCTTGCTGCTTTCCGCTCAGCTTTTGCTGTATATATTCTTGTACTATAACCACTATCACACGTTTTATGGTGGATATCATCAATTGATTTTGTTCTACTTGTATTAGATTCACCACAATATATCTTCATAAGTTTCTCACGATAAATTATTTATTTGGTGCCCAAAGTTTTGCAAATTTTAATACCTTTGGAAAAGTATCATCTTGTATTCTCGGGCAAACAACTATACAAGAATCTTTACCATCTAATGTTTTATTTTCTCTACCTACATATATGTCAGATAGTTGTAGAATTTTTCCAAATTCTTTTTGATTAACCCTAACTACGCATTTCTTAAATGAATGATTAAGCCAATAATTATAAATCGGATAACATTCAAATTTAATATGTGCACCTAATACTGCATGAGCTACAAGTGTTGGTGTCATATAATCCGGAAATTCATCTAATACTGCAATATACAATTTCATATAATATCCAAAAAATATACCGAAGTAATAAAGTTTACATTGTTGGTATTAAAGTAACTTTATTTTAGCTGGTATTAAAACTTTTTAATCATCAAATCCATAAAAATCACTTAAATCTATACAACTATTACTTGATGAACTACCACTCATCATCAAATTAACAAAAATGCCGAAAATAAAACCACACACTGAACCAATAATCCAGTGACCACCAGATAGTAATCCAACCAATGCACCAATAATAGTAAAAACCGTCATTGTAATCATTTATAAATCCTCATCAATAATATTATTTTCAATAAACTTAATTGCTTCTTTTTTACGAAAGAAGAATTCAGACATCAAAGTAAATCCTTCTTTATTTGGTACATACACTTTTTTAGTTACGAACCAATTACCAAAACTCGAATTCGTTTTCACAGGATTTTTACTAACCCCAATAATTTCACCTAATACCATAATTTAATCCTTTATCATCAAATCAGAATTTACTTTTTTAAGTGTATCATGAATAAATTCTGGTAACTCATCAGGATTAGTATTATAATCAAAAATCCAACAGTTGTCAAATACTTTTCCTGTTTCATTAAATATATTTTTAATATCCCATATATTTAATGAATAATCAGTAGAATAACAAAATATAGTTGGTTTATTATTGATTACGAAATAATATCCTTTTTTATCAATATTATTTTCGATTGGTTTAGGTTTTTCTTTTTCTGGTACCGTATAATTTAATAAAACTCTCATTTCTGCTACGATATTTTTGATATTAGCTGTTGGACCAACTTCTTTTATCGTTTCGCCTACTAGAAAATTGAAAGCTCTTTTATCGTTTATTTTTTCTGCATAGGTTGGATATTTTTTAATTATATCAATACAATATCTTTTCATGATCTCATTCGTCAAAATAAAAATAAAAGGGCGGGTATTTTTATAAACATATTAGTAATATATTCTAATACCCGCCAAGTGGCATATAGCTATTAGAGGGGCCAAGCTCTAATACGGTATCCTGTCTATGGGATTAGAAGGATCATCCAATGGTTTTTTAACCCACCATTTAGGTACATTGCTCAGTATATCTATTAGATAGATTTTGCGGAAGACTGAGGGAACGATCCCCATACCAATTATGGTACCAACTGTTTAGCAAACAGCGTTGTAACCCTGTACAATTAATCTTCCTTATTTGGTGCCTCTAGGTTGTATCGATCAACCGTTTATAGATTATCAGTCTAGTATTCTACCTTTGAATTATAGAGGCTTTAAATTGGCGGAGCTAACGAGAATTGAACTCGTGTCTATTGCGTGACAGGCAATTATGTTAACCACTACACCATAGCTCCATTTGGAGGGTTTTACTCCGCTTTATGCCCTTTCTCATATATTTCATATATGATTTAAAAATTGAAATATCGAATTGTTAAAGTGGTTGATTGCATGGAAGGCTATAAAATAACTTTAACTTAGCTGATATTCAAAAATTGGTACCCCAGACCAGACTCGAACTGGTAAGCCCGAAGGCGAGGGATTTTAAATCCCTTATGTTTTCCATTTCATCACTGGGGCAATATTATTATAATTACTGAAATAAATATGTCAATCTTTTTTCTTATTTTTATTGATTGAGGTTGATAATTCTAAACATTTTCTTTCATCATGATTACCTGGATACAAATAACTATTTTTATCTGCATTCCAATCAAATTGTTTAAAACAACTATTACATGTCCAATATCTACTACTCAACACTGATGACATTTAATACCTCTAAAAGATAATTATATATGATTTTAAATATGATGTCAATATCATTTTAATTAAAATATCGAATTGTTAAAGTGGTTTAAATATTTAAATGACATTTCTATAACTTTAACTTAGCTGATATTCAAAAATTGGTCCCGAGAGAAGGTTTCGAACCTCCTACGCGATGCTCTTCAGGCATCCGCTCTACCAATTGAGCTATCTCGGGTGGGGTGTAAGCTGAGAATTGAACTCAGATCTCTTTATTCACAGTAAAGAACTTTAACCGTTAAGCTACAAACACCATTATAGCAAAATAAAATATACCGAAGTAATAAAGTTTAGGTTTTGTTGGTATTAAAATAACTTTATTTTAGCTGGTATTAAAATTGGCTCCTGAGGCTGGACTCGAACCAGCAACACTCGCATTAACAGTGCGATACTCTACCATTGAGCTACTCAGGAAAAAATTATTTATATCGAATTAACAAAGAGCGATTTTCCTACAAAATATCTTTGTTTTAGCTGATATATTCTTTATCTTTTGAAAAAGGATAAAATCCTATTCAAAATAGTTTTCTTTCTAACAGTTTCTTTTATCACTAACGAATTTATTTTATTCCACCGTTCATAAAAAATATACGAATCACCAATTGAATAATGAACATATACTTTTTCTTTGAAAGAAACAGGGTTACTTAAATATCTACCGCCAGTATCACACAATATTTCGTGAAAATGAATAAATTTCGTCTTATCAATAAATTCTGTACAAGTTATCATAATAACTAAACTCAATCATAAATGTGCATTTCGTATCTACATCTTTTTTTGTATAGAACTTCTTTTATATTTGATAATGATTCTCGAATATTATCAATATCAAAACTAATCAAAAAAGGATTATTAAATTCAACTAATCTCACTAATATTTTACAAAGAAAATAAAATTCAACTAGCTGTTTATTTGTTAATGATTCTAATTGAATATTAAAATCAAATTCCTTGAATAATGATTTGAAATTATCTTCATTTTCTAATGTACTAAGATATATTTCATAAAAATTATTTTTGATTGTCAAACCTTTAAATTTTTTCATAATATATTCTCTTCAAATTTTTAATAATTATAAATCAAAAAAATAAAATTGTCAAGTTAATATTTTTAATATAACTAAAGTCAATCGTATTAAAAATATTAACGACGTTTAATCGTTAATACATCTTTTTCATCCTTTGGATGATAAGATTATAGGTCGCCTTTTATAAGCTCGACGATAAAGCTACCTCTTTCTACGCATTGGTAGATGAGTTAATATCACCGTATTTGTCAGGAGGTATACTTAAATGGAATATCCTGTACATTAGCTGATGATTAAAAATTATAATAACGAAGTGGTGAAGAGTTTTTATCCCATTAAATATCTTCATCTTAGCTGTTATTAAAACTAAATACATCTAAAAATTGGTGGGCCCAGTGGGGTATGATCCCACAACCTAACCATTATGAGTGGTTTGCTCTGCCAATTGAGCTACAGGCCCAGTTAATTATATCGAATTAACAAAGAGTGTTTTTCCAATAAAATATCTTTGTTTTAGCTGATATATTTAAAATCATAATCTCGAATTAATAAAGTGATGGTTTCATTTATAGTAAAATAACTTTATTTTAGCTGAGATCTATTCTTAAAATATTATAATCTATCTTTTATGAATTGTCAATAGATTATTTATTTTATTTTTGGTGGAGCTGGTGGGCTACGCTCCCACTACCTATCGCTTGCAAGGCGATTGTTCTACTGATTGAACTACAACCCCATAATTATTGGCGCGCCTAACTGGATTCGAACCAGTAATATCATGCTTAGAAGGCATGTGCATTATCCTTTGTGCTATAGACGCGAATTATTTTCGATATATTTTCTACCTTCTTCATTTTGGAGATCATATATCTTATTATATTCTTCTCCACCTATTTCTTCTTTTTCGAAGAAATAAGAAATACCATCTACTACTAAAATATATGATCCATCCTTTGATGAAAATCCACCCATAAAATTAAATATACCACTATTATGATATTGAGGATCATTTTTATATTCTTCTACAGTTATAATTTTCATCAATAATACCCTCTGAAATCATCTTCAACATCAATCAATTCAGCATCATGAATTTGTACGAAATTAGTATAACCTGCAAATTCTCTGCTCTGATATTCTATTGGATTTTTTACTGTTCTTACATATGGAACAATTTTACCGATAAAATTTCCATACCATTCACCTCTATTACAAGATTTAATCAACAATGCTTTCATATTTCAATAATCTAAATTTGGAGCCAGTTGGGATAATCGAAAT
The DNA here is from genome assembly GCF_028712645.1 of Flavobacterium sp. Taxonomy (GTDB): domain Bacteria; phylum Bacteroidota; class Bacteroidia; order Flavobacteriales; family Flavobacteriaceae; genus Flavobacterium. The sequence continues at coordinate 6,422 of NZ_JAQTPQ010000105.1, read as the reverse complement.
CCCGTATGCGGGTTACAAAGCCGCTGTTCTACCACTGAACTAAACTGGCATATTATTTTGGTCCTATATAAGTACCTGTACCTAGATAAATAATATCATCAAATTTACTCGAGTGTTCTTTACTAAAACTCATAAAAGTATATTCAACTAATTTATTATCTATCCTCACATAGAGTGGAATGAATAACTTTCCATTATAATTTGCTTCATTAACTAATTGCGTTTTTTGTTTACGAGAAAACCAAAAATGATTTTTATTCATTCTATTTTTTATTTATTTTAAATTAATTTAACACTATATGGTGCTATACTGAAATCAACTTCATTATCTATTTCTTCTTGAGATCTAGTTGATAATAGTTCTTTTCTTTTAATTTTTAACGAATCTTTGCTTGAAGAAACGTATAAAGGCTTCGTCTGAATTATATCAAAATCACCATAATATTCTCTAACTAACACGTATAATTTCATAATATTAACTCTCAATAAAAATGGTGAGTTTCCGAGGATTTGAACCTCTCGTCTTAATGCCAACCCATCTATTTTAAGACAACGGATTTACAGTCCGCCGACGGGAAAGAAACTCTTAATAATTGGTGCAACGAGCGGGGTATGATCCCGCAACCCCTCCCTTAAAAGGGGAGTGCTCTACCAATTGAGCTACCATTGCATGAAATGGTAGCGGGTATCGGAATCGAACCGATCTAAACTAGCTTATGAGACTAGGGAGTTCACCAGAACTCTAACCCGCAATTAAGTTATTTTTATCGGGATAGCTGGATTCTAACCAGCGGCCTCACCGTCCCAAGCGGTGCGCTCTAACAAACTGAGCTATACCCCGATAAAAATAACTTAGATAATAATTATAATCTATTCAATTGTATTTGTCAAGACTTATTTTTAAAAATATCAATTTATATTTGTATTCTATAACAGCATTGTCTCTATAATATAAATTATTGGATATTTATATTTATAGCTTACAATATATTCTAATTGATATTTTTAAAAATTATAAATTAAAAAATTCAATATGTCAAGACTTTAATTTAAAAATTTCGTAAATAGTATTTGAATAATTTATATATGCTAATAAATCATTATCTTTACTAAACATAATTGCCTCTTTAAAATCGGCTCTTGTTTCCGAAACGATAAATAATTCAAATAACTTTTTTGCTATTGTTTTCGTTCTCATATCATACCCAATAAAACTGGCAAGCCTGGCCGGATTTGAACCGGCATCTCCGGTTTTGGAGACCGGAATAATACCATTATACAACAGACTTAAATATAAATTTAGGCACTACTACCACAATAAATGTACTAAGCTTCGGCACCAATTTAATTTTTTTATTGGATTTACGAATCTCTTTCTATGTCGCCTTAGCTATAGTTCTGGGACTTATTATCCCTCTAATTAGAAATTTATCTAACGTTCATAATACCTAAATTTATATTGTTTTTCTCATATACCGATAATACGATTTTCATCAAATATCCTTGCATATAAGCAAATACTTCATTAGTATTTTCATCTAATTTTGTATTTATATTTTGAAAAATCCTAAATGTCAAATGGAATATTTCGTGTACAATTTCATCGATTCCACATTCAAAGGTAAAGAATAAACCATATCTCGACCCATTATATGAAAATATAGCAGATGGTATTTGATTGCTTTTATATTCACCGAATAAATGATTATTTTCTATTCTTCTATTAACGATATCTTCATCAATTATGATATCTAATAATCCACCAAAAATAGGGATTTCAATAAATCGTTCAATTATCATAATCCATAATATCTTTTAATTTCACTCAATTTTATTTTATGTACACAATAATAAATTGAATATTCATTTATATATCTCTCATTATGCGATCGTTTCGCATTTCTTTTATTAGCTTCATTTTCTATGAATGATTGATCCGAAGATACTAAAATAATTTTCATTTTCTTCGGATCAGAATTAAACAGTCTATTTTGTATAAGTAAATACATTCAACTAGCCGATGGTGCTAAATAGCGATATAAATTTTTTTCTAATATATCTTTGAATTCACCAACTGAAATTCTTTTATTTAAAATCCCTTCATGAAGTTTTTCAATTAGCATATTATACTCATCTAAACTTTTATCATTCATGTTATTATACTGATCTTCATTCACAATGAAATCAGCAAAAAACCAATCACATTCTTTAATATCAAGATCATTGATAAAAAATAGACGTATTTTTTCTTCAACCACTATTGCTAATAATTCAAATGTACAATATCCATCATCATATTGTTTAAATGAACTCAATAGCCCATCATTAATCAGTTTCTCTAAGAAACAAGATAATTTGAATGCTACTCTTAATTCAATAGCATAATTATTTCTGATATAATTTGAAAATCGTATTTTATTAAACATAATCTATATTACAAAAATATCTACTTATGAATTCAGAACAATAATCCATATTATTATTCCTCATCCAATTTATAATTGCATTCTCTAGTATAGTATTACCAGATAAAAACAATTCCCCTGTCATTGTTTGTTTTCTAATAACTAATCCATTATGATAGAGCATATCTTCAATAAAATCAGAAAAATATTTCGCTATTCTAAAATCATAATCAAATTCAGTTCTAATAGATTTGATGAACAATGTCTTATTCATAATATCCCCTAAAAACACTAAATTAAATCAAGTAAAAAATAATATTTTATAGTGTCTTAGATATTTTGTCAACAATATTTTATAATTTTTCACAAATATCGATATATTCACTCGGTGTAATATATTTTTTACTGCACATATCAAAAATTTCTTTGTGTTTTTTGATTAAAAAATAATTATGTGTTGAACAAATAACATCGCACCCGTATGAATTAAATACGAGTAATAAGTTACACGCTTTGATTTGCATTTTTAAAGAAAACCCTTTATCAAACTCATCTAATAATACTAAAATCCTGTGTGTTGGATTATCTGTTTTATATTGTTTAATCTGTTCTAATAGAGTAACGATATAATGAAATTGTTTTTGTCCATGTGAAATCTTTTGTATAGCAAAACCACCATTACGAATAAAAGCCATAGCATCAAAAGAATTATTCATATTTCCTCCATCATCCTCAACAGAAAAATATGCAAAAACTTTATCATAATCGTGTTCAATACTAATATTTTCAGATAACTTTTTATAATCAGAAAAATATAAACTATCCGTTTCTTTATTTGAACTGATCAACTTTCCTCGTATAGCAGATAATAGTGCTGTTTTACCACAACCATTATCGCCAACAATGATAGTATTTTTATCAAAAACGAATTTAGTATCTTTTTCAATTCCGCGAAAATCATTAGTCACTTCTATTGTGATCATTATTTATCTCTTATTATATTGTTAACGAGTTCATCAATCATTTCATTTTTTTCTTGTATATTTGTTATTTTTATGACTGAAATATTTAATTCTGCTCTCAGTTGTTTATCATTAATCGTAGAACATCCAATTAAAAATATAAACACGAGTAATATGATATATTTCATATATCTTTATACAAATGTATTATATTTTACTTTTAACCAAGGATAACCAATAGTATTATCGAGTTCTATTATAGCATCTTTTTGCAACTTTGTTATCATTTTAGCTCGTCGCTGATTTTCAGTTATCCAAAAAATTGAAACTCGATCTGCATTTTTTAATATTTCTAAATCTTTCTCCGCTACCTTCATTTTTCTATCTGGTAACGGAGAAATCAAACAATAATCAAAACAATCAAGTAACATAATTGATTTCATCAAAAGAATATACTTGTTCAACGGAACCATCGTCCCAATATTCTGTCCACGATACTTCATATTTACTATCGCAGTTCGGGCATACTAATAGTGTAGGATTATAAAAATCACCAATATTAGGATTATCTAAAATTTCTTGTAAAAAAGAATGTCCACATTTACAATTCGTATCATTCCGCCAGCTCATTATTTACCTACCAATCGTTCAAGTTTTTTAATATCAATATTATATAATAAATCATCTACACTTGTAAAATTTTTATTTTTAAGCGAAAAAATCAAACCACTTAATTCAGGCCATTTTTTCAATTTCAACCCTAATTCTTTACCAGAAAGAGTTAATGAATCATTATATAGATTAGTAATCAAATTCTTCAAATTATTAAATTTTTCTTTGATTACTTTATATTCTTCTGTAAAACACTCGTATTTATCTATCAGTAAGAAATTTTTATGATTATTTGTTCTTATGATATCCAACAATCTTCTCTTATTATCTTTTTTATTTATATCACTTAATAGATTTATACTTTCGTATTGAGGTGATTTTATTTTTACTCTATTGAAATTTTTATCACATGCAACATATCCTTCAAAAGTTAAGGGATCAACAGTTCTAACATGATTTAATATTTCATTGATATTTTCTAATTCACTATATTCACATCTGTACCAAGTTGGCGATGCGGGACAGTATTGAGTATCGTTGTACAAATAGATATCTACTTCCTGCATAGTTATTAAATTTCTGATACCAATTAACTTAATAGTTTCTTCATTAGTTTTAACTAAAAAATTATCACTCGGAAATTTGAATTCAAAAATATAACAGTGATCAATATCAGTTGGTAAATGATATCCTAATTTATCAAACACTTCCCAAAAGTAATCATTATAGGTTTTTTCAATCCCATAAATCAAACCACTTGCATCTGGCAATCCTTTAGTAGATATATTCCACTTATCCGCATACCAATACATCGTGATAATTGAACCATCGATTTTTTCATAAAATCTACAATTATCAAAATCAACGGAATTTTCTTTAGGATTCAAATAATTATAATCCCCGAATCTAGTAAATGGAAATGATACAACACTATTGTTATCGGTATCAATAATAATACCTCGACAATTATTCGTTATTGGATTTTTTGGTGTATCTAATTGATGATAACATAATTGAACGAGATTAGGATAATCTCGATGATAATTAGCTCTTAAATTATAAGTGCTAATCAATTGTTGGAGTGAATTTTTATTGATATATTCAATTACATTCATTATTTAAATCCCATTATAATTTGGAGACCGGTATCAGAATCGGACTGATTGGCGCCACTTCCTTAGTTTTATGCCAATGGTTTTGCAGACCACGTGGAAGACTACCAGTCAAAAATTGTTATAAGCTACGAAGTTCTTTTTTCAATTCTTCTTTCAAAATAGCACGAACTGGAGTACCATCTTTTTTATGATAAGTAGAAGAATTCATTGAACCATCATTCAATTTACGATAATTTGCTTTCATGATATATTTCCTCAATTTTTAATATAATTTATTTTATATTTATTTCTGAATATTGTCAAGAAATATTTTATCTAATTTTTCGTTAATTTTAGTTGTATAATCTAACGTTGTAATCATAGCACTTTCAGCATTTGCAGAACTTTCAGCTGCACCATAGGCTGTAACTTTAGCTATCAAGGAATTGATTTGTACTTGCTCAATATCTTGTTTAACACCATCAATTTGAGTTTGAATCAAACTCACATCATTTTTAGTAGCACATGCTGTTAAAATAAAGGAAGCTACAATAATTTTCAATATATTTTTCATCAATTTACCTTAATTAAAATTTTAAATAATCCATATTATAGAACAAGATTTCCTTATCTTGAACAATAGGAGTAGCTGAGTATATAATCCTATTTCCAGTTGAATATTTCTATTCTACCCAAATTCAATTTATAAAATTGAATAACTGTGCATATATGGTACCCCTTGTCAGATTCGAACTGACACTTTACTGATGATATAAATATTTACAAGTTCATTATAATATCTATATTTAAAAATGTCAAAAAAGAAACCTTATATATCACCATTATGTTCTTGTATTTTATGCCATAATCCACAATCAGCAAAAAGTATTGATTCACATTACCGTATATCACATACAGAAGAAGGTAAAAAATGGCACGATAATTTATTTACAGATGAATATAAAAATAAAATATCTATTACTAATAAGAACAATTCAATTAAAAAACATAAAATATCGTATGATAATTATATAAGTAACCCTAATAAATGTATTTTTTGTTTTAATCCTCTTGAATATAAATCTCGCAAAAATAAATTTTGTAATTCTTCTTGTGCAGCAAAATATAATAATATATTACGCCCAATAGGACACCCTTCAAGAACAAAGGGTAATGATTCAAGATCAAATAAAATAAAAACATATAATATAACAAAAATAAAAAAACCAAAATATACGAAAATTAAACAGTGTATCGTATGTAATAAATGGTTTTCTGGACAACGTAAGACGTGTTCAGATAATTGTTTGAATATACGGTTGAAGGTTGCAGCTAAAAATAAAATTACA
>NZ_JAQTPQ010000355.1 GCF_028712645.1 Flavobacterium sp. | reverse complement strand
ACGCTTTTTTTTGAATTTGTCATAAATAAAAAAGTTTATTGAAACGAATTTCAATAAACTTTTGGAAACATCATATTTTATAATGCTTTACAGCATTTTCACCAACTATTTTTGACTATTAAACCATAAAATACAAAATCCGCTTCGATTTATAATTGAAGCGGATTTTTTTGATTTATATTCTGTAAAAATTAGCCTATTTCGCTTTATTTGCTTCTACAATATATTTTTCCAATGCCATTGACATTGATGGGGTTTCTGGAGTTGGTGCTAGAATATCAATTCTCAAACCATGTTCTAAAGCTTCTTTTTGGGTTGAACTTCCAAAAACAGCAATTCGAGTATTATTTTGCTTGAAGTCAGGGAAATTCATAAACAATGATTTTATTCCTGTCGGGCTAAAGAATGCCAAAACATCATAATAAACATCCGCCAAATCTGCCAAATCGCTCATAACCGTCTTGTAAAAAACAGCTTGTGTCCAGTCCACTTTTAGGTTATTTAGTGTGACAGGTGCATCAGGATTTAATTGGTCTGAAGCAGGTAATAAGAATTTTTCGTCTTTATATTTTTTTATTAATGGAGATAAATCGGCAAAATCTTTTGAACCAACGTAGATTTTTCGTTTGCGATACACTACATATTTTTGAAGATAAAAAGCAACAGCTTCTGATTGACAAAAATATTTCAATCCTTCAGGAACTTTATAACGCATTTCATCTGCAACTCTAAAAAAGTGATCCACAGAGTTTTTACTCGTTAATATAATTGCGGTAAAGTTATTAAGATCAATTTTCTGAAGTCTAATTTCCTTTGCGCTAACGCCTTCTACGTGGATGAAACATCTGAAATCAATTTTCACTTTATGCTTTTGTTGAAGCTCAAAGTAAGGAGAATTTTCCACTTTAGGCTCGGGTTGTGACACCAAAATTGTTTTCACTTTCATATCTAAAATTTTCTAAGCAATACCTTTTGTAAACCAATAATATAGGAAATAATACGGCGCTATTTCGAGAGCGCAAAGATATAAAATAAAATAAAATAACTTGCTGAATATTAAATTTTGATAATTTTTTATTGAAACTAAATAAGTTAAAACATTTGTAATCAAAATAATTGCAATAAGTACAAACAAAATATTTCTAGAAATAGAGTCGTAATAAAATAAAATAACATTGATTGGAAGTATGAATAATCCAATATAGGTTCTATAAGTGACTTTTTGGAGGTTAAATTGTTCAACAAATTCCTCCATATTGAATGCGGTGGCGATAATTTTCTCAATTAAAAATTTAGATAAAATAAAGAAAATAAGAAAAGTAATTATTTGAATATATAAAACCCAATCCGTTTTGGATGTGTATCCCAAATGAGCCAACGAAAGTTGAATAAAGAAGGCTAATGAAATGATTTGAACAAAAAATAATGAAATGGTAAAACCACTTTTAAGGTGAATACTATCTTTGTAAACTTTAGTATATTTATCTGAAAAAATTAAATTAGCAAAATCCGCAAATCTATTTTCGAAAATTGATTTTGTAAGTGCTATGGTAGCAAATGACATTACAAATAATGCCGTAGCCCATTCTTTATTTTCTATTATTCTTGGATGTAGTACATTTTCAATCATGACGATGCAAAATTAATGATTTTTTATTTCAATCTTTTTATTATAATTTTATTATGAATCAAATCGTATAAAAAGTTTACTTTTGCGGTGAAATTACTCTAAATATGAACGATTGCATTGTTATAATTCCAACCTATAACGAAATTGAAAACATCGAAAGCATTATAAGATCAGTGCTTTCACAGCATAAACCGTTTCATATTCTCGTTATTGATGACAATTCGCCAGATCAAACTGCTGACAAGGTGATAATGCTTCAATCAGAATTTGAAGGGAGATTATTTTTAGAAAAAAGAGCAGGAAAATTAGGTCTAGGTACGGCTTATGTGCACGGTTTTAAATGGGCTTTGAAAAATAATTATAGCTATGTTTTCGAAATGGACGCTGATTTTTCGCATAATCCAAATGATCTTGAAAAACTGTATGATGCTTGCCATTTTGGGGGTGCTGATTTAGCTATTGGATCACGTTATGTGACAGGGGTAAATGTTGTAAACTGGCCTTTGAGCCGCGTTTTAATGTCTTATTTTGCTTCAGTTTATGTGCAAATGGTCACAGGAATGAAAATACATGACGCAACGGCAGGTTTCATTTGCTACAAGAAAGAAGTACTTGAAGGTCTTAATTTAAATAAAATTAAATTTGTGGGTTACGCCTTCCAAATAGAAATGAAATACAGAACTTTTTGCAAAAGTTTTCAAATTGTTGAAGTGCCTATAATTTTTACAGATAGAACCAAAGGGCAGTCTAAAATGAGTAGTGCTATTTTTAAAGAAGCCGTTTTAGGAGTCATTGCACTCCGTTTAAAAAAATTAGTTAACACCTTATAAAGAAAAGAAAAATGAATAGGGTTTTAATAAAAAATGCCAAAATTGTAAACGAAGGGACTATTTTTGAAGGAGATGTTTTGATAGAAAATGACATAATCGTCGAAATTTCTGAAAGCATTAGCCCTAAATCATCTGAATGTCAAATTATTGATGCCGAAGGTAATTATTTAATGCCTGGAGCAATCGACGATCAAGTGCATTTTAGAGAACCAGGACTTACTCATAAAGGAGATATAGAATCTGAGTCAAAAGCCGCAGTTGCTGGTGGAATCACATCCTATATTGAACAACCTAACACGATTCCTAATGCGGTAACACAGGAAATTTTAGAACAAAAATACCAATTAGCTGCTGAGAAATCCTATGCGAATTATTCGTTTATGATGGGAGCAACCAATGATAATCTGGATGAAGTTTTAAAAACAAATCCGAAGAATGTTGCTGGAATAAAAATATTTTTAGGCTCTTCTACAGGTAATAT
>NZ_JAQTPQ010000354.1 GCF_028712645.1 Flavobacterium sp. | reverse complement strand
ACTGCTGCAACGGGGACTCTTAAAATAACTTTAAAACATCAACCAAGCAAATCTGCTACTGGTGTTTCAACAGGTGATATCACAAATGCAGCTGGAACTACAGATATTGTTGCAACATTTAATGTTGTTGTTCAATAATCTATTCCAAATTCTTTAAAAAAAGAGGTTGTCTCTCAACAAAATGAGACACCTCTTTTGAATTATTTTTTATAAAACTTAAATAATAATGAACGAAAGAAAAAACATAGACAATCTTTTTCAAGAAAAACTTAAAAACTTTGAAACAATTCCTCCTCAAGAAGTTTGGGACAACATCAAAATTGAGTTAGAGAAAAAGAAAAAAAGAAGAGCTTTCCCTTTTTGGTGGAAACTTTCAGGTATTGCTGCCTCATTAATTTTAGGCTTATGGATTTCTAATGCTCTATTATTTGATAACTCAACCAATAAAATAATTCTACAAGAAGAAAATGAACTTACTAAAAATTCAAAAAACAAAAACTTACCTTCTGAAAACCAATTTAAAAATAACAAAATAGTAGTAGCTGATTCTTTAAGCAATAAAAGAAATACAATAAACAAACTAGTTCTACCTATAAATTTTAAAAAACGGAATGCAGAAGCTCTTACCTCATTAAATAAAAAGGAAAAAAACAACAATAAATCATTATCTCCAAATTTATTTCAAAATTCAATAAAAACAATCATTTCTAATAAAATAAATGCTACAACTTATCTTCTGACTTCAGAAAATAAAGTGGATGACGATACTATTGTTTTAGTTAAATATTCAAACGAAATAAATAAGCTAAATAATCAAACCGACATCAATAGATTGGTGCTTTCAGATGAAAAAAATATAGAAATGAACAGTAATCAATCCAATTTCTTATTGAAAGGAAATATAAACTCAAAGGAAAACACAAATACGCAACCAAACGAATTAGAGAAATTACTGAAAGAAAAAGAAAAAAAATCAGTCAAGCAAAAAAAACAAAATCGCTGGCGAATAAACTCCACTGTTGCTCCAGTGTATTACAGTTCTTTGGTAGATGGATCTTCTTTGGACTCTAAATTTGAAACTAATAAAAAAGAGTACAACACAAGCCGAAGTTTTGGAGTAGGTATAAATTATGCATTAAACAAAAAAATAAAATTAAGAACAGGATTAAATTCTCTTTCTGTAAATTACAATACGAATGACGTGCCACTTAATCCTACTGTTGGAAATGGAGCTAGCCTGACTATTCAAGGATCTCCTATTGATATTGGATTTGCAGGTATCAATCAAAATAATTCAATTCCTAAAGTAATTGTAAACCAGCAAATGGGATACTTTGAAATGCCACTTGAAATTTCATATAACGTTTTAAACAAAAAAATCGGAATTGAACTAATTGGTGGAATGAGTACGCTGTTTTTAAATCAAAATGCTATATCAACTTCCTTGATGCAAGAAAAAGTCACACTTGGAAAAGCTAATAATTTAAACAATGTTCACTTTAGTGGAAATATAGGTTTGGGGCTTAAATATGAAATTTTAAAACAACTTGATTTTAAAGTAGAACCCGTTTTTAAATATCAAATTAATACTTATAATTCTCTTAATTCAAATTCTAAACCCTACATCTTTGGTGTTTATTCTGGAATCGGTTTCAGTTTTTAGTCTGATAAACTCATTGAAATTCAACATCAGATATAACCAGCCGCCTGAAATTATTAAAAACGTCAATTTGAAGCCTCATTTTTATTCTAAAAAAGCAATATAAAATGAGGTATATGAATTGAAAACGTCAATGATAATTTTTTTTTTTGCAATCCCGATAGCAATCTGAAGGAATAAGAAGTACATATAGAAACCTCCTGACTCAACGGTGTTAATCGTTTTTAATAAAAACTATAATATGAAAAAAGCAACATTATAAACTCAATTATACATATTAATAATAATCCAAACTTATTTCTTATCTAAAGTTAAGAATATTTAGTCAGGTAAATCAACATATTTACCTAAATAAAGAGTGCTAACCTATAAGGGAGTCCTTTTCATAGCTCACTATTATTGATTTTTGCCAATAATTAATCGAAATAAAAAAATGAAAATTAAAATTTTAGTTTTTGCATTATGTATTGTTCAATCCACAATGGCTCAAGATTCAATTCAAAAGAAACGTTCTGTACACCTTTCTTTTATTCATCCTATTAACAATGATGGCAAGGAAAGCAAACATAATTCATATAGTTTTTCTTTTAATATATTAACGGGAAAAACAGGAAGTATAGACGGAGTTGAAATAGGAGGCTTATACAATCAAAACACTCAAGATGTTTCTGGTGTTCAAATATCCGGTTTGATTAACCACACAAAAAATAATGTAAATGCATTTCAAATTGCAGGAATATCCAATATTTCTGGTATAACAAAAGGAATTCAATATGCTGGAATTAGTAATATCACAGATAATTTTAAAGGAATGCAAACCTCTGGAATACTAAATATTGCTAAAGACTTTAGCGGTATCCAAATAAGTGGACTTTTCAACAAAGTAAAAAATCTAAATGGATTGCAGTTAAGTCTTATCAATGTTGTTGACTCAATTGAAAAAGGAGGTGCAATTGGAATAATAAATATTATCAAAAAAGGAGGCTATCAGGAGTTTGAGATTTCGGCATCCGATTATCAAAACATAGGGATAAGCTATAAATCAGGGGGAAAACACATCTATTCAATAATTACTGCTGGTTATAATTTTACTCCAAAAGAATTAATGATTTATGGCTTGGGAATAGGAACTATAATGGATATTACTCCAAAATGGAAATTCAGACCTGAATTGGTATGGAGCACTTATTCAGATAAATCATTCAAAAACCAACCTAATACGAATGCAACTCATTTTAAATTTGGATTAATGAGAAAACTAAGCAATAAAATGGCAATTTCTTTT
>NZ_JAQTPQ010000353.1 GCF_028712645.1 Flavobacterium sp. | reverse complement strand
TTACTCACATTGCCTGCGACAATTTTAACTTTAGGTTTGTTTTTATTTGTCATAAACGCATTAATTATAGTAATCTGTTCAAGGCTTGTTGGCGGATTTAGGGTAAATTCATTTTTGACAGCTCTAATTTTTAGTATAATTCTATCCGTTTGCCAGTCTATTGTGTATAAAATTGTTGGAGAAGAAAAATAAAAAATTGTTGCAATTGAAGTGAAATAATTAGCTTGAATTCAATATATTAAAAACTTGTTTGGGTTGCAAAAATTTTATAAATTTGCAACCCAATTTTATTATGTAAATTAAAGACAGAAATGGATATTAAAAGAGTAGCATTAGACGCAGTAAATGAAACAATTGTTATGACCGTAGTTCATATGGATTACAAAGGTCAAGTGGCAAAAAGAATAAATGAAAAAATGCCTTTGGCAACCGTGAAAGGTTTTAGAAAAGGGGCAGTGCCAAAAGATCTTGTTGAAAAACAATATGGTAAAGCTATTAAACAAGAAGAAGTAAAAAAAGTTGTTGACTTAGCTTTGGAGCGTTATGTGCAATCTGAAAGATTAAATCTTCTTGGAACTCCACTTCCTAAAATAAATGAAAACTTCAATTGGGATGATGAAGAATTAGTTTTCGAATATGAAATTGGTTTAGTGCCAAATTTCGAAATTGACCTTGATGCTAAAAATAACATTATTAAATATATAGTTACAGCAGATGATAAGTTGATTGATGGTCAAGTGGAACGCATTCAAAAACAATTCGGAAAAGCAATTCCTCAGGAAGTAGTTGCAGCAGGTTTTGATGTTTCAGGAACTTTTTTCAATATCGAAAAAGGAATCAGCAACCCAACAACTTTTTCTTTAGCTATTTTTAAAGATAAAGCTACTGCCGATAAATTTGTTGGCAAACAAGTAGGTGATGTGGTAACAGTAAACACTAAAGGATTATTCGAAGATGATCATCAATTAATGGATGTTATGAAAGTAGCTCACGATGATGTTCACGGTCTTGATGTAGATGTAGATTTTACAATTGAAGGAATTAATTCAACAGAAGTAGCTGAATTAAATCAAGAATTATTTGATAAATTATTTGGTGAAGGTAAAGTGGCTTCATTAGAAGATTTGAAAGCCAAAATTAAAGAAGATGCTGAAAGTCAATTTGCTCAACAAGCAGATCAAAAACTATTAAGCGATGTAACTGAATTTTTAATTGAAAACACAAAATTCGATTTACCATCCCAATTCTTGATTAAATGGTTGCAAACTGTTGGTGAAAAACAATTAACTCCAGAAGAAGCTGCAGTAGAATATGCAAGATCTGAAAAAGGATTGCGTTTTCAATTGATCGAAGGAAAAGCATTATCTCAAAGCGATATCAAAATTACTTTCGAAGATTTGAAGGCATTCACTGCAAAAAATATTCGTGTACAAATGGCGCAATTTGGGCAAATGAATCCAACCGACGAAGAAGTTCAAGGAATTGTTGCTCGAGTATTATCTAACCAAGACGAGGTAAAAAAACTTTCTGATCAAGTGGTAGCTGAAAAACTATTGGAAATCTTCAAAGAAAAAGCAAATCCTACTACTAAAGAAGTGACTTACGAAGAATTTATTGCTGCGTCTTACGGAGAATAAATTTTAGAAAAAATTAGTATCTTTGAGCGTCAAAAGAATATTTTTTTTGACGCTCTTTTTTTAAAGTTTAAAACTAAAAAATATGAACTACGGTAAAGAATTTAAAAAATTTGCTACAAAACACCAAGGTGTAAACGCAATGTACTACGATAAAATCGTAGCGGCAATGAATCCAACAAATATGACTCCTTATATTATTGAAGAACGTCAATTGAATATTTCACAATTGGATGTTTTTTCAAGATTGATGATGGATCGAATTATTTTCTTGGGAACTGGAATTGATGATCAAATCGCTAATATCGTTCAAGCGCAGTTATTATTTTTGGAAAGTGCCGATGCCTCAAAAGACATTCAAATTTATTTGAACTCTCCGGGAGGAAGTGTTTACGCAGGATTAGGGATTTATGACACAATGCAATATATTAAACCAGACGTTGCTACAATTTGCACTGGAATGGCAGCTTCTATGGGAGCAGTTCTTTTGTGTGCTGGAGCAGCAGGAAAACGTTCGGCATTGCCACATTCAAGAGTAATGATTCACCAACCATCAGGCGGAGCACAAGGTGTTGCAACTGATATGGAAATCAACTTGCGTGAAATGTTGAAATTGAAAGACGAATTATACCAAATCATTTCGCAACATACAGGACAGACTTTCGATAAAGTGCACAAAGACAGCGAGCGCGATTATTGGATGATTGCTGATGAAGCAAAGGAATACGGAATGATTGATGAAGTGTTAAGAAGATAAATTAAAGTTAGAAATTAGAGGTTAGAAGTACGATTGGGGACTTCTAACTTCTAACTTCTAACTTCTAACCTTGAAAGATGGCAAAACCAAAATTAGAATGTTCATTCTGTGGAAGAAAAAAACCAGAAACCAATTTATTGATTGCTGGAATTGATGCGCACATTTGTGATAAATGTATCGAGCAAGCCCACGGAATTGTATTAGAAGAATTAAAATCAAGCGGAAAAGTAAATATGCCAACCGACTTGGTGTTGAGAAAGCCGAAAGAAATCAGAGCTTTCTTGGATCAATATGTTATTGGTCAAGATCAAACCAAAAAAGTGATGGCAGTTGCGGTTTATAATCACTACAAACGTTTGATGCAACAAGAATTGAACGATGAAGTGGAGATTGAAAAAAGTAATATTATTATGGTTGGTCAAACTGGAACCGGAAAAACATTGGTGGCTAAAACCATTGCAAAAATGTTGGATGTTCCTTTGGCAATTGTCGATGCGACTGTATTGACAGAAGCAGGTTATGTTGGAGAAGACGTTGAAAGTATTTTGACGCGTCTTT
>NZ_JAQTPQ010000104.1 GCF_028712645.1 Flavobacterium sp. | reverse complement strand
TTCCTGCTACTTCAGCTCTTTCTTTAGCTTTGTGCGTTCCTTGACGTTGGTTAGCAAGATATTGCTTAACATCAAGATATACTGCGTGATTATTTGGTTCTATACCAAATACTGAATCAGAAAGTTGCACTTTTCTTCCAGTATCTTTTCCATTGAAATCTAATACTTTTGCTTCCATTACTTCTGAATGATTACATAAGAGTTGTTATGACCAGGAACACATCCTTTAATAACAAGTAGGTTCTTTTCAGCCACTACTTTTAAAACTCTAAGGTTTTGAACTTTTACATTATCTCCTCCCATTCTTCCAGCCATACGCATTCCTTTGAATACTCTAGATGGATAAGAAGAAGCTCCTACAGAACCTGGCGCTCTTAAACGGTTGTGTTGACCGTGAGTTGCTTGTCCAACACCACCAAAACCGTGACGTTTAACAACCCCTTGGAAACCTTTACCTTTAGATACACCTTGCACATCTACAAATTCTCCTTCTTCAAAAATAGAAACGTTTATAACGTCACCTAATTTTTGTTCTGTTGCAAAATCTTGGAATTCAACGACTTTTTTCTTAGTTACAGTTCCAGCTTTAGCAAAGTGACCTACGGCCGCTTTTGTGGAATGTTTCTCGTTTTTGTCATCGAAACCTAGTTGCAACGCTTCATACCCGTCAACACCTTTGGTTCTGACTTGGGTAACTACACATGGGCCAGCTTCAATAACAGTACAAGGAATGTTTTTCCCGTTCTCGTCAAAGATGCTTGTCATGCCAATTTTTCTTCCGATTAACCCAGACATAAATATTAATTATTAATTATTAAATATAAATATAGAACGCAGCTTTTAAGCGAACCCTATTTTTTAAAGTGGTGCAAAAGTATACTTTATTTACACACAAACCAAAAAAATATTTTTCGTTTAAAAACAGCGTTCCGGTTTACTCTTAAACTACCTAAACTTTGATTTCAACTTCAACTCCACTTGGCAATTCAAGTTTCATTAAAGCATCAATAGTTTTAGATGAAGATGAATAAATATCAATCAATCTCTTGTATGACATTACTTCAAATTGTTCTCTCGCTTTTTTGTTAACGTGTGGAGAACGTAGAACAGTAAAAAGTTTTTTGTGAGTTGGTAACGGAATTGGTCCTGTTACTACAGCTCCAGTGCTTTTTACGGTTTTTACAATCTTTTCAGCAGACTTGTCTACTAACATGTGATCGTAAGATTTTAATTTTATTCTGATTTTTTGACTCATTTTCTTAAAGATTATGCGTTTCCTTTTGCTTTTTTGATAACTGCTTCTGAAATATTAGAAGGTGTTTCTGCGTAGTGTGAAAATTCCATAGTAGATGTTGCTCTTCCAGATGAAAGTGTTCTTAACGTTGTTACATATCCAAACATTTCCGATAATGGAACATCAGCTTTGATGGTTTTAGCACCTGCTCTGTCACCCATATCATTCACCTGACCTCTACGACGATTAATATCACCTACAATATCTCCCATATTTTCTTCTGGTGTAATCACTTCCATTTTCATTATTGGCTCAAGAATTACAGCACCTGCAGCTTTAGCCACTTCTCTGTATCCCATTCTAGCTGCTAATTCAAAAGAAAGTGCATCAGAATCCACTGGGTGGAAAGATCCATCTAACAAAGTTACTTTCAAACTATCTACTTGATATCCAGCTAATGGACCAGTTTTCATAGCTTCACGGAAACCTTTTTCAACTGAAGGTATATATTCTTTTGGTACGTTACCTCCTTTTACCGAATTAACAAATTGCAATCCTACTGGAACTTTACCGTCAACTTCATCAGCTGGCTCTAAAATAAATACGATATCACCGAATTTACCACGACCACCAGATTGTTTTTTGTAAGTTTCTCTGTGTTGAGCAGATTTTGTAAATGCTTCTTTGTATTCTACTTGAGGCTCCCCTTGGTTCACTTCAACTTTGAATTCACGACGCATTCTATCAACAAGGATATCTAAGTGAAGCTCACCCATACCTGAGATAATTGTTTGTCCTGAAGCTTCATCAGTTCTAACTGTAAATGTTGGATCTTCTTCGGCTAATTTAGCCAAAGCCATACCCATTTTATCTACGTCAGCTTTTGTTTTAGGCTCAATTGCAATACCAATTACTGGCGCAGGGAATTTCATAGATTCAAGGATAATTGGGTGTTTTTCATCACACAATGTATCTCCAGTTTTGATATCTTTAAATCCTACAGCAGCTCCAATATCACCTGCCTCGATATACTCGATTGGATTTTGTTTGTTAGCGTGCATTTGGTAGATACGAGAAATTCTTTCTTTGTTACCAGAACGAGTATTCAAAACATAAGAACCAGCATCCAATCTTCCTGAATAAGCACGGAAAAAAGCCAAACGACCCACGAATGGATCAGTAGCAATCTTAAATGCTAAAGCAGCGAAAGGCTCTTTTACATCTGGTTTACGCAATATTTTAGTTTGATCTTCTTCTAAAAGTTCAGCATCATCTGGATGAATACCAGTAATACCTTCTTTATCCATTGGAGATGGCAAGTATTTACATACTGCATCTAACATAAATTGAACTCCTTTATTTTTAAAAGATGAACCCGCAATCATAGGAATAATCGCCATATCCATTACAGCAGCTCTTAAAGCGATGTTAATCTCTTCTTCAGTGATAGACTCTTCGTCTTCCATAAATTTTTCTAAAAGAGTTTCATCATAATCAGCTACCGCTTCAATAAGAATAGATCTGTATTCTTTTACATCCGCAAGCATATCTTCTGGAATAGGCACAATATCATAAGTAGCCCCTAAACCTTCTTCATGCCATACAATAGCTTGGTTTTTTACTAAATCAACCACACCTTTAAAATCATTTTCTTCACCAATTGGCAAAGTAATCGCAACAGCGTTTGATTTCAACATATCCCTAACTTGTTGACAAACCATCAAAAAGTTAGAACCTTGACGATCCATTTTGTTAACGAATCCAATTCTTGGAACTCTATATTGATCCGCAAGTCTCCAGTTAGTTTCTGATTGTGGCTCAACACCATCAACAGCACTAAACAAGAAAACCAATCCGTCAAGCACACGTAAAGAACGATTTACTTCAACAGTAAAATCTACGTGTCCCGGGGTATCGATAATATTAAAGTGGTATGGTAAACTTTCAGGCAATAACTTACCTTGTGTAGTTGGAAAATTCCATTCACAAGTTGTAGCAGCAGAAGTAATCGTGATACCTCTTTCTTGCTCTTGTGCCATCCAGTCCATTGTTGCAGCACCATCGTGTACTTCACCAATTTTGTGTGATTTTCCAGTATAGAATAAAATACGCTCTGTTGTTGTTGTTTTACCAGCATCAATATGAGCAGCAATACCTATATTTCTTGTATATTTAAGATCTCTAGCCATTTTTTAAGAATTAAAATCTAAAGTGAGAGAAAGCTTTGTTAGCTTCTGCCATTTTGTGAGTATCCATTCTTTTCTTAACAGCAGCTCCTTCTTCTTTAGCCGCAGCTAAACATTCTGAAGCTAATCTCTGAGCCATTGATTTTTCGTTTCTTCTTCTTGAATAAAGAATTAACCATTTCATTGCCATCGAAATCTTTCTGTCTGGTCTAATTTGCATTGGAATTTGAAATGTAGCTCCACCTACTCTACGACTACGCACTTCTACGTGAGGCATAACGTTTGTTAAAGCATCTTTCCAGATTTCTAATGACGGTTTCTCCGCATCTTGTTTTTTAGACTCAATGATGTCAATTGCATCATAAAATACTTTAAACGCTGTCGATTTTTTTCCATCCCACATTAGGTTGTTCACAAAACGTGTTACCAGTTGGTCATTAAACCTTGGATCTGGTAAAAGTGGTCTTTTCTTTGCCGCTCTTTTTCTCATGTCTTTTTTTTAATAAAATTTCATTCCAATACACTCACGATAAATCGTATCAATATCAGAATAACGTTTTAAATTACTTTTTTGCTTCTTTTGGGCGTTTTGCTCCGTACTTAGATCTTCTTTGCGTTCTTCCTGCAACACCTGACGTATCAAGTGCACCACGAACGATGTGATATCTTACTCCTGGCAAATCTTTTACCCTTCCACCTCGCACTAATACTATCGAGTGCTCTTGTAGATTATGTCCTTCTCCAGGGATGTAGGCATTTACTTCATTTCCATTTGTCAAACGCACACGCGCTACTTTACGCATTGCAGAGTTTGGTTTTTTTGGAGTTGTAGTGTAAACACGCGTACAAACACCTCTTCTTTGAGGACAAGAATCTAAAGCAACCGATTTACTCTTCTTAGTGATTTGAGTTCTTCCTGTTCTTACTAATTGTTGAATAGTTGGCATAGTTAAATACTAAAAATTACTTGTTTATAAAATTCCCGCTTTTTACGGGGTTGCAAATGTAGAAAATATTTTTCACTAAACAAATCATAATTAATTAATTTTCAATAAGATTATTTAACCTTATGATTTTTATCACAAACGTTAGATATTTGCGTTACATTTAGTAAAATTTAAATCCACTTTGAAATATTTTGCATTCTTATTATTGTTTATCCATTTCGGCTGGAATTGCTCTGCCCAAAATTTTCATTTGCAACTCATTGGAAGCTCTACTACCGAATGTAGTGTTATTGATTCCTTGAGTTACATTTCAATTCACAAAAACACAAAGTCTATAAGCAACGAGATGGATTTAGTCTCAGAAAAACTATTGAAAATAGGCTATATCGAAAACCAAATTCTCGAAAACACCAAGATAAATGACTCTAGTTATGTGGCAAAATTTAGTTTAGGTCAAAGAATAAAATTTATACATATATATATAGGTAGAAATTCCGCAATAAACGATTTGATATTATTGGATAAAAAAAAGGATTCTCTAATTCTATCTTACAGTGAAGTAGAACCCTTTTTGAATCAAACTTTGCAAAAACTGGAACAAAAAGGTTTTGCATTGGCAAGATTAAAGCTAATCAACATTCATAAGCAAAACGAATCTCTTTATGCAGAATTACAATTTGAATCTGGTCAACAAAGGCAAATAAATTCGATTGTTGTTAAATATGACAAAGCCAACAAAAAAAACAGTTTTCCTGAAGGACATTTAACGCAAGTCAACAGAAAATACCACAAAAACACTTTCAACAAAGATATCGTAAGACAAATTCACGATGATTTTGAAAAATTTGGATTTGTAAACCAAATAAAATATCCAGAGATTTTATTCACAAAGGACACCACCAAAGTTTATGTTTATCTCGAAAAAAGAAAATCAAACACCTTTGATGGATTCATTGGTTTTTCCAATAACGAAAAGCATCAATTAACTTTCAATGGATACTTAGATTTAACCTTAGAAAACACCTTACGGGCGGGTGAGCAATTTTCACTTTATTGGAAAAGCAACGGAAACAATCAGAAAACATTTAAAGCTAGTATCGATTTACCTTATTTATTTAAAAGCCCAATAGGTATGAAAGCTCAAATTCATATATTCAAACAAGACAGTATCTATCAAAACACCAAAACAGCCATAGATTTAGGTTATTTTATACATTATAACACTCGAATCTATTTAGGCTATCAATCTACTGAATCCAGCGATATTCAAAACACAAACAATTCCACGATTAGCGATTACAAAAATTCCTATTGGACTTCCAATTTAGAATATTCGAAATTGGATTACGATAATGCAACTTTTTCAAAAAAATCGAGTGTTTCACTCAATATAGGTATAGGAAAAAGAGCGACAACCGATCTGGCGGAAACTGCAGGGACAAGCAAACAGTATTTTATAAACCTCAATGCAATGCATAATTTCTATTTAAACAAGAAAAACTGTATTAACATAAATTATCAAAATTATTTACTAAAAAGCGACACTTATATTATCAATGAATTGTACCGTTTTGGAGGTATCAATTCCATAAGAGGATTTGCAGAAAATAGTCTGCAAGCCAATTTTATGACTGCCATCATTTCTGAATATCGATATATAGCTTCTCCTAATTTATACCTGCATACAATTATAGATTATGGACATTATGAAGACAATAGCACTAAGAACAGAGGGAATTTACTAGGATTTGGACTAGGAATGGGGATTCAAACAAAAAATGGGCTGTTAAAGTTAGCTTTTGCCAATGGAAGTATAGCGGGTCAAGAAATTAAATTTTATAACACAATAATACACATAAGTTATAATGTAAAATTTTAGTGTTTTTTAAAATTATAAAAAAATATAACACTATTCATTGCATATGTTAAATGTTAAATTTCATATGCGCGCATAAAAAATCAATATAAATGTTAGGAAAGTTAACAAATTATTAAGATTTTTGTCCAACTAATTCAAAATATTTAAAAATGAAACTAAAGTTAAATGGATTCTTAGTGCTTTTAATAGCACTTATGACGCAAATAACCTTTGCGCAAGAGAGAACTGTTTCGGGTGTTGTTTCTGATAATGCAGGACTGCCTTTACCAGGCGTGAGTGTATTAGTAAAAGGAACTCAATCTGGGACACAAACTGATTTTGACGGAAAATATTCCATCAAAGCAACATCAAGCCAAGTCTTGATTTTTAGCTATGTTGGGATGAAGACCCAAGAAGTTACGGCTGGTTCAGCCAAGGTTAATGTAAAACTGCAAAATGACTCACAAGTTCTTGAAGAAGTTGTAGTCACAGGTGCAGTTGGTATCAAGAAAAAGAAAGCGGCTGTTACGTCTTCTTATTCAACCGTTTCTAATGAAGAATTAAAAGCAGCCTACAACCCTGATATTGTAAGATCATTGGCTGGTAAAGTTTCTGGGTTGACTGTCAATGCTACTTCAAATGGCGTTAGCGGCACAAATTCAATTCGAATTCGTTCAATGTTATCATTTACAGGAAACACAGAAGCATTAGTTGTAATTGACAATGTAATTTCTGCAGCTGATGTGCTTGCAACATTACCTTCTGAAATGATTGAAAATGTGACTGTTTTAAAAGGCGCTCAAGGAGCTGCTTTATATGGCTCACAAGGAAAACAAGGAGTTGTTCTGGTTCAAACTAAAAAAGGGACTAAAGATGAACAAATGAGTGTTACTTTTACTTCAACTTTTGATACTGAAGACATTAGCTTTGTTCCTGAAAGACAAACAAAATATGGTCAAGGTTGGTATGGTTCACGTGATCGCCAAGAAAATGGTGGCTGGGGAGAATTAATGGATGGTGCTCCTTATACTGTTGGTATTCCCGGCAGCCCAGACGGAGATGTTTTAACTACCTATTCTACAAAAGGATATGACAATATCAAAGATTTTTACAATAAAGGTTCAATTTATCAGAATAATTTGAACGTAAGTGTTGGAGGGAATGATTCCTACGTAAATTTCAGTTTAGGAAATGTTAGTCGTGATTTTATTGTAGAAGGAGATCACTTAAACAGAAATAATTTTGTTTTTAATGCTGGAAAGAAATTAAATAAATTAACTTTAGCAGGTACTGTTACTTTTAACAATCAAAACACAAAACAGGCAAATGTTAATGCCTCTACTTCTCGATCTGACTATACTCTTTTAACCAACTTATTACAAGCTGCTTCTAGCATTCCTATTGGGGAATTTAAAAACAGAGGTATTTATGGATGGAATGGATATTACCAAAACCCTTATTGGGCAAAAGACAACAATAGGTTAAATGAAATTCGTAATTACATTAACTTTGGAGGAAGTGCCCAATATGAAATTAACAAACATTTTGAACTTGCTTATAATGGATCCGTTCAATTAAGAAACAATAATCAAATTTCTTATTCTAATGAATTAATAGCTCCGGCCACTTCAGATGGAGATTTTTCTTCTGCAGCTGAATTTTACCAATCAAATTACGGATCCACTTTTTATTATGGTGATATAATGGCTAATTTCAATTACGAATTGTCTGATAAAATTGGAATGAAATTTAACCTTGGTGAGAATATGCAATATAATTATTCCAAAAGAGTTTCACAAGGTGGTGTTAATTTAGCAATTCCAGGATTTTACAACATCACTAATGTTTTGAATCCTGCAAGTCCTTCTTCAATGAACAATAATACTTATGAAACGAGATCAGTTGCTACATTTGCAAATTTTGATTTTAATTATGAAGATTATCTTTTCTTAAACGTAACTGGAAGATATGAAGGAAATAGTGTTGCAGCAAAAGGGAACCAGTTTTATTTTTATCCTTCAGTAGGTGCCTCATTCGTTCCAACAAAAGCAATTGATGCTTTAAAAGGTAACTCAATATTAACTAATTTGAAAGTATATGCTAACTATACGAAAGTTGGTTCACTAGATCCAGTTGGAGCTTATGAACTTACAGATTTAGCTGGCTCAGCTACAGGATTCCCTTATTCTGGCACCGGTAACTCTTATAATAATAGTTATGGAATTACTGATCCAAATATAAAACCTGAAACTTACACAACTTATGAAGGGGGTTTAAATTTTGGCTTCTTTAAAGAAGCATTAACTTTAGATGTCGCAGGTTATTTAACAGATACTAATGATTTAATTACAAATGCATCCCTTAGTACGACCACTGGTTTATTAACTAAAAAAACGAACTCTGGACAACTTAGAGGTAAAGGAATTGAAATTGATTTAGGTTTTATGCCTTTTAACACTCCAACATTCAAATGGAATGGAAGAATTTCATATACAGCTAATGACACCAAAGTTATTAGTGCAGGTGAGTCAGATAAAGTAGTAATAACAGATTCTGGAAATTCTCAAATAGCCGCAGACATTTCGGCTGTTAAAGGTATGTCTTTCCCATACATCACAGGTACAGATTGGATTAGAGATCCAAACGGAAATGTAATTGTAGATGCTACAGGGCAACCAACCCCAACTTCTGCATTTCAAAATTTAGGTAAAGTAACTCCGGATTATATCTTAGGATTTACCAATAGTTTTGAATACAAAGGAATCGGTTTGTCATTCACTATGGATTACAGAACTGGTGGTTATTTTATTTCTCAAACAAAATACAACCTTACTTGGAATGGACATTTAGTCGAATCAGCAGCATTTGACAGAAACGTTGGGTTCCTATACCCGGGTTCAGTTCAGCAAACTAGTCCAGGTGTTTTTGTACCTAATACTACCTTAACTGGTGGTGGTTTTCAAAATACTGGCGCAGCCAATAGAACTCAAACTTTTTATGGACAAGCGTCTAATTTAGGGGCACACAATTTAACTGATGCAACAGCATTTAAAGTTAGAGAGATTTCTTTAAGCTATTCTTTACCAAAAGATGTCTTGAAAAAAATTGGAATACAAACATTTAAACTTAGTGTGAACGCAAGAAACCCATTTATTATTCTTGCTTCTAACAACAAAGGTTATGCTGACCCTGAAGCTTCAAATCAAGTTAACAGTTCTACATCTAATGCTGCAAGAAACCCAACAGGAACTCTTACCAATACATCTAGAAATGGTCTTGGATGGATAGGTGATGCTCAATACCCATCAACACGTACTTTTGGCTTCAGCATAAACACTACTTTTTAATAATTAAATAATATATTATGAAAAAAATATTTTACTGTAGCATAATAATGTTACTTGTCTTTACATCTTGTGAAAATTACCTTGATGTAAATTCAAAACAAACGAATAAAGCTGAATTTAATGCACTCTCCCCTAACCAAATGTTAGCTGGCGCATTAAATAATTACACTACTTACCAGATCATTACATTAGGTAATTATGGGAATAAATTGGCCTATGTTTGGGGTTTAAATAGTGGTTACACTACTACTGATGCGGCCTACAACTACAAATATAGTAGTGCTAATTATGGAACTTGTTTTGAAAATGCTTATCTTTATGGAGATAATTTTCAGGATATTTTAGATAAAAAAGACACTTATTCTGATTATTCTTACCATTTTGGAGTAGCTAAAGTAATGAAAGTAATGTGTATGGATTATATAACTGCATTATATGGAGACGCTCCCTATTCTGAAGCTTTTGATTCTAAAATTAGTGCCCCTAAATATGATGATGACAAAACTATCATCCCTAAATTATTTGCAGAGTTAGATGAAGCAAGGGATTTCTTTAATAACCCAAGCACCAATGTTGTTGATTTGGGCTCAGAAGACATCGTATTTGGTGGAGACACAAACAAATGGATACAATTCATCAATACAATTGAGTTGAAAATGCTGATGAGATTGTCTAAAACTACTGATGCTGCTCTTGTAACTTTAAGGACTACTCGATTTGCTGCATTAAATGCAAATCAAGATTTCATTTCTGAAGACGTAGCAGTTAACCCTGGTTATGATTTAAGCACACTCCAGTCTAGATCACCAGTTTACAGAACTTATGGTTTAAATGAAGCTTTAAATGCTTGGACATCATCTAATAGGGCCAATGCTGCTGGAGATTTTGCTGCAAAACTAGTAAATGGCACTATCAATGATGCTAACATCACTACTGGAATTGTAGATCCTAGAAGAGCTAACATATTTACTACAATCGGAGGTGTTGTGGTTGGAAATGTACAAGGTATTTTCCCTGCTGCTGCAATTTCCAGAATGTCGTCATTTTTTATTGGCCGTTTGGGTTCTGATGCTAATGGAGCTGGAAGAGATGCTTATTTGATGCTTGCTGCTGAAAGCAAGTTTCTTCAAGCAGAGGCTTTTCAAAGAGGCTATATGACAGGTAGTGCGCAACAAGCTTTTGAAGACGGAGTAACTGCTTCATTTGATTTTTACAGCAAACCTTTTGGTACTTATACTCCTGCTACTCTTAATGCAGCGACTTATTTAACAGCTATAGATGGTAAAAATGGCTTAGGCTGGACTGGATCTACTGACAAAATTAGTGCCATTATGACTCAAAAATATCTTGCATTAGCTGAATGGCAAGGAATTGAGTTATATATAGATAATATGAGAACTGGTTATCCTGTTTTACCACTTCCTTTCGGAGTAACTGAAACAAAAAGACCAAATAGATTGATATATCCTACATCAGAATATTCTTCTAATAGTGCAAATGTTCCAGATGTAAGTAATGCAGATTTATTCACTGTAAACACTAAAACTCCTTATTATTTACAATAATAGTTGAATTTATTTATATAAAAGAGGCTGTCAAAAGACAGCCTCTTTTTTTTTAACTTATTCAATATAGTTTACTACTAGAATAATAGCATAATATTTTCATTAAAAAAATTTAACTAAATCCAAAAGTATCATCCTAAATTAATTGGTCTTTTGATAATAATTCATAAAAAACAGTAAAAATAAATCCCCATAAAAAGGAAATTGTATCTTAAATGAAGAGGGGAAATATATCATTAGAACACACATAAACACAGTAAATATTATTTGTGTTATGACATAACAATAAAAAATAGGAAGCAAAATATAAGAAGAACTCTATAAAATAGTATCACAAATAAATCTCATTTTACAATCTAATCAATACTAAAATTTAATCAACTTAAGAGTAAACATCAGAAATGAAAATATTAATAAGTTAATATTATTAATGGCAGAATAAGCAACTTATATATGTTTATGAGTACTATAAAAGAGTTTGTGTAAAAAAGGTAATGTGGTCAAAAATAGTTGGTGATTTTTTATTTTAGATTAGTTAAATTACCTCCGTCAAATTGAAGAGGACATTGGCTCTGCTGAGGAGCAACCAACTAGCAATAGATTTGATACA
>NZ_JAQTPQ010000352.1 GCF_028712645.1 Flavobacterium sp. | reverse complement strand
GAACCCCAAAATACCATTGATATTTTACATCTGAACCTGGATTAGTCAACAAGGATTGTGGTACCGAAGTAAAGTTGTATAAAATTTGCTTGTTTTGAGAAAAGCAACTACTCGATGCCAATAAAAAAATAATTAAAACTGATTTTTTCATTGCACTACTAAATAAACTGTTGCACTTGAACGCAATTTTAAGCTTCCAGGACTGCTTTCAGTTAATGCTGGTCCTGGCAGCATTGTAACCTTAAAAGCAATTTTCCTAGTTTTCTTTAATACATCCAATTTTGCATTTTCAAATATTTCAGTTTGGGTAACCAAATTTTCAACTCCAGTATAGGCTGGTATATTAAAAGAAACCGTGTAAAGATTTGAATTACTGCCATTAAGAAAATACATGTCAATTGTGTATGCTCTGTTTATGGTATTATCAATTTCAAAATACAAATCAGTTTTTACTAGACTTGTATTAAAAAAGGTGTCCCTAAAAACATCGAAAGTTTCTGTGTCAAAAAATACGGATTGCTCTGCTCCATTAATGACAAATTGATTGGCAGGAACATCAAAAGTTGCCAAATTAGAAATAATAACGGGCTCTAATTTTAAGTCATTGACTTGATTAAAATCTAAATTGCTGGAGCAGGAAAACAAGAAAATAGAAAGGATAAATATTCCTATAATTTTATTCATAATATTTAAATACTTGGGAATGTAAATTTACAACGAAAGTTTTGGAATATTAGTATTTCCTAATGAAAGTCTCCGAATAATTTTGAAGCTTCATTGTAAGCACTTTCAAAACTCAATGGATTACTATTCGTGTTTTCTTTTTTAGAAGTAAAATAAGATAATAATTTTTCTGTAGGCATATTGCCTGTTAAAACATCTTTCGCCATTGGACATCCTCCAAAACCTTGAATAGCACCATCAAATCGGCGACAACCAGCATTGTAGGCGGCATCATTTTTTTCGAACCATTTGTCTGGTGTGGTGTGCAAATGAGCTCCAAATTCAATCTTGGGATATTTTGGAATTAAATGCGAAAATAAATATTGAATTACCTCTGGAGTAGAACTGCCAACGGTATCAGAAAGCGAAAGGATTTTCACACCCATATTCGAAAGTTTTTCTGTCCATTCGCCAACAATTTCTAGACTCCAAGGATCACCATACGGATTTCCAAATCCCATCGAAAGGTAAGCCACAACTTCTTTATTACTTTTATCAGCAATTTCAATAATTTCTTGTAACGTTATCACCGATTCTGCTATGGTTTTGTGCGTATTCCGCATTTGGAAATTCTCAGAAATCGAAAATGGGAATCCTAAATATTGAATGGGCTGATGTTGCGATGCGGCAATTGCGCCTTGTGTGTTGGCAATTATGGCTAATAATTTACTTCGAGTTTGTGATAAATCTAATTGTGCCAAAACTTCGGCTGTATCCTGCATTTGAGGAATAGCTTTTGGAGAGACAAAACTTCCAAAATCTATAGTATCAAAACCTACACGAAGTAACGACTGAATGTATGCCACTTTTCTAGTTGTAGGAATAAAAGTTTTTATTCCTTGCATTGCATCTCTTGGGCATTCTATTATTTTTATTGCTTCCATTGAATTTCAAAGATAAGTCAAAATCAGATTTCAGGAAATTGTTTTTTATTAATTTTTCAAGTTAACTAACATTACTCTTTTTAGTAATATTTTTAATTATTACGCTTTTTGGTAATATTTTTAATTATTACGCTTTTTGGTAATTATTAAAGCATAGAAATTGTTTTTTTAAATACTTTTTTAATTACTTTTGAAATATGATAAGCATAATTACAGGAGACATAGTTAATTCCAGGAAATTATCATCCGAAATTTGGATGGATGGTTTGAAGAAATTATTGAACACTTTTGGGAAAAACCCAATAGAATGGGAGATTTACAGAGGTGATGAATTCCAATTGGTAGTCAAGAATCCTGAAGAAGCTTTGATTAGTGCTTTACAAATAAAATCGTATTTTAAATCGCTAAAATTGGATGTTAGAATGAGCATTGGTTTTGGAGATATGACTTATAAGGCAGACAAAATTTCCGAAAGTAATGGCACTGCTTTTTCTCGCTCAGGCGAAGTTTTTGAGACCTTAAAGAAGCAAAAAATCAATTTAGCCATCCATTCTGGCAACGAAGCATTTGATGCCGAAATCAATTTGATGTTGCGATTGAGCTTAGTATTTATGGATAATTGGCTGGCACAATCGGCCGAATTTGTTTTGACAACTATCGAAAATCCATCGCTTTCACAGGAGGAAATTGGCGTAAAACTTGGAATAAATCAAGCAGCAGTTAGCCGAAGACGAAAACGTGCTCAATTTGATTTAGTGATGGAAATGGAAAAATATTTCAGAAATAAAATCAAAACAATTAGCGTATGATTATTTTTGTAAAGTTACTTTTAGCACATTTATTAGGCGATTTTTTATTACAACCCACTTCTTGGGTTTTGGATAAAGAAAATAAAAAATCCCGAAGTAAATACCTTTACATTCACATCCTTTTGCACGGAATTTTAGCTTGGCTATTCGTAAGCGAAATGTCTTTTGGTTGGTTTGCGTTAGCACTTGCATTAACTCACGGATTTATAGATTTCTTGAAATTGCAATTTCAAAAAAAGAAAACAAAACGAAATTGGTTTGTTATTGACCAAATCCTGCATTTAATAGCAATTGTACTAATTGCGGGTCTTTACAAAAATTTATCCGTTGACTTTAGTGTTTTCAACAATCAGTTTTGGATATTAATTACAGGAATTTTATTGCTAACAAAACCCACTTCAATAATTATTAAAAATATCATTTCGGTTTGGACTCCAGAAAGCAAAAACAAAAACGATGATTCGCTGGAAAACGCTGGAAATTATATCGGAATATTCGAAAGACTATTTGTTTTTTGCTTTATACTTACAGGACATT
>NZ_JAQTPQ010000103.1 GCF_028712645.1 Flavobacterium sp. | reverse complement strand
TTATAGTATCCTCTCCAGGTACACCTCAAGATTATTTTTATCAAGTAATGTGTGAGGGGAGTTTTTTTAGAATAAGATATGTAAATGGAAATACCGCACAAAATGTTTTCAGATTACAAGCTATTAAAAAATTAAATTCAACTTTATCTGAAGTACATGCAATAAATGTACCTGTATTAGATAATACTGATGCATTAGTTACTAAAGGTATTATTTATGGTAAAGCATCAAACGGCAATTATGTTGCTGTTAAAACGACACCTTCTGGAGCACTTACTGTTGATGCAACAATTTCATCAAGTAATTTACCCACTGGAGCTGCGACAGATACTTCTTTAGTAAATATAATCAATAAATTGTCTGATAATGGTCAATCTATAATGGCTAATTCAAAGCCAGTTGTAATTGCGAGTGATCAGACTCAAATACCTGTCACTTTTAATTGGGCAGGATTGACTGATACGCAATTAAGAGCCAATCCATTACAAGTATCTGGTAATTTTTATCAAAGTGTACAACCAATCAGTGTAACAACATTACCATTACCGAATGGTGCTGCATTAGAATCGGGGGGAAATTTATCAAGTATTGCTACTGAACTCGGTGCTATCAATGAAACAACTGCTTCTAGTTCAACGGCAAATAGTGGATTAAATGGATTAGTAAGGTTATTAATTAATAAAGTTTCAAGTTTGATGACGATAAATCAAGTCGTAGATGGAACTAGAACACAATTAACTTGTTCAAATTTTCCTACTCTCGCATCTGCAACATATTGTGCAAGTATTGATCTTGATACAACAAACTGTTATGATGTTAATATCGAAGTTGAAGCTTCGACAACAAATCCTCCAGCGAGTTTAAAACAAATTTGTGTATTTATAAAAGTATCAAACGACGGGATAAATTTTAGCTCTGGCCCAGAATCATTATCAGTTACGACGGACGAGAGCAATTTATATTTACTTGGGGTGTTGCCATTATCTACAACAGCAACGACGTATAATAAATCATTTAGTGTTAAAAAACGGCTCGGGAGATTACCGAAAAAAATTCGTGTGATATTAAAAAATGAAATTGGAGTACCTCTAACGAGTGGTAATTTATATTACTCAAAAGATGTATTACAAGCGAGTAAAGCATGATACCGATAGTACAAGAATTTCCTTCTCTTAAGCATTTGTGGGTGAATAGTGGTAATTTTCCAATCGATATTATTGGTGGTAAACACGCTAAAAATTTTGGTACAGGGGCAAATATTGGTAATGGTACATATGGTAGATGTTTTAGTAGAACCTCCGCAAATTACGATAATACTGGATTTTATACTGACTCTGGGGTGATTACAACTATAGGATCTGAATTCACCACATTTTGTTTATTTGAACTCACAACTATTTCTATTAATGAAGAACCATTATTAAGATTAGACGATAATGCAACCGATTATTCAAATTTTTGTATATCAATGTCTTTTATACCTTCTTCACGAAATATCCGATGTGTTATAAATGATACAGGAGGAAATGGTTGGCAAACTGGACAATTTTTTACATATAGTGATTCATTTTTAACAAATAGATTGTATTTATCAATATTGAGATGGAAGACTACTTATCCCATCGATACATCAATTAAGATCCTTGGTGAACCGTGTAGTTTTCAACACTCAAATTATACTGTACCAATCGGTACAGTTAGAGCAGATTATCAATTAGGCGCCCAATTTCATATTGGGGGTATGGGATATGCTGGATCATTTCCATTTTCGGGATATATATATGTAAGCGGGTTATTTACTAAATGGTTAAATGATCAAGAATCAAATAATTTATCATTATATTTAAAAGATAATTTGGATTTTTATACTAATTTTTAAGGAAGAAATATATGACCCCACAAGAATTATATACAGAATTAGTGAGTGGTCCACTCGCTAATGAAATCGCTCCTCATATAATATCAGGCAATGATGCTATAATCGAAGCTATTATTAATAGAAAAGATATATCTATACATGGTTCTATTCCAATGAATATATTCATGGTTTGGTTAGGTAGTACAAATCTACGAGCTGTGGTTGAAGACCATTGTACGAATTTAACGAGTCCATTAAGATCAATTGCACTAATAATAAAAGATTATTTACAAGGTAATAATACTGCTCCATTAAATATGGGACTTTCTGATACACAAAATATGATGTATGCTTGGGTTCAAGCAGGAGCGATTACTTCTTTACAATATGTAGCATTATTTAATCTATCATTAAAAAATATAAGTAGGGCGGAACAATTAGGATATTCAATAACTATATCTGATATTGCTACTGCATTGAGAGGATAATATGAAAGTTATATTTACTTATGATAATTCATTTCAATCATGGATAATACGATTATTAACGAATAGTAAATATAGCCATTGTGGGATTGTTGATTGTATGACGAATACGATAATAGATTCTGAATTAAAAAATAATGGAGTAAGCGAATATCCTTTTAGAAATATAATAATTGAAAATATCGGATATGAAGAAATAGATATACCATGTGCACCAAACTCAATCGTTGAATTGGTTAGAACGCAAGTTGGTAAACCATATGATATTTTAGCAATAATAGGATACCCTTTTAATCGTAATTGGGAGGATGATAATAAATGGTTTTGTTCTGAACTAATAGCTTGGTCATTTAAAGAAGTAGGTTGTCCATTAATACATAAAAAATCATATAGAGTAACACCTGGACAATTATATAATTCACTAAAAAAATTTAATATTGATTGTTAATTATAAATACTTTTATATTTTATATTAAGGAGAATTGAATGTCAGAAATAAGAAAACCTATACCTACCGCAATCGCTACAATATACGGGTGGGCTCATCCAATATCGGGTGAATTGTTAGTGAGTATCAAAGGATTGCCTAATCCTAATCTAAATTATAAACTAAATTGTCCATTTCTTACGCAGGAAGAAATACGGGCTGATATCAATGAATCAATAGAAACTAATAAAGAAGATACGGTTGAAGTAATTAAACCAGTAAGACAAAAAAGAACACCAAAACAATAAAATATGAAAGAAATCGTATCAGTAATCAAACAAGATTATTCTGGTTATTTTTTTAAAAGAGATCTAAGGAATCTTCTTATTATAAGAAAAACTATAAGAAGATTCCTTTTATTATGTAATATTGATGTGATATTGTTAATCAATAATTATATTACATTGTGTAATACTTTAAATAATCAAAAAGTCTATAATTATTTCACCCACATTTTAAATAAAGAAGAAATTATGGTATTACATAGTATTACCAATTATTTAAATATATCTTCTTTTGATAATACTAATAGGATCATGGATGATTTATTACAAGATCTACATGATAATTATATAAGATATAGATTAGATTCCTTGAGCTAACATATTATCAAAAATCCTTCTCAATGCACTATCATTTGGTTTAGTTCTCATCGGTGCAACCGTTCCTGTCTTACCTCCACTTTGTTGAATAACTTGTGTAGGAGGTTGTTGTATAGTTATTGGGGGTGTATTCCTCTTAGCAACGACAGAATCTGTTTCAATAGTTTTATTCGTAATAAAATCGCCAATATTACTATCTTGTCTTTCTAATTTATTATCATATAATTTATTTGTTATATTATTAGTATCATATGATAACGTATTCATTATATTGTTATCTTTATTATTTTTAGTATTATTCGTTTCATTTACAAATGATTGTGATGAATAATTATCTAGTGTATTTGTCTTCTGATTGTTATCTCGTTCATTCTTAAAAAAGCTAGTTGCACTTGTAGTAACATTTGGTTGTTCATATTCATTTATTCCTTCATTTGTTGCAGATATTCTGCTCAAAGAATTATTAAATATAGAATTATTAGGGTTAAGTGAATTTTCTAATGAATAATTATTCGTATTCGTATCATATCTACCAGTAACAGATTGGTTTTGTTGAGGTACGTATGTTTGTGATAAACTATTCAATAAATCACTTCCATTATTAATTGTCCCAATTATATCACCTGAACCTATTTGTCTTGTTAAATTTATTCCATTATTTAATAATTGCGTAGTATTGTTTTGTGGAATTAAATCCCTCTCATATTGATTAGTATTTGAGCCAACTATATTTCTCTTATCAAGAGACCTAATACTACTAATTAAATTAGAATTATTTTGTGATAATATATTTTCATCGTTTGTTATTGAATTTTGTTTTGATCCTATTTCATTATTATTTGTAAAAAATGTTTGTGCGGTATTAGCTATATCACTATTTTTTCTTATATCATTTTGTGGTACAATATTTGTCATCAACGGAGAAGCATTATATAAATTTTCTGATGCATTAGCAGTACCAATGATACTATTCAATAATCCCCCTGCAACATTAGTAATTCCACCTAATCCACTAGATAATACATTTTGTAATATTGAAGTTGGTTCATTTGATAAATTACTTGTTATAGGAGAAATATTATTTGCATATTGATTTGTATTTGCAGAATTCGTAAATGCTCCAATAATACTACTAATTGGATTTGCACTTATACTTCCAATCGTATTCGTTATAGCACTAATTGGATTCAATATTGATCCAATACCATTACTAATAGAATTTAATATTCCACCTGTTGGATTATTGATGATACTACTATTATCTACAATCGAAGAAGTATTATATCCATTATTTGTATTATCATTTGTGATATTTGATTCACTTGTTGATTGTGATTCATCCGATCCCGTTTGTTGATTTTCTTGATTTATATTAGCATTGGCATTATTGATACTAGCATTTTGTATATTAAATGTTGCTGAACTTAATGCAGATGATAATTGTTGTGTATTAGTTGTAGTATCATCATTACTTACTTCTCTGAATACACTGTTTATATTACTCATACTATCATTTTTAGTTGAATAATCTATTCCAGTATTAACCATACTTGAAACTGGCTGAATTTCATTATTTGATATAGTAGTTCCACTTGAAATAGTATTATATGGTGCAATATTATTTGATTGGTTAGAATAACTGCCAGTATTAATTGATGGGTTAGATACTTGATTTAGTTGCCCTTGATTTGCAAAATTTTGTTGATTATATGTACTTGGAACAAATGAAGAATATTCAACTGGTTTATTATTATCTCCATATTGTGTACTTATACCCTGGGTATTATTACTTAAATATTGATTCGCGGTTTTTGAATCATACATTATACTTTTTGGTTTTGTTTCAGTTTGAATGGTACCATCTTCACCACGAATATTAGCATATGGGTCAACTGCATATTTTGGTTTATCTTTATTTCGTTCGAGCCAGTCATTAGCATTTGTTAAATGTACCCCCTTCTTACTAGATGATTCGCTAATCATCATCTCACCTGTTTCTGGATTTTTAACAACTTGTGTTATATGATCTATACCTTTATATCTACCTGCTCCACTTTTTGCTCCACTTTGAGAATGATCTATACCTATGACCATTCCTTCTCTTAAATTTTCAGCATTAACATCATTACCGCTTAATTCTTTACCTGTTGCTTGTCCTACTGCTTGAATAATACCCGCGGCTCCACCTTGAGCAGCCCCTTTATCCATAGTATTAACTGCTTGTTTAATAGTATCCGGATCACCTAATTCTGAACTCATTTTTTTATTCAATTCCATCACCCAACCAGAACAATCAATTGAACCGCTAGATGAATTTTTTGAACCATAATTATATTTCACTCCACGATCAATCGCATTTTGAGTATCCTGCACTAATGTAGAGTTCAAATTTGAAACTGTTTCATTTGCAATTTTAGCACTAACTTCGTTACTCGTTTTTATACCTTTAGCTTCATTATATGCTGCTAGAGCAGTATTTGCATAATCATATCTACTTTGATATTGTGTTGGTTTAACTACTTGTCCATTCTTGACGTCACCACTGCGCTCAAATCCTCTTTCGAAATTATAAACAGCACCTTTTAAATCAGATGACTGTTTAACTCTATCGATTGCGCCTTTTTCTGCACCAGTTGTTAATTCTTCCTTCAAATAACCATAATTTGCTTCATCGGAACTTGTAGATAATCCATGAGCAGCAGCGTATGCTTCAAATTTCTTTCTTCTATCCCCTGTCCATTGAGCCCAGCCTAAACCACCTCTACCAGAAGTAGGATTTATTTCCTGCATCTGTTTTAAACCACCAGATTCATGACCAAGATTACCCATAACACCTGCAGCTTGTTCAGGTGTTAATTGAAAATCCTTCATCAAATTATCCATAATCATCACAGATTTATCTTTAAACTCTTTACCACCTCTTGATGTTGATCCTTCCTTAATACCAGTAAGATCTGCGACACCTTCTCTAATAGATCCAGCTACTTTATCTGTAGTTGTTGATTGTCCAGTCGCACTTCTTGCAAAAATTCTATCTTGAGCTTCAATATCGCCCATCGATGCCTTTATTTGATCGCTTAATGAATCCAGATTTTCATTTAATTTCTCGAATAAAGTTTCTTTATCATCTTCTTTTTTCTTGTCAGATTCTTCAGCTTGTTTTCTTTTTGATGGATCAACTCCACTTAATAATCCACCAGTTAAATCGTCTATACCTGAAAAGATAGAATCAAATAATTTATCTTTCCATGCGCCGATTTCAGTGCCTTCCATTGCTTTATTGAGTTGTTCTCCAGCTTTATAGCCTACATATCCTGCAGTCGCAACAGCTAAATAAGGGGCAGCAGCAACAGCTCCCTCAACCAAAGCTGGAGCAGATCTAGCCAACATCTGTCCTGCGGTTCTCATTATTGGAGAACCTTTATCCGCTAGTACTTTTGAAATATTTCCAATATTTTTTAAAGAATTATTTTTAATTGAAATATTTTTTATTTTTGATATACTATTTGTTGCTGTATCAGATACACTAGAAGTTAATTTACTAACTTTCGATAGAGAATTTTGAGCAAATGAAACAGGTTTGTTGATTGTTGATTTAGCTAATGTATTTCCTGTTTTTGTTAATTTTGATAAGCCCTTTGGTACTTTTTTTGATTTTTTAAAAAAGTCTTTTGCTGATCCTAATATATCTAAAATACTACCACTCGTTGTATCATTATTTGTATCTGTATCCTTATCAAAATCCATCTTGAATAGGAAATTTTTTATACCATATAAATCATCAGAAATTCGTTTTAAATATGATACAGATTGAGTATCGTGTGAGTTTTGTATACTAGCATTATTTTGTATAGC
This sequence comes from Flavobacterium sp., assembly GCF_028712645.1. Classification (GTDB taxonomy): domain Bacteria; phylum Bacteroidota; class Bacteroidia; order Flavobacteriales; family Flavobacteriaceae; genus Flavobacterium. Next base: position 4,519 of record NZ_JAQTPQ010000103.1, on the reverse strand, counting down.
ATTTGTTATTTGTTTAAAACCTTCGCTATTGTTTTCATTATTAGCTTTATTTGGAACGCGTTCAATACTTGGCTCATCTTGCTTTTGTGGTTCATACAACCTTTTAGCAAAATTTTCTTTTTCGTCTTTTTCTAAAGGAATTTCTTTTTTAACGATATTATCTTGTACAATATCTTTTTTCTTTGATATTATTTTAGAAGCATTCAAAAATGACGGTAATTTTATTGCCATAAGTAATCCTTTACTTGGGTGTATTTTTTTCTTTTTCTAATAATTCTAACAATAACATTATATAAATTTCACGTTCGAATGGAACCATATTTTCTATTTCAGATAATGAAAAATTGTGCTTTTTTTGTAATAGAAAATTGGTCTTGTAGTAATCAATAAGTTCGCCGCCATTCTCAGCGAACATCAGACGAAAAAATCTTCAAGATTTTTCAATATAAAATGTTCACTATTTCCACATTTAGGACATTTAACATCTAATTCGAGACCAGTATATGGCATATTATCAAAAAATAGATTGATTTTATCAATTGTATTACTATCTAAATTTTCAATATATTCTACCATCTCTTCTTGAGTGAAATCAATACCAGGAACTTGAATATTATCTCCATCAAAAACACATTCAATACACGAATATAAAAATGCTTCTGTTACATTAAATAAACTATTGACATTTTCAATTTTCGATAATAACTTAAACGATTCAAATGTTGGATTGTTAAATTTTATACCTGCATTTTCACTTACCATGATGATTCTATTTTTATTGAAATCTTCAGGGTAATATGTTTTAACTTGTTCCAGGTCAATTTGTACACTTATATTCTTGTTGCAAGGATTACCTTCAACGTCAGGTTTAATACACTTATAATTTGAATTGATTATTTGATTATGACTTTTTGCTCTTAATTTTAGGAAAATATAATCAATATCTTCCATGCGCAATTTACTAATATCTAGCTTTTCAAACGTACATGCTTTGATAATAGCATAAATTGTTTCGATGAAATTTACCGTATCGCCCATCTCAAGAGCTTGTAATAATACTTTATGCTCTTTTACAATAAATGGTCTAAATGATATTTGTTCTTGTGTAGAAGGGACTGTTAATTTATGAACAGTATATTTGACTTCTGGTAATGACATTTAAAATACCTCATTAAAAATTTAAATTCTTATGAGGTATTTATAAAGTATTTGATATTTTATTTTTAATTATATTGTTTTATTGTATAGATTATATCTTTCAGTTTTATCTAAAAGAACTAAATCATCTTCATTAGCATCATACCAACCTTTACACCAATAACGTGCTTCTTCTGAATGTTTAGGATAAGGGCAAGATTTTAATGATTCGTTATTATAATTAGCTTTCCATCCTTCACTATATTTTGAATGAAGGGGTAATGTAGTAAAATCAAAAGTATTCATAATAATTCTCTATTTAATGATATAGATATAATTATAATATGAAATCAATAAAAAATAAATATTTTATATCAATGGATAATAATCTAGCCCATTTAAATCAATAGGGCAATCATATTTTGATTTTACTCCATTATATTTTACACCATTTTTTATCAATTCTTTACATGAAGATCTTTTCTTCAAATCTTCTAATATCATAAGACAATCGAATCTTTCTTGACTTTCTTCGTCAGTTTCATCGTCAAGAATTAGCGATAATTCTTTAATTACCGCTATTATTGATAATTTACTTTTACTGGTATCTAAATTCACTTTCATGAGTTCATATCTAGTATTGCTTGATGATTTAGTCTAGCTCCAATAGTTTGAGCGATAATTGATTCAATGATAACTTCTTTCCTAGCTCCTTTATTAAAGTAAAAAGTATCAGATTGAATAGCAAACTCAACTAGATCGTTTTTAGTTTTACAATTATTCATTAAAAATGAACGCGCTTCTTCTCTAGAAGCACAATTTAAAAAAGTCTCTATATCGTATTTCATAATAAATATTCCTATTAGGAGTTAAAGATATATTATAGCAAATTTTTATGGAAAGTAAAATTATTTTTATATTTTTTCATCAAAAAATACTTCATAATGATCTTTCGAATATTTACCACAAATACCATTTGATTGGTTAAACGATTTAATTTTAGTTCCATAAAATCTTTCATCTAAATCTGGCATTCGATCATTTATACTCGCGCGACCAACTATTTTGATCCAATCATAAATCGTAGTTTTTACCCAAGATTTATTGATTTCGATTATTTCTTTTGGTTTAGTATAATCAATCAGATGATGCCAAATAGTACCATCTTTCTTTTCAAATACATGCCTGATTGATCTTAATTTTTCATAATAATCATCCCAATCCCGATACTCATCTTCTTTTACTTTTTTGAATATATCGTGCTGAGTTTTATCTAAAGAACCAATGAGAAATCTTTCTTGTAATACTAAAGGAAATGCATAAATTCCTTTAGAAGCTGGTGGAGAATGATATGTATCAGATTTTTTACCTTTTTGTTTTTGTAAATTCAAAGAACCAAATCTAACAAAAATATTTAATTTTTTACCTCTTGCCATAAAAATATCTCACTTGAAATAAAAATAACAATAATATTATAGTAAATTTTTATAAAAAATAAAATTATTTTTTAAATATTTCGTTTATATCCATCACTATTTTAAGAATGCACATTATTATGAAAATTGGGGGAATCCATACAAAATCCCACCATTTATTTTTTCTGAATTTATTTCCTAGTTGGCTAGTAAAATACCATACACTCAAAATAACCCATAAAATTAGTATCGAACCTATTATCATATTAGCTTTTATTATAATTTACCTAATCTTCTTCGAAAAATATTTTGTTATCACAATAATCAGTTACTGATGAAACAATTTTATCTAAATCGTGATCATAAAAACCACTAGAATTCAAACAATTAAATTCAACAACTTTTATTTTATTATCAACTAGAGCTAAATCCATAACACAATTATCATGAGGTAGCCAAATATCAGCTTGTCGTTGTGCTTCTATAATAACATCCTCATCAGTTTCGTGTTGTTTATACATTCGATTATTCAACCGATACATACTACCATCAATTATTTTTCTATCAACAATAAAGTATCTCCACTCAGCTTGTATATTTTTTGGTCGAGCTATACTTATTTCTTGCATATCAGTGAATGTATATCCCCCAGAAGAAGCAGTTTGTATCCAACTAATAAAATCTTCTCCACTAATAACTTCACCGGCAAATGCCTTAAAATCATTGATTGGTCTAATAAACCAATATTCATTATAATATTTTGACATGAAATCATATGCATCTTTGATTGTCATTATGATTGAATCATTATTGAGCATATTGTTATGATTTTTATTCCAACAATCAACTCTAAATGTCTCTTCGTCAAAAAACAATCCCAACCAATTTTCTTGCAAAGCTATCTTTGATAATTTAGTTGAACCATAAGGTATCCATATTGAATCATCACTCTTAATATCTAGAGGTTCATTTGAAAAAGGAATTACCGCTACATCAACGAAATTGATACCATTATGTATCAATGAATCCACTAAAGGAAATGTTTGATCATTTCTTATTAAATTCGACTGTATTATCCATGTTGACATGTTTATCTCTTACGAAATAGTTGCATATAAAATAATTGGATTGATATCATACTTGATATCAAATTGAGTATTGGAATAACACTCAATATAAACATACCAACTATTAGAAATAAATCATTTTTAATAACCGTTTCTTGTTTAATGAAAATATCATTCAAAATCCAAATCGTTCCGGATAAAGATATAAACATACATACTAAATATAATATTAACATATAAAATCCCTACTAAAAAAATTTTTCGAATAATATCATTATAGCAGTTGTAAAGAAATAAAATCCGATTATTCCTGATGATAAAATTATCAACTCAATTATTTTATTTAAAAACTCTTGCATTGTCAATCCTCCTGAATATTTTCTGTTTCAATATTTGAAACTGAAGTAAATCGTTGGAATATAGTTAAAAAATAATTATAAGCTACATCAATATCATCTGGATTATTGATTAATTTAAATTGATCTGATTCTTTGTAATTATCTAACATAACAAGATATAAAAATTTCATTTGACCCGAAATTGTATTGATAATAAAATTTTTAAAATCTCCGTCAGGATAATTTAATACAAATTTATCAATAACCTCTTGCATGTATACTTCTTTAATTTCTTGCATATTAGTTCCTATATGTTTGTTGTACAATAGTCGTACTTAATATTTTTCTAGCTTGTTCATAATAAAAATCATTGAACCCGGATTTATTATTACTATCTGATAAAACATGAACAAAATTGTTTCTCTGTGAATACAACATATCAGAATCGTCATCAAGGATTAAATACTGATCAATATTTGATTCTTTACAATATTTTAATTGTTCTTATTTTGACCAATTTATGTGATAAAAACCTTGATTTTTTAACCATATTTCTATTTTA
>NZ_JAQTPQ010000351.1 GCF_028712645.1 Flavobacterium sp. | reverse complement strand
CAATGTCATTAAGTTAAGGATAGAATGATAAATTTGATTGCATATTTTTGATTAACGATTTTTGATTTCTGATGTGCGAGACACGTAAAATCGAAGGATTTTTATTTACTAACACAAAAATCTGAAATCAGCAATCGTTAATCTTCAATCAAAAAACCTTAACTTAATGACATTGGGGAGCCGGTAGCGTACCGCATTTTATGAAAATGATGAACACCGAACAATACCTTGCTATGCGTGCCGAAGCATTTGCGAACGACGGCATAACGGAATATCCGGAAAGCGCCTATGACATTAATGGAATATGGGACCAAAGCCGATCTACTAACTGGCAGAAAGAATTAATGGGAGGCACTTCAAAAATCACCAACATCAACGGCTCTATCTCTGGAGGTTCTGGGCAAACCCAATTTATGGTATCCGGAACTTATGGTAAGGAAACAACTGTGCTACCGGGTGATTTTGGTTACAACCGGACTTTTGAAATACTGCTGCAATAAAGTGCCGGTCATCATCTTATCATCGATAATATATCTTTTATCCGTACCGTCAAACTGCACACAGCGAATGACTGCTTTTTCAAAATAGCGATCGGGTGCTTCGGCTAAGAATAATGCAGCACCGTTTTTGAGGTAACCATCACGAGTAATTAATTTTAGATTCTGCAAAACTTGCAATTCAGCAATGGCAGGATTCAGGTTCGCACGCCCTTTAAAATCATCAATATGAGATACAGGAATGTCTTTCTCGATGTCGACTTCAGTACAGGGTGCTTCATCAAAGTAGATTTTATCTGATTGTTGGTAGAAGCTTCGTATTTCTTCGGCAGAAGTTAGCTTTTGTGAATTAGCCCCCTGCCTTAAATAAATCGAGCCCGACAAGACATAAGGCTTATTGGTTCCTGAAGGAACATCAATGACGGCAATATTTTTACCATCGACATCAATAAAATAAAATTCATAGGGAAGTTTTGGAGAAATTTTACCTAATATATTCTGCAAACTTGAACGCTTCGAATTATCTATTGTTACGCCCACAATCTTGTTTTTGTCATCAACACCAATAAGTACAATGCCGCCAGACGCATTTGCAAAGGCACATACTTCTTCAGCCACGCCCTTTAGATTAGCAGGCAGGCTAACTTTAAATTCAGAGGTATGCCCTTCTCCTGAACTGATTATGGATTGCAGTATTTCTTTCGTTAACATAGTTTTTTTGTTTAAAAATGTCTGCTTAGACTTTACCAAATATAATAAAAATCTTAGTATAGAAATTCCTTTTAGGCGTCCACTTGATGGCGCATTTTTTTATTTTAATAACCAAACCCATTATGATGTTGTATTTTAGATCAACCAAACTCATAAATCAGTTCCATTCGAGATATTACTTTTTAAATTCCCTAATTTAGATTTTAATAATTCCATATCATCGCTTACTTTTTTGTCTAAAATCTTAGCATAATGTTGGGTAGTTCTTAAACTTTTATGTCCGAGCATTTTGCTTACACTTTCGATTGGAACGCCATTTGTGAGGGTTATGGTCGTTGCAAAAGTGTGTCTGGCAATATGAAAGGTTAGCTCTTTATTAATGCCGCAAACATCAGCTATTTCCTTTAGATAGCTATTCATTTTCTGATTGCTTAGAACAGGTAATAGCCTGTCTTCATATATACATTGTGGATGGTTGACATATTTTTGGATTATTTCTTCGGGAATAGGGAGCAATGGTATTCTGGAAGGAGATTCGGTTTTTTGACGATGGGTGAATATCCATCGTTTACCATCAATACCAAGGCTAATATTGGATTGCGTTAAGTTTTTAACATCAATGTAAGCTAGGCCCGTAAAGCAGCTGAAAACGAAAATATCACTAACCAGATTTAATCTGTCTGTGGCAAATTTTTTGGAATAGATGGTTTGTACTTCTTCTTGAGATAGAAATTCTCTTTCAACCTCCCGGACTTTTGATTTATAGTTCGCAAAAGGATCTTTGTCCAGCCAACCGTTAGAAATACAAATCCTGACTATTTTTTTGAAGTTCTTGATGTACTTTACCGCAGTGTTGTTGGCGCATTTACGGACGCTTCTAAGAAAATATTCATAATCAGTAATAAAAGCGTGGTCAATCTCTTTTATGTCAATATCGGAAACTGCATATTTCCACTGAAGAAATTCAATGGTATGTTTCAATGAGGTTTTATAGCGTTCTAATGTTCCTGGAGCAAATTCTTGACCAACCAAAGATTTGACTTTGTTGTTATGATCCTAGAATATTGGAATAAGCATTCGTTGGAATTCTTTAATTCCAAACAATTCATTCTTAAAATTTTCAGTTGTGACTTTGATGTCTTTTTTGAACAATCTTTTTTCTGCCTCCAAAACTTGATTTTTTAAATAATCAAGATGACTATTTATTGTTCTAGCTTCCTCATTAGTACCCTTAACTTTGGTTCCTTCACTTGACCATCGTTCAGGATTTATATACTTGTTTGTACTAAACTCAAATCGTTTAGATTGGATTGTTACTCTTGTGTAAATTGGGCAAATACCCTCGTTGTTGACTTTTGCCCTCTTAATGTAAAAGAGAACAGATACAGTAGTGTTCATAAGTGGTAACCTTTTAGTTATTATTAAATTTAATAGTTCTAATAATTACACACAAGATGTACATATTTTGTATATGTTGTTGAACATCTTGTTGTATTGGTGGTTTTCTGTAAGAGGAGTCACTTGAATTTTTAAAATTAAGTGACACCTCGAAAGACACCAAAACTTTGAGATTAAATGAATAATTTGATATGTGATAAAAAGAAAGGTTTAATAGTCAAAAATAGTTGGTAAAAATGCTGTAAAGCATTATGAAATATGATGTTTCCAAAAGTTTATTGAAATTCGTTTCAATAAACTTTTTTATTTATGACAAATTCAAAAAAAAGCGTTGTCCAACGTGCAAAAGTCTTCAAACTA
>NZ_JAQTPQ010000350.1 GCF_028712645.1 Flavobacterium sp. | reverse complement strand
AAAACCCTTTGAGTTCTTCCACACGTTTTTTGGCTCTGTAATAAGCTGTGTTTTCGTTATAATTTGCAGTTGTATCCATAATTGTAATCTGTTTGGTTAAAATAGGTATTTTAACGGTGAATGTTTGTTCATTTTGTTCAATCAAAACTTTTCTATTAGTTATAATTCCGTATCGATTGATGATGTTTTGCAGTCCGACTCCTTGTCTTTCTTTCAAAACTTCTTTCTTTTGATAATCATTCTGAATGACTAGATAATTTTCTTCGATATAAATGCGAATATGCAACGGTTTTTGTTCGCTAACCACATTATGTTTTACGGTATTTTCTAATAAAAGCTGCAACGAAAGTGGAACAACTTTAGCTTCTGGAATGCTTATTGTTGTTGGCAATTCATAAAATAAGCTGTTTTCGAAACGCATTTTCAACAAGTTCATATAGGTTTTGGCGAAAGCCAATTCTTCTTCGACCGAAACCAATTCTTTGTCTTTTGTTCTAAAACATACCGATAAATCTTAGACAAAGACGTCGTAAAACGTTGTGCATTGTCTGGGTTTTCTTCTATTAAAGAACTCAAAACATTCAAACTATTGAATAGAAAATGAGGATCGATTTGGTTTTTTAAGCTTTCGAACTTTGCATTGGCTGTTCCTGCAATTATTTTTTGTTCTTTTAATTTATTTTCTTGCAATTTTTTATAAAAATGAAAAAAATGTATTCCAAAAATAATGACAAATGTTATAATTGAAGAACCAATATAATTTGCTGGCTGTTCATTTGCCAAAAATTCAGAAAAAGATAATTTATTAATAATTACCTCTCTAAAAAATTGCAAGAAGAAAATTGATATTAATGTTACAAAAAATGAACTGACAAAACCAATTATAATTCTTTTTGGCGAATAATTTTCAATTCCAAAAAAATCATCTAATTTGATATATAATGTGGCATTTACAAAATACAAAGTAATGCTATAAAATATAAAAGTAAAAAAATGAATTCCAATAAAATGCCCTACATAATACCCAGATTCATAAGCTGTTGTAAATTTTGGAGCATTACTTATATAATCAATCAAAATTAAAATTATATAGATAACGAAACTTATCAATAATGCTCGAGGGATTTCTTTTATTAATTTATTCATTTTATTTAGTTTAACAAACCTCACAGGTTTTATCTTTTATTTACAACCTTTTAATACTTCTTGGGCTCTTTCTAATCCCCATTTTGGAGAAAAAGGAGTTTCAGGTTTAAAAGTAGCAAAAAGTCCGATAGCTTTTTCAATTTCAGCACACATTGGTTTGGTGTCTTTTCCCCAAAATTTTGCTCCGCCAATTTCAAATTCGGCTTTTTCAAAAACAACTCTAGGATTTTCTGGAGCTATCGCCTCAGCTTTACTGTACAATGCCATTACTTTTCCGGATAGTTTTTGTCCATTAGTCATAGGATCAAAAGCAATCCAGGCAGTATAAATCATTGCTTGAACAACCAAAAGTTCTGGATTGTTAGGGTTTTTAATCAATTCAATATCTAACGCATTTTGCGCTTTGTCTAACAACAAACTAATTTGTGTTGCATCTTTTGTACCAAAAGCTGATGTGGTATTTACCAGAGCTACATAATAATTAGGCAGCCAAGAGTTTTGTTCTGCGGCTGCAATTCTTTCGAACATAGCTGATGCTTCTGTGTTTTTTCCTTCGCCCCAAAGTTGAAACGCTTTCCCCATTCCTTGCTCAAATTGTCCTTGAGCAGCAACTAAATTACTAATAAATAATACGATTGTAATGATAATTTTTGTCATAATTTCTAGTTTTTAATTGGTTAATTAATTCTTGAACAAATTTATGTTGGTTGTATTGATTTTGAAATTTACTTTAACTGAACTGTTGAATTTTGAGGATGAGTTGTATTGCAACGTTTCTAGGTTACAAATTCTCCAATTGATTCGTCTTTTTATCTTTGCTCATTGTCCAAAAGAAACCCACAAAGAAGAATCGATCCGCAGTGGGAACTATCGCTTGACTTTCATAAATTCCAGATAAATTTGGCGTATTGGCATAATTATATCCATACACATTTTTGATTCCAGCAACATTGGTCACCGAGAAAAAAAGTATCTTTTGAGGCGAAATTAAATACGCCCAATTCACGCTTAAATTACTATAAGTTTTAGTTTTTCCGTCCATAAAAACAGTTTCATTTGGGTTATTATAAGGTCTTCCGGAACTGAACGTATAAGTGGCTCCAATTTGCGAACGCCAATCTTGAATCCAATATTTGGTTACCAAAGACAAGGTGTGATCGGCAACAAAACTGGGCGTTGCTTGTTTTGGAAAGTTTGCATAATACCGTTCCGTGTCAATGTAGGAATACGAAATCCAATATTCTAGGTTTTTAATGTTCTTGTTATCTCTCCAAAACAGCTCCAATCCTTTGGCAAATCCAGTTCCGCTATTATTGAAATTGCTATTATAAACGGGCGATTTCGTATCGTATTTTACCAAATTATCATAGCTTTTATAATAGACTTCCGCTTTAAAAATTTGTTTGTCTTTACTAAATTCATAACTCAAAATATAATGTTGCGCTTTTTCGGCTTGCAAATTGGTTGAGTATTTCAGGTAATCGTTTTTTGGCACTTGTTCAAAAGTTCCGTAAGCCATTGAAAACTGCTGATATTTAGCCAGTTTATATGCTAAAGCCAATCTTGGAGCAATGGAACTTTCGTCCAACAGATAGTTTTTCGAAAATCGGAAACCTACTTTGGCAATCAAATTATTGGTAAACAAAAAATCTGTTTCTGAAAAGGCGGCAAAAATATTCGAATGATAGCCACTATCAAAATTAGCAACCGATTCAGAACAAGTGGTACGGAAATAGTCAGCTCCGAAACTTGTCTTCAATTTATTTGAAATAGGCTTAGTTATTTTTAATTTCAAATGGCTCGCATTTTCGGAGCTATCATAAT
>NZ_JAQTPQ010000349.1 GCF_028712645.1 Flavobacterium sp. | reverse complement strand
CAAATCAATCTGATATGATTCCAAGTTTAGCCACACGAGTTAAACACAAACTCCAAATAAAAAATCCAAAATGTGTTGCTTATGACATTCTTTTCGGTTGTCCTGGCTGGATAGAAGGTGTGCTTCAGGCCAATGCTTTCATCAAATCTGGAATGGCAAAACGATGTTTAGTAATAGGTTCCGAAACCCTTTCGAGAGTGGTCGATCCACACGATAGAGATTCAATGATTTATTCTGACGGAGCTGGAGCAACAATAATTGAAGCATCTGACAACGAAACTGGATTGTTGGCTTATGAAAGTGCCACTTATGCTTATGATGAAGCTGGCTATTTGTTCTTTGGGAAATCATACAGTCCAGACTTAGATGAAGATGTTCGTTACATCAAAATGTATGGACGTAAAATTTATGAATTTGCATTGAGCCAAGTTCCTGCTGCAATGAAAAGCTGTTTAGATCAAAGTGGATTAGCCATCGATGACGTGAAAAAAATCCTGATTCATCAAGCCAACGAAAAAATGGATGAAGCCATCATTCACCGTTTTTACAAATTATACGGAAAATCAGTACCAAAAGATATTATGCCAATGAGCATTCATGAACTTGGAAATAGCAGTGTGGCGACGATTCCAACGCTTTTGGATTTATTAATTCAAGGAAAAATAGAAAATCAAGAAATACATAAGGGAGATGTTGTCATTTTTGCATCCGTTGGAGCTGGGATGAATATTAACGCCTTTGTTTATAGATATTAAAAGGTTTGTGGTTTGTAGTTTGTGGTTTTAGCACAACTATAAACCACAAACTACAAACATCAGTTTATGTACGAAAAAACTTTTCCGAATAAAAGATTCAACCATACTTTAGAATTTCTAAAAAAACACGTTTCTACAACCGAAACCATCTTGGATTTAGGAGTAGAAAATCCGTTTTCTAAGATTATGAAAGCCGAAGGTTTTCAAGTAAAAAATACCACGGGAGAAGATTTAGACAACAATCAAACCGCATTGCAAAACGAAAACTATTCTGTTTTTACTGCTTTCGAAATCTTCGAGCATTTACTTAATCCGTACACGATATTAGAAAATGTAAAATCCGACAAATTGCTTATTTCAATTCCTTTACGATTATGGTTTTCGCCAGCTTATCGCAGCAAAACAGATATGTGGGACAGACATTACCACGAATTTGAAGATTGGCAATTGGATTGGCTTCTGGAAAAAACAGGTTGGAAAATTATTGACAGCCAAAAATTTACACATCCTGTCAAGAAAATTGGTTTCCGTCCTTTATTGCGATTTTTTACGCCACGATATTATATTGTTTACGCTGAAAGAAAATAGTTTTCAATCGCAATTTTCAGTTTAAAGCTTATGAAATATTACATTGTCATTCCGTCTTATAACGAAGAAGCTCTTATTGCTTTAACCTTACAATCTTTGATTTCGCAAACTGTTTTGCCATCAAAAATTGTAGTCGTTAATGATAATTCTACAGACAAAACAGCCGAAATAGTATTAGCTTTCGCCAAAGAAAATCCATTTATTTCTTTGGTAAACAAAACTTCCGAAGCGATACATTTACCAGGAAGCAAAGTAATTCAAGCCTTTCTGAAAGGATTTGAAACTTTGGATGAAGATTATGATATCATTGTAAAAATAGATGCCGATTTGATTTTTCCACCTAATTATTTCGAAACTATCATCAAACATTTTCAATCTGACGCAAGAATCGGAATGGCGGGAGGATTTTGTTACATCGAAAAAAATGGCGATTGGATTTTAGAAAACCTAACCGACAAAGACCATATTAGAGGCGCACTAAAAGCCTATCGAAAAGAGACTTTTCAACAAATTGGAGGTTTGAAACCCGCAATGGGCTGGGACACAGTTGATGAATTATTGTGCAAATTCTATGGTTGGAAAGTAGTTACCGACGAAAGTTTGAAAGTAAAACACCTGAAACCCACTGGTGCCAACTACAATAAAACCGCTCGGTACAAGCAAGGCGAAGCTTTTTATACTTTGGGTTACGGTTTTTTTATAACAGCAATTGCTTCAGTAAAACTGGCTATGATGAAGAAAAAGCCATTGTTGTTTTTAGATTATATAAAAGGTTTTTTGAAAGCTAAATCAGCAAAAACTCCTTAATTGGTAAACAAAGAACAAGCCAAATTCATCAGAAAATATCGTCTTCAGAAAATGAAAGAAAAGATTTTATAGCATTTGTTATTCTTTCTCTGGATTGAGTTATTTTAAAAAAGGCGATAACTCATAACTCATAACTCACAACTTATAACTATTTTTGACAATAATTATATAACTATGATGCTTATTCGTTATTTATCACAGATTGGAAAATACTTTTTGATGTGGAAAGAAATTTTCAGCAAACAGACTAAGTGGCCTGTTATGAGAAACCTTATCTTCAAAGAAATTGATGATTTAATTATTGATTCACTTGGAATCGTGGCCTTCATTTCCTTTTTCGTTGGTGGTGTTGTTTCCATTCAAACGGCTCTAAATTTAACCAATCCATTAATTCCAAAATACCTCATCGGATTTGCCACTCGACAATCTGTAATACTAGAATTTGCTCCCACTTTTGTTTCTATAATTATGGCAGGTAAAATGGGTTCGTTTATCACGTCAAGCATAGGAACGATGCGTGTTACAGAACAAATTGATGCATTGGAAGTTATGGGTGTAAATTCCTTGAACTATCTTGTTTTTCCAAAAATAATTGCCTTACTACTTTATCCTTTTGTCATTGGTATAAGTATGTTCTTGGGGATTCTTGGAGGTTGGATGGCAGCAGTTTATGGAGGTTTCACCTCAAGTGTTGAATTTATTAATGGTGCGCAACTCGAATTCAATCCTTTTCATATTACCTATGCTTTTATTAAAACATTAATTTTTGCATTATTACTGGCAACAATTCCTTCTTTTCATGGTTATTATATGAAAGGCGG
>NZ_JAQTPQ010000348.1 GCF_028712645.1 Flavobacterium sp. | reverse complement strand
TTGTATAAATGGGTTTGCCGTACCCTTTCATTTGCCAATTTGACGGCACTTCAATATTATCCCAGTAATTGACATTAAAATCAGTTTTGTAGAAATCAACCGGACGCATATCTGGTGATTTTACCCGGGTAAATTTCCAAGATCCGTTTAAACTCTGATAATACGGAGATTCGTTGGCATAATCGGTCAGCACCTGATTTATGGTTGCATAAGGAGTGTAAACGCTATGGGCTGGTTCCTTGTTTATACCTATTACCTGCTCGTTCTCCCAGTCGTGCTGCTGTGCAAACAAAGAAGAAAAAGAGAAGAATAAAATGAAAGCTGGAATATATACTATTTTTATGTTCATTGATGTACAACTTTTTTTGTGATTTTTAAAAATAAATGATAGATTACTATTTTTTTACTATATTTTTTTTTGATTTAAAAAAAACAAGCCAACAAATCTATTTATTGCTATTATAAAAACCCTGTTCAGATGTATCCAATCTGGTATCACAATCGTGCATTTATTTATTTTTTACTCTTAAATTCGCCCCACTTCTTCTCTTCTTTCTGGTTTCGAAAAAAATACTATTTCAGTTTTCATACCAACAAGCGACTTGTATATTTTATTTATGGCAACCTACATATTAACCAATTTATTTTGTAGTTAATAGCACTCTTGCTTCAAGCTGTTTAAGAACACTCCATTGGCCAAGTAGATTCGGTATCTTTTGATTGTCTATGTCCATATTCATAAATATGAAGTTCACAGGGAATTTTATTTTTTTTCAGAATCAATAAGTAAGCCAATACTATTTTATACTGGAGGCCTCCATCATCTAAAGAATAAACCAAAATACTAGAGAAATTTAGACTAAGCAGTTTCTCAAAAATATGTGAATATTACTATTTTTTCTTAAATTCAGAATATTTCTATTTATCATATTCATCATAAAACTTCAGGAATTCCAATCGGTTACTTACTTGTTTAATCCATTCACGAGCCATCAATTCATGACCAAATGCAGTTGGATGCACACCGTCCCAAATCCAATAATCAATTGGAGCTCGTTGTTGTGCTTCTTCAAAAACCATGGGATAATCAATCAAAACGGCATTAAAATCGGCGGCAATCCGTCTTACAATAGCAGCTCTTTCTACAGTCAACGGATGCCACTTTTGGTACTGATCTTTACGCCATCCGGAAGCAAAAAAGAAAGGTAACCCCAATACTATCAAAAGATTTGGATTTTGTTCGACACATGAAGTCAGCAATTTACGGTAAGTACTTTCAAAAGTTTTTGCATCTACTGCGTTTTCTCTACTATCTACCAAGGCATTCACGTCATTTATGCCAATCAACAAACTTAATACGTCGGGTTTCAAATCCAAGGTATCGGATTGCCATCTTTTTTCAAGATCGCTAAGTGTGTTCCCTCCTATTCCCCGGTTGATAAATTTATAACCGTACTGTGGAAAATCGGCACCAATTCTGCTGGAAACAGAAAAACAATAACCGTGTCCCAAAATATGATTTGGGTCTTCACTTCTACCCCGATTGCCATCGGTTATCGAATCGCCTTGAAACAGGAATACCAAGTTCTCTTTTTCTGGTTTTGCAATTGCTGCTTTTGCATTTGAACAGGCGGTTGGCAATCCTATTGCCACCAAGCCCGCTACCGACATAAGTTTAATAAAATCTCTTCTTGAAGAATCTTTTGTTGTCATTCTATTTTGTTTTTGATGCTAAAAATCTCCCTTACCTTTATTTGAAAATATGCTGAACAAAAAGGTACAAATTATTGGCCCACTCCGTATCATCGTGAGCATTGCCATCCACGTTCCATATATGTGGCACCCCTTGTTCTTTGAGGTGTTGGTGAACTCGTTGGCTGACACTAAGCAGACCATCCTTGTTACCACAGGCAAGCCATAACACTTTAAGCTTCTTTTTAGCTTCCGCCAAATCAGGCAAAAGCTTAGTATCAGAAAGTCCACCAAATTCATTGGTATTTGGAGCCGAAGAGAATCCACCGACATAGGCGAAGGTATTGATATGAGAAAGTCCTATATTCAGGGATTGACCACCGCCCATAGACAACCCAGCAAGCGTGCGATGTTTGCGATCGGTATAGACTGAATAATGAGACTCAATGTAGGGAATGATGTCGTGGAGCAAATCATTTTCGAAAGATGTGCCATAACCTTTATATCCTCCTTTTCTTTCTTCTTGCTCATCTGGTTTGGGATTTTCTATAGTCATGTTTGTATTGCAATTAGGAAAAACCATAATCATTGGTTTGATTTTACCATCTGCCAAAAGATTATCCATAACATAATCAGCATGAACCCAGTACGGCCATTGACCATTTCCAGAATTAAGTCCGTGTAGCAAATAGATTACTGGATACTTTTTATGAGGGGAATAACCAGGAGGAGTATAAACCAGCATTTCACGACGTGTACCTAGTGTTTTGGAGTCATATTGAACAATCGTAATAATACCATGAGCAACATTCTCACGTTTATCTCTGAAACCAACTGGCGGGTCATTGAATACAGGTTTGTCGTCAGGATCTAGCTTAACTGGTTCATCAAAACCAACTTTGGGTGCTTCCTTTTTACCTATATATTTCTTTACTTCAAGCCATTTACGGCAGGCTTCTGTCCATGTTGATTCGGTACTATTTGAGCGCCACGATTCTAATCCCAATCCAAATCCATGTCCACCTCGTTCATAAAGATGAAGTTCGCACGGAATATGATTTTTTTTCATAGCTAAGGCGTATTCAATACTGTTTTCTACAGGGACTGTACCATCATCCATCGAGTGGATCATAAATGCCGGAGGAGTTTTGGCGGTAACTTGCAACGCATTCGAAAAATGTTTCACCATTTCTGGTAAAGGATGCTTTCCAAGCAAATTCTCTCGCGAACCCGCATGAGTAATAGTCGAATCCATAGATATTACTGGATAAATAAGTAAT
>NZ_JAQTPQ010000347.1 GCF_028712645.1 Flavobacterium sp. | reverse complement strand
TTTCTGAAAGTTAAAAATGGCATTTGGTTTAAAAATGAGAGCGTTGATTGCATCTTTATATAATTTAACAATAGAGACTGCATTCGAAAAACCACACCTACTTCTGCACAGGAATAAATGAACCTCTGAATTTCATTTTGTTCTAAGGAACTTTTACAATAGAATACTTCGTCAATCGCCTTGTTATCGATTACTTCGGAAAGATCGTTTACGCATGGTATGATGTGGAATTCTTTGCCATATTTAGATTTAATCACCTCATCGTCAGTCATTATAGCCCATATCCGATATCCCCAATCTTTAGTTTCAACCAACCGATCAATGAAATAACTTGAATCTTCATCAGCAATGATCAAAATTAATCTACTATTCAAGCCCTCCCTTCGAAGATATTTCATCGTTGCAGATAGAATGAATTTGTAAGAATATAATACAGTTAAGTTTAACAACGCAAAAATACCTAATACTAACCTGGAGACGGAATTAAGATCTAAAAAAACAATTGCAACATAAAGCAAAACATTACCTATTATTATTGCTGTTAAATATTCTACAAATAATACTGAATACATCTTCAATCTCCCAATTCGCCCTAAATTAGATTGATTAAGAATCACTATCCAAAGTGGCACAATGATAAATAAGATTATTTTATATTGTGTCAAATCACTTTGTACAGGCACAAAAAACTTATGCGTCAACCATTTTGCACCGTCAAAGCAAAAAATGGTCAAAACTACCTGAAAAACAATATTCAATTTTTCAAGAATTGGTTCTCTTTCCTTAAGCATGATGGTTAGGTGTTAAGTCGAAATAATTGAAACCGATAGCGTATTCGGGATTGTATTCTGTCTTATTATTCACTACAAACCCTTTAAGGTGATAATCTATAGTTTAACAAATAGTTTTGGGCGAATAACTATTTAATGGATATAAGAATGAGTAAGATAAATTTATATTAATTTTTGATTGTATCTTTCATACCCCTACAAGGAGTTTTAAGATAAATACTTTTGTTCCGGACCTGTTGTTTTGAATGAAATAATACCTTTAAATGAATTGCTTTTAAACTAAAACATTTGATTTGCAAACTATATTTTCATCAAGTAATTTTACTTCATCTCTCGATATGTTAGCATACAAACCACAATTCATTGAATCTAACCGAATCAATAGTCTCATCTGGCCATATACATTTGCAACTTCTCCTTTTATTCCTTTCAACGACCCATGTAAAACCTCAACAGCGACGCCCTTTTGAATACGTTCATAAGTTAAAGTCACTTCATGATCGCATTGGGAAAGAAAATTTCGTATGTTAGTGATTTGGGTTTCTGGAATGGATTGAGCTCTTCCTCCAAAAGTCACATAACAAACAGCTCCTGAAGTATTTAGAACGTAAAAAAATTCTTTGTAACTAACCTTTACGAAGATATAGCATTTAAACAATGGCTCGTCGACCCATTTTTTTCGGTCGCTCCATGCCTTTAATACCTTTCTGGTTGGCAAATAACATTCTATATTTTTTCCCTGCAAATTGTTGAAAAGCTTCTTTTCACCATTCGCTCTGGTATATATCGCATACCAGCGATAGTTTTGTTTTTCTAAGATCATTCTTTTAAAACATTAAATTTTGTGATATTGGTTCTAATTAAATTAGAATATTTTCTAGTTTATTCTAAAAATAATCACACAAACCTTTTTCAATCTCTTTAATGCAATAAAATTACGTTAGAAAAAATTAAAAGTCAATGGGTATTTTCCGACTCCTTATGGTCCCTGTTATTGATTATTTACATGGATAAATATTGAAAGTTATAGAAAACTAATCTTACCTTCAATCCATATACTTTATCAAATTTAATTTAATATAAGATTTTGAAAATCCTTTTCCAAAATTCTAATTTGTAAAAGCAATATCTATTTAGATTTTTCCAGTTTTCCTTTTAATATAAGGTTCTCAAGACTCAAATCGGCAAACATCCGCTTTAACCTGTCATTCTCTTCTTCCAGTTCATTCAACCTATGGATTTCGGATATATTCATACCACCATACTTTACTCTCCAGTTGTAGATTGTTGCCTGGCTTATTCCATACTTTTTAATAAGTGCTGGAATTGTTGTCCCATTTTCATTTTCTTGTAGAATACGATAAATCTGTGATTCTGCAAATCTCTTTTTTGTCATAGTTTGCTGAATTTTTTGATTGTTGAATTATTTATTTAAAAGTACTTTTCAGTTAAAGTAGTAGTTGTTGGTAATCTATAAGCAACAACCAATTAGTGTTTCAGAAATTCTAATTAAAGTGTTCAATAAATTATTTTATTGAATTCTAATTGAAATATTTAAAGGCTTTTAATTATGTGATTTTTGAGATGGAATCGAATGAATCAAATAATAAAATTGGTAGAATTTCAATAATTAAGTAGTAAAATTTGATTGATGAATAAAGGAAATCCTACTGTTATCCACAAATTCTGTGATATAACACCAATTTTTAATCAAATACAGAGATAAACTAAAACTGAAATCCAAACAAAAGGAGGAATGTAATACTATTATATTTTCTTCCTAAATACTTTCTATTTGAAATTAGAAATGATTCCAGAACAAAAGTAATAAAACTATAAATACAAACCAAATAAATTTTCAATTTGTGGTAAATTGCTAGGTTGTTTGCTCTGTAAATGATTAATAAGCAGAGCTGCGCGGATAAGTCAACATTGAAATAGATGATCCTGACTAAGTCCAAAATATTGCGTTCTTTTCTTGTTGAAATTCTGCTTTGGATGAGAAGGATTTATTGTTTTCTTTGATTGCCATGTATACGATTTCAGCTATGTCGTAAACCGGAAGATCACGGTTTTTGGCAAAAGTCTTTTTGCACAGCGGACAAGCGGTGGCCAGCATATCGGGCACATAACTGAGATATTCTTCCATTGCTTTGTCGCGTATTTGGTTGCGTTCATTCAT
>NZ_JAQTPQ010000102.1 GCF_028712645.1 Flavobacterium sp. | reverse complement strand
AACAGCGCTGCTGATGAAGGAATGCCTCAATTGCTTTCAGACAACAAAACCTTACTTTATAGTAGTAATGGATTTAGCAGTTACGGCAATTATGATATTTATGTTTCTTACAGATTAGACGACACTTGGAAAAAATGGTCAGAACCCATAAATCTTGGTGACAAGATAAATAGTGATAGTTTTGAAGGCTCTCCTTTTTATGATGAAACTACCGAAATGCTTTATTTTACTCGAGTAACCGAGGGGAAATCATCAATCAGCAGAATAAAAATCCCAAAAAACATTCTGATGAAGAATTAAGTTAATCAAGGTTTAATAAAATGTAATATTTCTATACTTCAAGACCTATGAGGTTTTTAAAACCTCATAGGTCTGTTCTATAAATCAATAGTTTAAAATTCAACCTTTAATTAGCATAATTAATAGAAAAATACGAAAAACATCGTATTTTTTTGTTTTTAATCTCTTCCTAATTTTGACTTATAATTTTTAAAATTTTTCAAAATGAAAAAACTACTACTATTCCTCGTGTTTTATTTAAGCATTGGCAACAATTTATTTGCCCAATATACCAAACTATTGGATTTTGACGGCACAGCTAAAGGCAAGTATCCTTATGGCTCTCTCTATTACGATGGTACTTTTATGTACGGAATGACCAGCATCGGTGGGACAAGCGATTTAGGAACGGTGTTCAAAATAAAACCTGATGGTACTGAATTTGCAAAACTATTGGATTTTGCAGGGACTACAAACGGAAGCAATCCTTACGGTAATCTTATTTCGGATGGGACTTTTCTTTACGGAATGACGGTCAATGGTGGCGCAAACAATCTGGGAACTATTTTTAAAATAATGCCAGACGGAACAGGCTATGCAAAACTCTTGGATTTTGCAGATTCGGCAAACGGCAGCAATCCTTGGGGTTCGCTTATTTCGGATGGAACTTTTCTTTACGGAATGACTTTTGGAGGAGGCTCTAACAGTATGGGAACCGTGTTCAAAATAAAGTTTGATGGAACGGGATATACAAAATTATTGGACTTTGCAGGTCTGTCAAACGGAAGAAACCCCAGAGGCTCTCTTTTGTATGATGGAACTTATCTGTACGGAATGACGAGCGTTGGCGGTTCGGATAATTTTGGAACTCTATTCAAAATATTGCCTAATGGAACAGGATATGTAAAACTCTTGAACTTTGACAGCATTACTAACGGAAGAAATCCTTATGGGGCACTAATTTCAGACGGTACTTATCTTTACGGAATGACCTCTGGCAGCGGTACAAACAGTTCAACGAGTTTTGGAACCATTTTCAAGATAACGCCAGCAGGAACAGGATATACAAAACTATTAGACTTTGATGGAGCCGCAAAGGGAAGATATCCTTATGGCTCGTTGTTTTCCGACGGAACATTTCTTTATGGAATGACCTTTGCCGGAGGTGTTGACAATTGGGGAACCCTTTTTAAAATAGCACCCAATGGAACAGGCTTTACAAAACTGATAGACTTTGGCGGCACAACAACTGGGATGAACCCTTGGGGGTCGCTCATTTCCGTGGGAACATCGCTTTATGGAATGACAGGTGGAGGTGGAACAAATGCTTTTTCGGGAGTCTTGTTCAAATATGGAATTTCAACATTGGCTATGGCTAAAAATCAAATGAAAAATGATTTTAAAATCTATCCAAACCCAACATCGGGAGCTTTCAACATCGAAATTGATGAAAATTTAATGGGTGCAAAGGCTATTCTTTACAATCTTTTAGGTCAAAAAGTAAAAGACTTTTCATTAAAATCTACAACTACAAATCAAACTTTAAACAAAGGAATCTATCTTCTTGAAATAGAAAAAGATGGAAATAAAACTGCCAAAAAGCTGATTGTGAATTAAAAAACAATAATATGGTTTACATCTTAATACTAATAATAGGGGCACTTTGTTTTGTGATTTTTGGGCTGATAGTTAATTTCAAAATTAGTAATTTAGACTTCCAGAGGCGCGTAATGCTTCTAGAAGAAATTATTTTGGATATGAAATCCAATCTTGAGGATCAAAATCAAAAAGTAAAACTATCCGAGGATTTAAGATCAAAACTCAAAGCGTCAAATGAAACTTTAAATAATTCTATTTTTAATTTGAATTGCGATATTTTCGAAGAATTGTATTCCAAAAAATAAGTACGAGATATTTTATTATATTTATTAAATAATTTTGAAACACAATTTATGGGAATTTTATTTTTTATTTTCAACTTGTTAATGTTTTTGCCAACAAAAGCCAATCAAAACAAGTCAGCCGTAAGGATGCTTTTACAACAGAAACTGAAAATGTGGGTAATGCCATTGTAGATGGCTTAAATGGTTTAATTAGATAACTGATTTGAATCAAAGAAGCTGACTATCGAACAGCTATTTAATAGCAACAATAAATGAACGAAATAAATAATTAATCTATCAGTATGCAAAATCGAATAAACGAAATTAGCGGTATTTTTGAACTGCAATCTAATGAAAACGGAACGAAAATAGAGATTTTGTTATGAGAAATCTAATTGCCTTTTTAATTTTAATTGGTTGGAATGTTGGATTTTGTCAAACTAAAAAATCGATCGATTCTCTCAATACTATTCCTTTTGCAATACGACAAGAAAAAGCGGCTTCGCTTATTGACGATTATTTACTAAATGCAAAACTCGCCAATAAAATGAATTATAGCTTGGGTGAAGCTGAAAGTTATAGCAACCTGAGTTTGGTATATTATTACGACGGCAAATATGAAAGTGACCTAAAGTATTCATTAAAGGCAATTGCGATTTTCGAAAAAATTAATAATCTAGAAAAATTAGCCTTAGAGTATGGAGAATTAGGTTATAGAATGAAGAAAACGAATTTGGTTAAAGCAATTTATTATATGCAAAAAGGAAAGACTATTGCTGAAAAAAATAATTTCCAAAAACCGCTTCTAAGCATTTACAATAATTATGGTTATCTTAAGGAATTGAATCAGGAAGAGGATAGTGCATTGTTTTTTTACAAAAAAGGTTTAATAATCAAAGAAAAAATTCAAGACAGTGTCGGAATTCCATACAGCCTCAATAATATTGCCTTAATTTATTTGAAACAAAAAAAATATAATGAAGCAACCATATTGCTAAATCTCGCCTTCAAAATAAGACTGAAACTCAAAGATGAGATTGGGATTGCAGAAAATTATTTTTACTTTGGAGATTTAAATTTCAATCAGCAAAAGTTCAGTATCGCACTTGCGTTTTATCAAAAATGTTTAAATATTGCTCTAAAAAACAACTTTTTAGATTTATCAAAAACTTGCTTCAAAGCAATTTCAGAAAGCAATGAAAGATTAGGTAACGCCAAAGAATCGTTGTACAATTATAAAAAATTTAGTCAATATAAGGATAGCTTGTTTAGTATTGAAACAAACTCTAAAATTGCGGCGTTAGAAATTCAATTTGATACCGAAAAGAAAGAAAAACTCTTACTCGAAAAAGATGCCGAAGCCAAACAAAAGAATATACTAATACTTGGGATTTCGGTACTAGCTTTTTTTATCGCCCTAATCGGGTTCCTGATTTACCGCCAACAGAAAATTAAAACCTTACAACAAGTGCAAGAGTTTAAGCTAAAATCAGCCATTTCAAAAATTGAAAACCAAAACAAATTGCAAGAACAACGCTTGAATATTTCTCGTGATTTACACGATAATATTGGGGCGCAATTGACCTTCATAATTTCATCAGTAGATAATATTAAGTATGCTTTCGACATCACAAATGGAAAATTAGATAACAAACTTTCTAATATTTCTAATTTTGCCAAAGATACAATTGTAGAACTTCGGGATACGATTTGGGCAATGAATTCCAACGAAATTTCATTCGAAGATTTAGAAATTAGAATCAATAATTATATTGAAAAAGCAAAGGAAGCCAAAGACCAAATTAGTTTTTCTTTCGCCATTGATCCTGTTTTGAAAACTCAAAAATTGACATCGGTTCAAGGAATGAATATATACAGAACCATTCAGGAAGCCGTAAATAATGCTATAAAATATGCAAATGCAAGTGTTATTTTCATAAATGCAAAAGAAGTTGAAAATCAAATAAAAATCATCATTCAGGATAACGGAATTGGTTTTGATGAGAAAACTGTCGAAAAAGGCAATGGATTGAAAAATATGCAAAAACGCATCGAAGAAATTGGAGGAGAATTTCATCTTTCATCTTCGAATGAAGGAACTCGAATTGAAATTTTGATTTAAAAAATAATGGGATATGATAAAAATAGCTATTGTAGATGACAATTCATTTTTAATAAAAACAGTTCAAGAAAAACTATCCTTTTTTGAGGATTTCTCTTTGAAGTTTACGGCTGTAAATGGTTTAGATTTAATCGAAAAATTAGAAAAAAACCACAATGTCGATTTAATTTTAATGGATATCGAAATGCCAAAAATGAACGGTATTGAAGCAACAAATCTTGTCAAACAAAAACACCCACAAATCAAAATTATTATGCTCACCGTTTTTGATAACGATGAAAATATTTTCAAATCTATAAAAGCGGGTGCTGATGGATATTTGCTTAAAGAAGTAAACCCAAAAGATTTATATCAAGGAATTATTGAAACACTTAATGGTGGTGCAACGATGACGCCTTCAATCGCGTTGAAAACCCTTAAATTATTCAGAAACCCGATGGCATTTGATGCTGTTACAAACACAGAACAATACAATTTGACGGCTCGTGAAATAGAAGTTTTAGAACAATTGAGCAAAGGTTTAAAGTACAATGCTATCGCCGAAAATTTATTTCTTTCTGTGGGAACAATTCGAAAACACATCGAAAATATTTATACAAAACTGCAAGTTCACAACAAGCTCGAAGCCATTCATAAAGCAAAAAATAACAAATTAATTTAGTTTAAAATACGTATTTTATCGTATTTTATTCAAATACCATTTCTTCTACATTTGTGTTGTAATATTTAAAAAATCAACACAAAAATTATGAAAATAAAATTAATCTTTTCGCTATTTATTATTTTAACATCACTTCAATTTGGTTTTTCGCAAACCAATTACAAAACCGTAATGGAACGAAAATGGAATGGCATTGCCCGTTATCAGCTTGATGACAGAAAAATAGGTGAATTGTATGTGTCTACAACCTTGACAAAATTAGTCTATGACGAAAACAATAATTCCTTCACGGCAATTTTAACTTCATCATTTAAATTAGAAAATAAAATCTATAAAAGTGTAGCGAAGGTTTCCGGAATTCTTACTCCTGATACTGGTGAATTTATTTTGCATACCGATTCTGTCCAGTCTAAAGACGATTTGACTCACGGAATGCAATGGTCGTTCGAAGACGTGAAACTTTCGGTTTATCCAGACGAAGACAATCAAGGACATTATATGATAAGTGGCGAAGTTCGCAAAGAAAACTATCTAGCGGACGCCTATCAATTTAGTGATATGGAATTGTCTGATTGGCAAAAATCGATTTTGAATGACAATAAGTACAGACAATGAGAAACTTTTTTAATTGACAGTCATTATTTGTAAAAATCAAACACAATGAAAAAACAAATTGCGCTCCTAATTATCGGTTTATTTTCGATGATGAGCTTTGCTCAAAAAACACCAACTTATTCAAATTATACCGTTAAGGTCGTGAAAAAAACGGCTAAAAAAGTCAATTTAAAAAGCCATCCAAAGGCCAAAGAATACCGCACCAGACTCCAAGGAGCTTTGGCGGATGAAGATGTTAATTTTGCTGGAAAATATATTTTAGCCCAGTGGGGCTGTGGTACTTCTTGTATTCAAGCTGGCATAATTGATGCCCAAACTGGAACGGTTTACTTGCCTGTTGTCTTGCAATGGGTTACACGAGGTTACAATCCTGCCCTTGAAGATTATGAAATGGTAGAATTCAGAAAAAACAGCAAGCTATTAATAATTAATGGAGCTGCTGGTTATGATAAAAAAGAAACTCAAGAAGGATTTTGGTATTATGAATGGACGGGAAAAGACTTTAAATTATTAAAATTTATAAAGAAATAACTAATGAAAACTAAAGTAAAATTAGAAATAGCAGTAATAATTGTATTCATTTTTTCAATTATTTCTTGTCAAAAGAAAGAGGAAAACAAACCCAATATAAAAATTGAAATTGAGAAGTGGAAAAAAGAATTAGTTGTCAATGGAGAAGTAGGAAAACCGTGTCAAGAAAATGTTGATAAATGGTCAGCAGCTAATCCAGAACGATATTATGGACTTCCAAAAGATTCTATAAAAACGAGATCATTCGATGCAAACAATGATAAAATAAATGATGTTTTGCTTTACTTTCCTGCAGGGGATTGTTGCGGTTGTTCTGTAGGAGTTAACGAAGTATCTGATTTCTTGAAACTCATTTATTCTGACGGGAGCGAATTCTTATCAAACGATAATCTTCGTGATAAAATCGCATCAAAAATTGAAACGGAATTTTATAGCCAAACCAATACAGATGTAGAACGAGCCATTTTTTCGGTAACTGATTTCAACAAAGACATTTCAGGCACATATAAACTCTGGACACTAGAAGATCCTGATTGTTGCGCCAGTGTTGAAGGAACTTTCAAATACAATCCATTTACGTTTAAAATTGAAATAACCCATCAAGATGCCAAATAAATTAGAAGACAGAAATTTATATTATGATTGTGAATCTTTAGAAATACCAATAAATAAAACTAAAGTAATCAGCACAATTTTTATAGCAATACTATTTATAGTTTTAGGATTTTGGTTTGTTTTTTCTTTCGCAACAATGCAAACTAAATTTAATCCGCTGTTGATTCAAATTTTAGGAATAGCTTCTATATTGTTTTTTGGACTAGCCTTGATATTTACCATTCCGAAATATTTTGATAAAAGTCCAGGTTTGATTTTTACCAACAAAGGAATTGTCGATAATACAAACGGAACCAGTGTCGGCTTGATAAAATGGAAGGATATTACCGAAATTAAAGTTATTGAAATTTGGAAAACCAAGGCGATTTTGCTTGAAACCAACCAATCCGAAAAATATATTGCAAAAGCAAATCCTAATCAAGCCAAGATAATGCGAGCCAATTTTAAAATATACGGAACGCCATTATGCATCACACCACAAACATTGAAAATAGATTTTGAAGACTTGTATGACTTAATATTTGAGGAGTTTTCGTTGCATAAAAAATACGAATAATTACGTATGGTTTTAGGTTTAATCAAACAGTAATTTTATCAAATAAAAAATAGAAATATGAGAACAAAAATTATAGTGTTTTTTTTGATTGCAATATTTGCAAGGATTAATGCTCAAAATGTGGCTGAAAAAGGGGCAACTTTAGATAAAAATAATGCTCGATTTTGTTTTTTTAGTTCGATCGAAAATGCTGCTTCAGATATTTGTCCTAATGTGCAATTTAATGGTTTTAGGACTAACGATGGTATTGAAAAAGTGGTAAATACAATTACTTCACAAATAGGTTTAAAGCCTAATTTTATTTTAATTCCTTGTCCAAATATAAAAAATGCTGCAGCACTTTTATACAATGATAATTTGAGATACATAGTTTATGACAAAGATTTTCTTGATGGAATTGCAAAAAATGTAAAAACCAATTGGAGTAACACAATGATTTTGGCACACGAAATTGGACATCATTTAAACGGTCATACTCTAAGTAGTGGAAACAAAGAAAAAACCAGAAAGGAAGAACTAGAAGCTGATGAATTTGCTGGTTTTATCTTGGGTAGGATGAGTGCAACTGAACTTGAAGCAACAGCGGCTATGAATGGAATTCCGCATCCTGATTGCGATTTGGAATATTTTTCAGATCATCCTTGTAAAACAAAAAGAGTTGAAGCCATTAAAATGGGATGGAGAAAAGCTAATGGGAAAAAATATGTTCTTTCGGCAAAACAAAAAGCAGCGCAACAAAAGGTGATTCCAGTAGAAAAATCAACCTTAAAAGGAACTTGGTACACCGAATTGGATAACGAAAGAGGAGCCGATGGATTTATACCAATGACGATTTCCTTTATCGATGATACGACTATTCATTACCGATTTTACAGTCAAGATCTTAAAGAAATAACTACCGAATATGATTCGCAATACACATTAGAAGGTGGAGTTTTGATTGAGGTATTGCCATACAATTCGGGTTATTTGGCCAAAGCCCAAGTTCAAATGTTAAGCAGTCGTGCTTTCCTGTTAACTATTATCGATAATGGTATGGAAGGATATGAGGGACTTAAAAGAGTTTTTGTAAAACTTCCAGATCAAAACAACTAACTAAATAGCAACAATATGAAAACTAAATTAGTAATACTGCTTTCTGTGTTTCTTTTCTCGATGTCTTATTCGCAAAAAAAAGAGCCGTCAAAGGCAAGTTTTTCTGCTCCAAAAGTGCTGTTTGCTGATGATTATCTCACAGCTACAATGGACAAAATATTTCAAAAAGAAGGAATTGAAGTTATAAATACGCAACCAACTTATATGGAAATCAATTTAGGCGATGACTTGAAAATTCCTGTTTTTATTGATGTTGATGGAGATAAACAATTTCTAATTTTTAATGGGAGCAATGCACTCAAAGAGGAAACTCCTGTTGCTAAGGCAAAAGAATTGGTTTCGGACATAAACTCGCAAACCAATTTTATAAAAGCTGGATATGATGAAGAAAAAAACCTAATTGAGTTTCGATATTATTTTTGGATAAAAGATGGTTTTACCGAGAAATCATTGGTAAGTGCACTCGAAATGTATCGTTTGGCTTATGTGTACACTTTTTCGTTAGATAAAGAGGAATTGCTAAAATAGATTTTTATGAAAAAAATATTTTTTCTATTGGTATTTTCATCATTGACTATTAATGCCCAGCAAATGATACAAGCTTCCGAAGTTACTCCAGCTTATCTTAAAATTCTTTGTGCTATGTCGGATATTGAAGTCGTAGAGATGAAAGATAATTATCTCAAAATCAATAATGCTATTGATATTTATATTGATTTAGATGCCGAAAACAATTTTTTATTACTCAATAGTTCCTATTCATTATCTGCAAAAACAACTCCTAAAATGGCTTTGGAATTAGTAAATAGAATCAATTCTGAGGTTGTTTTTGTAAGAGCTAATTATAATGAACCCAAAAACAGAATAGAATATAGTTATTATTTTTGGATAAAAGATGGTTTTGTTGAAACATCATTATTAAGTGCTATCGAAATGTATAAGACATCACTAAATTATTCATTAGGAAAGGATAAGGATTTATTAATTCAATAGTTTTTTTTAAAATGAAAAAGGCATTTATTCTATCCATTATCACTATGTTTTCGGTGATTACTTTCGCTCAAAAAAACACTCCAAAATATAGCCAATATCCAGCCAAAGTTGAAAAGAAAACAGCCAAGAAAGTAAATCTAAAAAGTCATTCAGAGGCTAAATTTTTCAGAACTAATCTCAAAAATGCTTTAGCAAATGCTGAAGTGAATTTTGCAGGGAAATACATTCTGGCTTATTGGGGTTGCGGTAGCGGTTGTACTCAAGGAGCTATTATTGATGTTCAAACAGGAAATGTGTTTTTCCCAGTTGAATTGCAAGGTGTTTATGCTGGCGGATTGTCGTTGGGCGAACACGATAAGCTTGAATATAAAAATAATAGCAACTTGTTGGTGATTTATGGATATGCTGGTGGTGGTTTTAACCCAGAAACGGAAACGCAGCACGGAATATACTATTATAGATGGAACGGAAAAGCTTTTAAATTGTTGAGATTCATCAAGAAAAAAGAATGAATAAGTAAATCAGTTTTTTTTAAAAAGCACTCAAATTATTGAAGTAATTATTTGTAAAAAAGCTTGAATATAAAAACTTGAATCTACAAATGAAGCCTAAACACACTTTTTGTATTCTACTTTTTATAGCACTTGCACTAGTTGTTCCAGTTTTTATTAAAACGGTTTTTCCTTCTAAAACAGATACCGTAATAATGGAAAAATACAACAATCAAAAAAATCCATTTTCAGTTTCCAATGACAGTGCTGATATGGTTTGAGAACGAGCATCTCATTTTCTAGAAATGCGAAAATTTGAACTAGTTGGTGGCGATTTGCAAAAAAACGATTCCGTTATTTATATGCCGTATTATAATGATTTTCAAAAAGGAACTTCATTAAAAATTGAACGAAAACTAGTTGGAGATTCAACTACTTTCACAGTAAATGTCTGGAATTCCGGAAAACCTGTAACTATGGGAGCAAAAGAAATTGCACTGTATATGGCAACGGAATTCGATAGAAAGAATTCAAAAAAATACGAAAAATAGCGTATTGTATGACTTTTGTTTTTATTATTTCTTTGATTTATAATTTTAAAAAAAATGAAATTTATTGAAGCTTTGTACGGAAGTCAATATTATGAATTGTCAACCAATGGAAAAGACGGAATGAAAGGTCGTGTAAACGGAAACCTTTTATTAAGTGCTTTTTTAACGCTTTTTATTCTTTTGGTTTTAATGCTTTTATATTGTTTTTCTATAAATTTTGAACAATTTTTTTTAGAAAAATTCCATAATTATTTTGCCTATTTTTCTGGAAAAACTACTGGGAAAATTGTAGCCATTCCAATATTTGCATTGATTTATTTTATCATTACAAAAACAGTTGGAAGTCAAGAAAATTTCATAAAAAACATAAATAAATTTATGAAACATACTGACTTGGAAAAGCAAAAAGCCAATAGAATAATTATCAAAACATTTATGATTATAGTGTTTTTGATTTTTATTTTAACATTTTTTGAAGGTTTTTAAATTGATAAAAAACACGATAAATAACGTATGGTGTGCAATTTATTCATTTAATATATTTACGGAATATTTTTTCAAAAAAGAGAAAAGAATTTAACAAAAGAATTCTTTCTAATTAGCATTATTTTAAGTTCAAAACAGATAACAATATCATTCACAATTAGTTTTATGAAAAATATAAATCAATATAAATCCATTTTAAAAAAATCATTAGGTGGTATATTCTTAATATTCATAGGGTTAGTCGCTATGTATTATTATATATATTTAACATTCGAAGATAGTAAACTAGGCAATAGTATCTATTATTCTTTCAAAGGAATTTTAATTGGCCCAGCCTTATTTGTAATGGGTATTTATGTTTTAGCATTTACAGATGGAGGAAAATTTTCTATTCAGGATTTATCTTCAAAAGAAAAAAGGAATTTTTATTTCGCATTATTTGTTGGATTTGCACTTGGATTTTTAGCCCTATACTTTGTCAATCATAATTTAGAAATTTATGGATATGATACCTCAAATTTATAAGAAGATGAAAATCAAAATTGCTTTTCTCGTTTTAGTTACAACTCTGTTTTCTTGCAAAAATGATAGATTGACAGATAGCTATATTTATTTCAACGAACCACAACCTATAGATGTTGAGGATGCAACTAGTTTTTCAAATAAATATGTTGGAACTTTTGGCAGAGATTATTCGCATCGTTTGAAAATCGAATCCAAGTATGTTATAAAAATCGAAGTAAATAGTTTTGACGCTACCAAAAAACAAATGGATTCGTTACCTGATGTTGAGTTTAGAAATAACATAGTTTATGATAAAACAACTCAAAAAGCCTATAAAACCTTTGTGAAAAATGATACTATTCAATGGGAAACAGAAGAATTAGACACACTTTTTTCATTTTCAGCAAACGAAACTTCAAAAATTTATAAATCGACTTTGATTTTGAATAAGGAAATAGACGGCAATTATTTGGTAAACATTATCAAATTTAATTTTTCAAACAATAAATACATACAATTGGGCACACGGAAAGATTTTGTGAAAATTACGGATCAATTGAAAATTCCTTTTGATGTTAATGTAGAGAACAACGACACCATTTTTGTGGTACTAAAACCCAGTCGAGCCGATTTTAGAAAA
>NZ_JAQTPQ010000101.1 GCF_028712645.1 Flavobacterium sp. | reverse complement strand
ACTTGAAAAATTAATTCAAGAACAATTTAAAGCAGCAAATAATGGTAGTGATCCACGATTAAAGGATTGCAAAAAACCAACTTGTGTCACCATTTATGATCTACAAGAAGGTAGTGCTTCCATATTAAAATCTCAGTACCACGATAATTTTGTTAGAGATTATCATATTCCTGCCTATCAAGCTGCTTTGGCAACAAGTGCAGCACCAACTTATTTTAATCCATATTCAAGCGAATATATTGATTTAAATGGTAATGATAAAAAATTTCATAATAAAGTAGATGGTGGTGTTTTCTGCAATAATCCGACTCTTACAGCAATTATTGAAGTTCAAAAAGCATTTAATAAAAAATTAGAAGATTTATGTGTTTTATCAATTGGAACTGGTCATCAAAAATTCAGTGATGCAGGTATTTTAAAAAATATGTGGTTAGTCTCAAGTTTTTTAAAACTGACTAAGTTTAGACATAAAGAAGATAAGAGAAATAATTATGGAATAATATATTGGATGTTATCTGGAGGGAAAAAGCGGTTAATTGAACTCTTTATGCAAGGGCAATCTCAACAGGTTCAAAATTTAATTAGCCTACTTCAGAATGGTATAGACAAACAAGAAAAACCAAACTTTATTTATCACAGAATTGATACGGAACTTGATGAAACTTGTAAAATAGAAATGGATGAAACAAAAAAATATAAGTTAGATAAATTGGCAGAGAAAGCAACAAGAGAGTTTCAAAAAAATGCTTCCGTCATTCTACAAAATTATTGTAAAACTGCATAAATTTTAAATATGGCTAATACACATCTTAATTTTCTAAACTTTGAGCGGGCAATTTCTTTAACACCAGCTAAAAAACAAAAACTTATTTCGTCAAGAGTGGCACTTCAAAGGAAAATAGTTGATTATTTTAGAGCAATGCCGGGTTTTACTGTGCCAAAATTTTATATTCAAGGTTCTTATAAAATGGAAACAATGGTTATTGGTAAAGATGGTACTTATGATGTTGACCTTGGTGTTTATTTCCTTAAAAAACCTTTTCTTACTCCTGCAACAATAAAAAAACATATTTATAATGCAGTTGAAAAACACACATATAAAGGAGCAGAAAATAAAGATAAATGCGTCAGAGTAATTTATGCTGGCGATTTTGATATTGACTTGCCGGTTTATTATAAGACTATATTTGATATACATCCTTTTTTGGCAACTAAATTGAATTGGATGGAAAGCGATCCAAAAGAATTATGTGATTGGTTCAAAAAAAAGAGGGATAGAAACGGTCAACTAATTCGATTAATTAAATATTTCAAATATTGGGCTAATACAAGAGATAGAAAAATGCCTAGTGGTATAGCTTTCACAGTTTGGGTCTCAAATAATTTTGTTCCTAATATTAGAGATGACATATCTTTCTATGAAACTGCAAAGGCTATCAGAAATTCTTGGTTATGGTCAGTCTACTGTAGAAATCCAACTACTCCAAATGATAATTTAGTTGAAGAATTAAATTCAATTCAAAAAGAGAATTTTAAATCTAGTCTAGACAATTTAATTAATGAAGGATATAGAGCATTGGAAGAAAGAAACTCATTTACAGCTACTCGTATTTGGAGAAATATTTTTGGTTTGAAATTTATTTAATATGTGATTTAAAAAGACACAAATGAAAAAATATATAAAAAGGTCAATCCAAAAATTTAAAGAAGATGCATTCTCTAAATTTATCTATGATTTTTTGAAATGGACTATAGGGCTAACGATTGCATTTAGTATAACAAAATTTATACCTTCAGCTAAATCTGTTGCAGAATTTCTGTTTTCAAAACTTAATATTAATATCTACGAATTTGTCCTTGTTTGCTTGATTATTATCATCGCTAACACTATCGTTTTATATTCAATATTCAAAAAAAAATACAAGGATTTACAAGATGACTATTTCACGGATAAACTTACGGGTTTGAAAAATCAAGCAGCGTTAGAAAAATACCTTAATGCTAAAATTGTTGAATTAAAAAACAATAATTCCAATTGCTCATTAATACTCGTTGATGTTGATAATTTTAAGACTGTCAATGAAAAATACGGGTACAATTTAGCTGATAAAGTAATAAAAAAAATTGGAGGTGTTTTAGGGAATGACAATAGATATACGGATGAAGTGTTTAGATATTTTCAAAAAGGGGATGAATTCATAATCATACTTAATGATACAAGCATTGATGGCGCTATGAAAGCGGCAAACCGTAAAAAAGATTTTATAAGCAAAATTAATTTTGAACTAAATGACAACACAGAGCAGTTTACGGTTTCTTGTGGTGTGACGGAGTTCAATAGGACAAATGATGATTATAAAACAGTTACTGATAGATTAAATAAGGCACTTCTTGAGGCAAAAAAACAACCAAATAAGAATAGTGTTAAAAGTATCATTTAATTAAAATAGCAAGAAAATGCAACTACCATCCTACATAGAAGACCACATTAGTCAAATACCGGCATTGCAATTACTCATAAAAATGGGCTACCAATATGTGTCGCCAGAGGAAGCTTTGGAATTAAGGAGTGGCAGAACTAGTAATGTGTTATTAGAACCTATTCTAAAAAAACAACTCGGAAAAATAAACAGCATCCAATACAAAGACAAAGAGTTTCCTTTTTCCGAAAGCAATATCAATAGTGCTGTTATCGCATTGAGAGATTTACCCATTCAGGATGGTTTTATGAAGGCAAATCAGGCATTTTATGACTTAATAACTTTGGGTAAAAGTTTGGAACAAACCATTCAAAACGATAAAAAAAGTTTCTCTTTTCAATACATCGATTGGAAAAACATTGAAAATAACAGCTTTCACGTCACGGAAGAATATGCGGTTTTGCGCAGCGAAAGAAACGACACCTACCGTCCGGATATTGTATTGTTCGTAAATGGTATTCCAATGGTGGTAATAGAATGCAAAAGCAATGTAATAAAAAAACCGGTGGATGAAGCGATATCTCAGCATTTAAGAAACCAACAAGAAGATGGAATAAGAGGATTATACCAATATTCCAACCTCGTAATGTCATTAGCGGTAAACGAAGCAAGATTTGCCACCACAGCTACACAAAAAGAGTTTTGGAGCGTGTGGAAAGAAATCTTTAGAACCAAAGAAGAAGGTATTCAATATGGGGATGCCATAAGACAACTAAAAAATAGTGAACTGCCTAATACAGAGCGTACAGCTATTTTCAAACAACGATTCAACAATGTGTTACAGTATTTCAATCAACTGGAAAAAGAAGAAATAATCATAACCGAACAGGATAAATTAACATTCAGTTTATGTCAAAAATCAAGACTGCTGGACTTAATATTCAATTATATAGTCTTTGATGATGGGATAAAGAAAATAACGCGATACCAACAATATTTTGCCATCAAGGAAACACTCAAAAGAATCAGTCTGCCTGATGCTAATGGCAAACGAACAGGGGGTGTAATTTGGCACACACAAGGAAGTGGAAAATCACTGACAATGGTAATGTTGGCACAATTAATTGCAACCCAAAAAACAATAAAAAACCCAAAAATCATTCTGGTTACCGACAGGATTGATTTAAACACGCAAATCACGGAAACATTCCAAAAATGCCACGTCGATGTCATAGAAGCGGTAACAGGAAAAGATTTAGTAGATCTTATCAATAGTCCAAAAGATGCCGTAATTACAACGCTGATACACAAATTTGAAGCAGCCATAAACCAGGCTAAAGAAGGGTTTACTTCTCCTAATATTTTCGTGTTGATTGACGAAGGACACCGCAGCCAATACGGTACGTTTAATGTGAAAATGCAAAAGGTTTTCCCTAATGCTTGTTTTGTTGCATTCACGGGTACACCATTAATGAAGAAAGAAAAAAGTACCGCTAATAAATTCGGAGGTATCATTGATGTCTATTCCATAACGGATGCCGTAGAAGACAAAGCAGTGGTGCCTTTATTGTATGAAGGAAGACACAATTTAATTGATGTAAACGAAAAGCCGCTGGATACTTTCTTCGACAAAATTTCCGAACCACTCACCCCTTATGGTAAAGCAGCACTAAAAAGAAAATACAGTTCTACCAATCAACTCAACAAAGCCGATCAGGTGATTTATGCAAGAGCTTGGAATATTAGCGAACATTTTGTCGATAACATTCAAGGCACTGGTTTCAAAGGACAATTAGTAGCTCCCAATAAAACCACAGCTATAAAATACCGGGAATACATAAAAGAAATTGGTAAAGTAAGTTGTGAAGTATTAATTTCTGCACCGGATACGAGAGAGAATTACGAAGATGCTTTTGAAGAAAACGAAGATGTAGTGTTGAAGTTTTACAAAGCAATGATGGATAAATATGGAAAGCAAAAAGTATATGAGAAATCAGTAATCAATGCGTTCAAGAAACAGGAAGACCCAGAAATAATTATTGTAGTGGACAAGCTTTTAACGGGCTTTGACGCACCAAATAATCAAGTGTTATACATTACGCGAAGCCTAAAAGAACACACCTTGCTTCAAGCTATTGCCAGGGTAAATCGAGTGGCGGAAGGAAAAGAATATGGTTTCATTATTGATTACTTCGGTAATCTGGAAAATCTGGACAAAGCACTGGAAACCTATAGTGGTTTGAGTGATTTTGAACACGAAGAATTAACGGGAACACTATTAAACATCAACAAGGAAATAGAGAAATTACCACAAGCGCACAGCGAGTTATGGGACATTTTCAAAACCATCAAGAACAAATACGATGCCGAGGCCTATTCCGAATTATTAAATGATGAGAGTATCAGACATCCATTTTATGAAAAGCTATCTGCTTTTGTACGTTTGTTCAAATTAGCAATGGCATCAATTGAGTTTAACGATATTGAAAACGAAAAAACCATTGACAAATACAAAAAAGATGCTAAATTTTTCTTGCAATTAAGAGTTGATGTGAAGCGAAGATATTTTGACGATTTGGATTTCGCGGCTTTTGAACCACAAGTACAAAAGTTAATAGACAAACACATTACAACAGAAGGTGAAGTCTTAAAAATAACGGAACTGGTAAATATTTTTGATAGAGAAAAAAGAGAAGCCGAAGTAGAAAAAATGACGAGCAAAGCGGCTAAAGCGGACCATATTGCAACACGTACAGAAAAAGCCATTAACGTTAAGATGAATGAAGATCCCATCTTCTATAAAAATTTATCGGTTTTAATCAGGGAAGCCATAAATGATTACCATCAGCACCGCATTGATGAAGCTCTATACTTGAAAAAAGCCAAAGAATACGAAAACCAATTTCTTACCGGAAAACAAAATAATGTTCCAACAAGTATTCGAGAAAAACCTAATGCAGTCGCATTTTATAACCTGATAACTGATATTTTAGAAAACAGTTTCAGTAATACTCCTGAACCAAAAGAAATACAGGCAAGTACAGCACTAGAAGTAGAAGATTGCATCAAGAATATTGTTTATGAAAACGGAACCCTAATTATCGATTGGCAAACCAATACAGAGATTGAGAAAGAATTAAAAAACAATCTGGATGATTTGCTTTTCGAAAAACAACAACAATACGACACCCAATTCTCTTTTGATAAAATTGATGAATTGATTGAAGAAGTAATCAAAATTGCTAAACTCAAATACGTCTAATGCTACATTCAATCCAACAAGTGAATTATGGCAGCAAAAGCATTGAATATAATTTGTCTTTTGCTGCAAGAAAATCATTGGGCATAAAAGTTTTGCCGGATGGTTTGGTAAAAGTTATTGCACCCAATGACACAAGCATAATTGACATCAATAAAAAAGTAAAATCAAAAGCAAATTGGATATTAAAACAACAAGCGTTTTTTTGCACCTATAAACCAAATACACCGGAACGTAAGTATCTCAATGGTGAAACACATTTATATTTGGGAAGACAGTATAAGTTGCAAATCATCGAAGATGCTGTAAATGAAATTAAACTTTATAGAGGTGCGATGATTATGAAAACTAAAAAAACTAGTCCCGAATATTTAGAAAAAAAACTAAACGAATGGTACAAAGAAAAAGCAATCTTTCATTTTGAAGAATTGCTGGATAGTTCTTTAGAAAAATTCAATAAGTATAAAATAGAGAAACCAGTTTTAGAGATAAGATTAATGCAAAAACGTTGGGGCAGTTGTACTAAATCAGGCAAAATAATTCTAAATACAGAATTAATAAAAGCGCCAAAAGGAAGTATTGAATATGTGGTTATTCACGAACTATGTCATTTAATACACCACAATCACAACAAGAAATTCTATGATTTGCAAAACGCATTATCTCCTAATTGGGATAAATGGAAAGAAAAACTAGAACACGCTTTGTCATAACGCATATTTAATAATTATATAAACACGTCGGGTGTAATTCAATTTGTTTAATTTTAACCCCATAGCATAGATTTTATAAACTTTGAAAGAGTTTCACTTTATAAGAGAAAATCATAGCTATGAAACCTAAGAAATGGGCTATCCAAGTCTTTTTTTTTCTATGTTTCTAGCCTACACTGAGTGAAGACGAAGTGTGTTTCAATTTTTTATTTAAGATTAATTGAAAATTTTATTAATTAGTTTGTGTGGAAACTTTAATTATTTACGAAATAGGAAGCAAAATAGCATTCGGGAGTAAATCAGTTGAATTTTTTGTTGAGTAATTTTGTTTATTTTAGAATTAGAATTACCAAACCCAAATATATTATCTAAAAAAATCAAAATTATCCTTTTCTAATCAAATTTTCATCAAAAACTATATATTGATGAAAAGCAATAAAAAACCCGATTCTACATTTTTGGGTGTAAAACCGGGTGTAATTTGTGTAAAATGTTGGTAATCAACATTGTTTGCGGAGAAAGAGGGATTTAATTGCTCATTCTATATTGTTGTTAACCAGAGTGATATAAGTTAAATTATTTTTGGGTAACCGAATTTACCCCCTTTTTAATCGTAATTAATTACATTAAATTGTGAGTAGTAAAAGTACGAATAAAATCTAATAAAACAAGGCGATTTGAATAAAAGAATACTAAAAATTGAACTAGTTGCTTAATACCATTTCTGTTCCGTTTGGATAAAATATTGATTGCTATATTTTTCAAAATTTAACCAAAAATTAAGTGAGCTACTTGTTCATATTTTAATCCCGCATACAAACAAAACTCTTCGATAGTTAAAAACTCATTTTCGAGCTTGTTGAGGTCAGTTTTTACTTTTTGCATTAATCTGGTGCTTTGGCGATAACTCTTGCCTGTTATGCGCTGTATGTCTTTCGGATAGATGCAAACCCTCTGTTTTTCAATTTTCATACACTATCTATGCCTTTGACTAGGCTTTGATTAGCTTAAACTTGCAGGTAAGCAATGTTTAAGGTTATACAAAAGTAACTTTTTTTGAAATATAAATTTCTTCTGCAATTTACATTGGTTTAGGATGCTTTTAAATAGCAATTTATGTCGATTTAAGCCATTTGTGTCACTTTGCGACATATGGAACTGTCCTTGCTTTTTTATTCTGTTTAATTGACTAAAATTTGTTTCGAAATCAATCGGAAGATGTTGCAACAGAAAGATGATTTAGAGCAATTATTAATCTAAATTTTAGAAATTATGGCAAGACAGAAAGGCATAATTAAATTAAAAGGTACTATTGGAGATATTACTTTTTACAAAACCCAAGACGGGCATTTGGCTCGTGAAAAGGGGGGAATCGACGCGAGTAGAATTGCGAGCGATCCAGCATTCCAAAGAACACGTGAGAACGGTTCCGAATTTGGAAGAGCCGGGAAAGCCGGCAAGATTTTGAGGACCTCCTTGAGAGCTTTGCTCTTGAATTCTGCCGATGGCAGAATGGTGAGTAGATTGACTCAAGCGATGGTCAAAGTGATCCAGGCGGACGTAACCAGTTTGAGAGGGTTGAGAAACGTGATTGATGGCGAAGCGGAATTGCTTGCCGGTTTTGAATTCAACATCAGGGGAAAACTGGGCACCAGTTTATTTGCACCATTTGTGGGAGCAATTGACCGTGTGTCTGGCGATATCACTGTTGATATTGATCCATTTATTCCGGCGAATATGATTGCTGCTCCTACAGGAACAACGCATTTTAAAATCATTTCAGCTGGTGCCGAGATTGATTTTGAAGCAGAAACTTTTGTGGAAGCACATTCTGAAACTGCAATCCTTCCTTGGGATGGTGTGGCAACTGTTGTCATTAACCAAGTAAATGCCGTGACTCCAAACAGTACCAAACCATTATTTTTGGCTTTAGGAGTTGAATTTTACCAAGAAGTTAATGGACAAATGTACGCCTTGAAAAACGGTGCTTACAACCCATTGGCATTGGTGCAGGTGAGCGGATTGTAAGATGGTTTTAAGGCTGTCAAGAACTTATTTCCCCGATGGAACAAATGGTAAACTCGAATGCGAGGGTAAATTCATTTGCAATACCATTGAATTGCCTTGGAAGAAAAACGAAACGAAGGTTTCCTGTATTCCGGAAGGGAAATATTTTATAAAAAAGCGATACAGCAAGAAATTTGAATGGCATTTGGAAATTATTAATGTAAAAAACAGAAGCTTAATTCTATTTCATCCAGCAAATAATGCTTTACGAGAATTAAACGGTTGTATTGCTCCAGTAATGAAACTTTCAGGACCAGGTTTAGGTCTTATGTCTCGAAAAGCTTTTGTCCAATTAAAAGCCTTGGTTTATAAAGCTTTGGATAGTAAAGAAAGTGTTGAATTGATTGTTAAATCTTAATTCTCGTTTTCACGGGAATGACAAAAAATATTAAAAAATGAAATTAGTTGAAAGAATAAATGCACCCACACCAAAGTTTTTCAAGATTTTGAGAAGTATTGGTTTGGCTTTGTTGGCCATCAGTGGAACAATTGTGGCAGCACCTATTGTTTTGCCTGTAACGGTGGTAACTGTTGCCGGTTATATGGCAGTGGCAGGTGGGGTTATTTCGGCAGTTAGCCAAATGACAGTAGCTGAAGAAAACCAAAATAAATCGAGAGATGGAGACTAATTTATCCCTCCGAGCTGGAACCGTATCCGGAACATTTTTGAGCATTTTGCCCAATATTCTTTCGGAAGATATTGCAAAAACAATTATCTTAGCGGTCGTGGGAGCCACTGCTAGTTTTATGGTTTCGCTCCTTTTAAAATGGTTGACAAAATCTAAAAATAAATAGTTCGGTTATGATTGGTAACCTTTTCCGGACTAACTAAGAAAGCCAAGTCGTGAGACCTGGCTTTTTTGGTTTAGATTTCTTCGAAGATATTCAAGGTCACTTCTTCGATAACTACTTTTGCATTCGGGCAATATAATCCGTTATATTTTGCGCAGTCAATGGCTTTTGGTCTGCTGTCAAATATTCCGAAAAAGACTCTTGATATTTTACTTTTCCAAATATCGGTTTGGTATAGAATGAACAGTTTCATAGTATAGATCATTTAGGTTAATAAAAATTATTTTCTGCAATAGCGGTACAAAATGGCTTTACGGATGTCATTTATGAGCATCATATCCTCTTTATATTGCTTTTCTTTTTTCTCCAGAAGTTTGAGTGCTGCCACATTTTTTAGATGCTGCTCGTGTTCCACCATCATCAAACTGGCCTGTGGATTGAATTCTTTTTTGAAGTCTAGAAGGCGTAAAAAAGGAATTACTGAACCAATTAAAAACTGGTGCCAGAATTTTGTTTGCCATAAACTATACGCCACAAAAAATAGGTTTTCGCAATCTTCTTCTTTCTCAAAAATGATGACAAAACTATTTGTGAACTGCTCTTTTTGGGGCTTCCCGCTGTTCATACCCCTGTTAAGGACGAATAAATGGGGTTTGTTGTAAAGAGTGTCTTTTCGGTGGGTTTTGATGATAAAATTGGTCATAGCTTCGGATTTAAGGGATGTGCCTCGTTGAACTCGCCACACTTAAAATTTTTAAAAGAAAAAAAAAGAAAAAAAAGAAAGTCATCTCACAAGTGGAGGTTTCAAGAAAAGCAAGTTTTTTCAAGAAAATACTACCCGGCTTTTTACGATAAAGTTGTTCGGAAGTGGGTTTTTGAGTTTAATCAAATGTTGTAGCGAAACGAAAACGTAGGGTGGAGATTTTATTGAAAACCGTAGGCTTGAACTTTCTTTTCTTGAAACTGGAGCTTACCTTTACTTTCTTTTATTTATTTTTTTATTTTCTTTTTGACCGAGGTGTTTCTATTTAAGACAGATTGAAAACGTTAATGAGATAGAAGGGCGTCTTCGGAAAGGGTGTGGATTTTTAAAACAGAAAAAAGAAATATCAAATCCATTCCAATTATTTTTCTGTTTTAAAAATCCACACTCTTTCTTGGACTTGATTTTGTGGGTATTGAAAATCACTTTACGGAGGTTTTTAATTTTATGGTACAGGTTTTCAAGTGATTTTCAATACTTACAAAAACAATGAAAAAATAATACGTAGTGCGTCGGCAGCAGCTCAAAGCAAGTGTGTGGTTTTTTATTTGCTTACTGGGGTGTTTCTGATTGCTTTAGTGGAAAAGCTGGTGCCATAGACTTGAAAGAAAAAAGATGCTTCGGGCTGGTCAGAGTTATATTTAGGAACGGTATGGCATCGGCTTTTCCGCTGAAGCAATTACTGCTTGTTTTCTGGCAAATAAAAAACCACACTCTTGCTGGCTTCTCTTGATTTTGTGGGTGTTGTAAATTGCTTATTCCTATGTCGTGAATGTTAGAAATAGAGTTGATAAGCAATTTGCAACACGCACAAAAACAATGCAAATACTCACCGCTTTAAACATCAAGTTGCTAAAAACAGTGACCGTGAACGTCCTTGAAACTAGGTAGTTCAGTAAAAGTTCTTATGAAATGGCGAACGTTGTTAATGACAGTGGCGAAGGGCGGCTTTTTTTATTGCAGGCCGGTGCGAGGAAGCAATAAAAAAAGCTGTCCTAGAGCCACTGGCTAGCGCGTTGGCCGAGGGGCTGTTTTACATAAATGATATTATAGCTTCATTGCAAAAACCAAAAACCAATATAAAAGCTTTGTAATGAACTATAATACTCAATTATGTAACACAGCTTGGGGAAAAAAATTACTGGCGCGAGTCACGCAGTGTACGTGTTTTTGTCTCAAAAACCGTGACAGTAATTTTTTTTGGAGCGTTGGCAAAGGAGTGGCAACTGAAATGTAAAACGTTCTTTCACCAGTGAACGAAAAAGAATGTTCTCGTTATGATAAATGTAATTAGTGAAATGAAGCAAACAAAGACTTGAGTTTAGGAATACTTGGACTAAATGAAAGTTTTGTGCAGCTGAATGAGATAATGATTAAGAAAAAAAAAAGACATCTGCCTTTTAAAACAAACGTCTTTTCTAAAATATATAATTAACTTTAAAACTTCGTTTGTTGTATTCTAACCGCATTTAAAATTGCCAACAATGCCACACCCACATCGGCAAAAACGGCTTCCCACATTGTGGCTAATCCTCCTGCACCGAGTACCAAAACAATTGCTTTTACGGTAAATGCCAAGCTAATATTTTGCCAGACGATCTGTTTTGTTTTTCTACCAATATTTATGGCTGTATATATTTTATAAGGTTGGTCGTTTTGAATTACGATGTCGGCTGTTTCAATTGTTGCATCACTTCCTAAACCACCCATTGCAATTCCTGCATCAGCTAGGGCAACTACTGGCGCATCGTTTACACCATCGCCAACGAATGCAATTTTTAGGTTTTTTAATTTCAATTCCTCTACTTTTTCCACCTTGTTTTCCGGTAATAAATCGCCATAAGCCTTGTCAATGTTTAATTCTTTTGCCACTGCATCTACAACGGCTTGTTTATCGCCTGAAAGCATTACTGTCTTGATGTTTATTTTGTGCAAACTTTCGATGGCTTCTTTTGCATCTTCTTTAATTTCATCGGCAATTAGAAAGTATCCTGCATATTTTTGATTGAT
>NZ_JAQTPQ010000346.1 GCF_028712645.1 Flavobacterium sp. | reverse complement strand
ACTTTTTCATCTAAATGTTTAGGTAACATATACACGTCATTGTTGTAAGCTGCGCTGTTTTTCCACAATTCGATTTGAGCTAGAGTTTGGTTTGTAAATGAGTTACTCATTACAAAACTTGGGTGACCTGTAGCACAACCAAGGTTTACCAAACGACCTTCTGCCAAGATGATAATGTCTTTTCCAGCGATTGTATACTTGTCAACTTGTGGTTTGATTTCGATTTTAGATGCTCCGTGGTTTTTGTTCAACCAAGCCATATCAATTTCGTTATCAAAGTGTCCGATGTTACAAACGATAGTTTTGTCTTTCATTTGTTCGAAATGACTTCCAAGAACGATATCTTTATTTCCAGTTGTCGTGATGATGATATCAGCATTTCCAACAACAGTGTTTAATTTCTTCACTTCATAACCGTCCATTGCAGCTTGTAAAGCACAAATTGGGTCAATTTCGGTTACTGTTACAATAGAACCAGCACCTCTAAAAGAAGCAGCAGTTCCTTTTCCAACATCACCATAACCACAAACGACTACTCTTTTTCCAGCCAACATAATATCGGTAGCACGACGAATCGCATCAACTGCAGATTCTTTACAACCGTATTTATTGTCAAATTTCGATTTAGTAACCGAGTCATTCACGTTAATTGCAGGCATTGGCAAAGTTCCGTTTTTCACTCTTTCGTACAAACGGTGAACACCAGTCGTAGTTTCTTCAGACAAACCTTTGATTCCAGCAACCAATTCTGGGTAACGATCAATAACCATATTGGTCAAATCGCCACCATCATCAAGAATCATATTCAATGGTTTTCTGTCTTCTCCAAAGAATAAAGTTTGTTCAATACACCAGTCGAAATCTTCTTCGTTCAAACCTTTCCAAGCATAAACTGATATTCCAGCAGCAGCAATTGCAGCAGCAGCCTGATCTTGGGTTGAGAAAATATTGCAAGAACTCCAAGTCACTTCAGCACCAAGAGCAATTAATGTTTCGATCAAAACCGCAGTTTGAATCGTCATATGTAAACATCCTGCAAT
This sequence comes from Flavobacterium sp., assembly GCF_028712645.1. Taxonomy (GTDB): domain Bacteria; phylum Bacteroidota; class Bacteroidia; order Flavobacteriales; family Flavobacteriaceae; genus Flavobacterium. The sequence goes on along the minus strand of NZ_JAQTPQ010000346.1, from coordinate 1,972 downwards.
ACGAGCACCAGCAAGCGGTTGTTCGTCTTTATATTCAGCACGAAGCGCCATCAAACCTGGCATTTCAGCCTCGGCCAATTCAATTTCTTTTCTTCCCCAAGCCGCTAGAGAAATGTCTTTTACTTTGAAAGCCACATAAGGCGTAGTCGTTGTACTCATTTATAGTATATTTGTAATTGTAAAATTTTTTGCAAATTTACGTAATAACTTTATAATTTAAAAAGCATTAGGAATATTTGTGAATTGTTTAATGCCGTAATCTTTTGAATCATAATGAAATAATTTTTTTAAGAAGCTAATCCCGCTATTCGTTGCAATCTCCCGAAGAAAAATCGGGAGGATTTCCACTGCTATCGGGGCTAAAAATCTGATAAATTAAGACGTTTTAGTTTTTCATTTGAAATTTATTGCTATTTTTTTTCTACTTTCGCAATATGAATAATCTTTCAGACATTACTAATTGGAAAAAGAATTTTGGTTTATTGCCAATTCTTTTAAATCCTATTATTCAGGATAATAAATACCTTATGCTTAATGGAGGAAGTGGTGACTTTTGTTTGCAAACAAAGTCAAATGGAGCAGATATAAATACTCTTTTTAACATCGCTTGGTCTTCTAATACTAAAAATTTTATTGTAATAGAAAATGAAAATTTAAAAATTTTAAATTGGCTTGATAGAAACAAATCAGAAGAAATTCCATTAAATAAAATAGAAACAAATTCAAGTGAATTTTACAATTATTTAATTTCTAAATCATATAAAACACAAAGTGATGTTGTTCCTTTTGTTTTGGATATTTTTAGACAATTACGAAATATATCAAGAGAAAGTGAAAATCCATCAGTTGCTTTAAATATTTTATTTCAATTATTAATTAGCATTGAAGAAGATTATACAAAAATTGATTATACAAAATGGGGGATTCAAAAAATTGATTTGCCTTATCAATTTGATTATTTTGTAGATTTAATAAAACAAGGTGTTAAATCTATACACCCTAATCTTGATTTAATTCTACGACATTCCGCTGGAGCACTATTTCAAGAAGCTCATCGTGAAGTTATTTATTTTAATCCACAATTAGAATTATTTGGAGCGTCAAATAAATTAGCAACAAGGAATGATGCGTATTCAAGCATTCACTACACACCACAATATTTAGCTCGAACAATTGTTGAAAACAGTTTAAAAGAAATAGACTTAAAAAAAACAAATTTAATAATATTTGATCCTTCGTGCGGTTCGTCTGAATTTTTAATAGAAGCGCTTAAACAATTAAAGAATTTTGGCTATAAGGGAAAAGTAAAAGTAATAGGCTGGGATAGTTCTGAAAGCGCTGTAAATACTTCAAACTTTTTACTCCAATACGAAAAAAGAACGCAATGGAACAATACCGATTTAGAATTTGAAATAAAACGAGTTGAAGATTCATTAACTCAACAGTGGGCAAATGATTACGATTTAATATTGATGAACCCTCCTTTTGTCTCTTGGGAACTTTTGAAAAGTAAAGACAGCAGAGATGCTATTTTAGAAACATTAGGTTCAAATTCTAGAAATGGAAAACCCAACCAAGCAAGTGCTTTTTTCTATAAAGCAATACAATCATTAGGAAATGATGGTGTTATTGGTTGCGTATTACCTTCGTCTATTTTCACTTTTGATTCCTATTCAAAAATGAGAAATGAGATTAAAGAACAGATACATATAAAAACAGTTGCGAAACTTGGCAATTTTGTTTTTGAAGATGCACTTACCGATGTCAGTTTTTTTATAGGTAAAAAATCAAATACTCAAGACCCTACCAAATTGATTTGGTGTAAAAATGAAAAAGGAATCGCTCAAGAATCATTGCGAGAGTTGAGAAAAATTAACGCTAACAACCAACAATCTGTTGAAGAAAAAAGTTTTAGTATTTATTCGCCCTCAAATTTTCCTGTAATTAAAGAAAGCTGGAAAGTTATTTCTTT
>NZ_JAQTPQ010000345.1 GCF_028712645.1 Flavobacterium sp. | reverse complement strand
CGTGCAAGAATGGAATGATTTCTTAGCTAATATTTCTCCTGAATTATATAATTATATTGCAATTAGTACTGGGACTGGAAAGAATGATTCCATAAAAATTGCTGAAATTTTCAAATCCAATCCGTTATTAAAGTTCATTTGTATCGATGTTGCAAATGGCTATTCTGAACATTTTGTGAATTTTGTACACCAAATACGAGAGCAATATCCAGACAAAGTAATTATTGCCGGAAATGTCGTTACAGGCGAAATGGTCGAAGAATTATTGTTGGCTGGAGCCGATATTATAAAAGTAGGAATTGGCCCCGGTTCTGTATGTACTACCAGAATAAAAACAGGAGTAGGTTATCCTCAACTTTCGGCTATTATTGAATGTGCCGATGCTGCTCACGGACTTGGAGGACATATCATTAGTGATGGTGGTTGTAAAACTCCAGGTGATGTTGCAAAAGCTTTTGGTGCTGGAGCTGATTTTGTGATGCTTGGCGGAATGCTTGCGGGTCATACCGAAAGTGGTGGTGAACTAATTGAAATCAATGGTGAAAAATATAAACAGTTTTATGGTATGAGTTCTAAAACTGCAATGGATAAACATGTAGGTGGAGTTGCAGAATATAGGGCAAGTGAAGGTAAAACGGTGCAAGTTCCCTACAAAGGAACAGTTAGTGATACTTTAAAGGATATTCTTGGTGGTTTACGCAGTGCTTGTACTTATGTTGGTGCATCAAGATTAAAAGAATTAACTAAAAGAACCACTTTTATTAGAGTTTCTGAACAAGAAAACACGGTTTATACTAAATAATTTATGATTACAATTTCTCAGGCAACCGTTAAAGATATTCCGTTAATTCAAGAAATTGCCCATAAAACTTGGCCAATTACTTATGGTGAAATTCTATCGAAAGCACAATTAGATTATATGTTGGAAAAAATGTATTCTGATGCAACTTTGATAAATAATCTAACAAATAAAGGACATCATTTTATATTGGTAAATGAAAACAATATTTCTCTTGGTTTCGCTTCCTATGAGCATAATTATTCGGATAAAAACGCTACTAGATTACATAAATTATATCTTCTTCCAGAATCCCAAGGCAAGGGAATGGGAAAATTATTAATAGATAGCGTTGTGGCTTTTGCCAAAGAAAATCAATCTGAAGTTATTTCATTAAATGTGAATAAATTCAACAAAACTTATACATTTTATAAAAAAATGGGTTTTGAAGTTGTCGCCGAAGAAGATTTAGAAATTGGCAACGGTTATCTAATGGAAGATTACAAAATGGAGCTAAAGCTGTAATTTATTTCACGATGATGTCGTGTTTATAAAGCAATCCTTTTAGTCCATCAAGCGAAAATATAGCTTTCTTGATTTTGGTTTTTGTTGGGTCAATAGTGTAGTTGTAGCTTGTTTTAAAATCAGCTTTATTAGCGATTGCTTTAGCAAATTCGGAACGATACAAATCACAATTATCGAAAATAACTTCGGTCAAATTAGCACTCATAAAATCTACGGCAATAATGCTACAATCTATAAACGTTGTTCCTTTAATTTTCAAGGTGTAAAATTTGGAGAAATCCAGAATACATTCCTTGAAATGGATTTCAAAAATTAGTTTGTCACACATAGCAAAATTCACTTCATCTATTTTGCAACGATTGAAATTTACAGTTCTAAAAGCGGTATGGTTTATTTTGGATCCACTAAAAATACAATCGTTAAAGTTGCAATCAATGAAAATTACTCCAATAAAATTGCAATGTGAGAAATCACAATTGTTGAAAGTGCAACATTCAAATTCCTTTAAATTGACTTCTTGTTCACCATAAATGATGTTGTTGTATTCAATATCAAGGAAATAGTCTGTCATTTTTTATAAAAAAGTTAGATTGACTTTAATTTAAATAAAAAAAGGATACACATTCGTGTACCCTTTTCATTATTTAGTGACCTTGACTGGATTCAAACCAGTAACCTCTTGAGCCGTAATCAAGTGCGCTATTCAGTTGCGCCACAAGGCCTATTTTGTGGGTGCAAATATAGGTAATTTTTACAATTGTGCAAACCAAAATATGAAATTATATTGATTTTTTTCAAATCTAAAATCTGCAATCTGCAATCTAAAATTAAGAATCTAATGCTCTTGTAGTTACATAATATCTGTAACCAATAATTGCCATTTGCCATTTCTTAGCTTTGGTAATATCTACTCCATTTTTAGTAAAACTGGGAAGTATTAGCTTGTTTATTTTGGCTAAAATTTTAAACATAAGTCCTTTTTTAATTGTAAAATTAATAAAAAAATTATTTTAGACTATTTTCCGCTTTCAACAATCGCTGTAACCAAACGCAAAATAGCATCGCCACAATCCCGAAACTTCCCATCATAAACCAGTTTACACTATAACCATAATATCCTATAACTTCGAGACCTAGTTTTGAACTAACAATGTGGGCAAGGCTAAAACTCATTGTGTACAAAGCCATATAGCGTCCTTCCTGACCTTTTGGTGCTCTTCCCATTGCAAATGCATTCGAAAAAGGGAATGAAAATATCTCTCCAAAAGTTACTATTATGATTCCAATGACTAAAATTCCTGCCCAAGAATTCAGTAATAAAACATAAAAACTAATTGCCATAAGTAAGGCACCCCAGAACACGATTTTTATGCGGTTGATTTGTTTTCTTTCTAAGTAGCTTACTAATGGCATTTCGAACATAAAGATTAAAATTCCGTTTAATGAAATTAATAATCCCGTTTGAAATTCGGTCAAGCCATAATGCTCGTGATGAAACAGTGGTAAAGTGGTGAAAATTTGGAAAAATAACATTGCTGTTGTAAAACTGATAAACAAGAAAACCCAAAACGGTTTGTCTTTGAATATCGATTTTACAACTACAGCTTCGCTTGCTATTTGATTAATTTCAGGTATTTTTTTCTTCTCTTTTACTAAAAAAGCAAATATTAAAATGGCTAAAATACAAGTGCTACCATCAACCCAAAATAATCC
>NZ_JAQTPQ010000344.1:1536-3021 GCF_028712645.1 Flavobacterium sp. | reverse complement strand
TTGATTACGATTTATTATAGAAAAATTAGATTAAATAAATGAGCTTTTTTGCAATACATTATGATATTGCTTCTTATCTCGTAATATAAAAAAATGAAAGCAAAAGCATTCGACACTCGATTATTCAAACGAATATTAAAATATACAAAACCGTATCAATTGAGATTTAATGGTGTGATTATTTTCGCTATTTCATTATCAATTTTCGCAGCACTACGTCCCTATTTATTGAAGCAAACGGTTGATGGTTATATCAAAACTCAAGATAAATACGGATTACTTTTGTATGTATCTTTAATGGCTTTTGTACTTTTATTAGAAGTTTTTTCTCAGTTTTTCTTCGTTTTTTGGGCAAACTGGCTTGGTCAAGATATTGTAAAAGACATTCGAACCACAATGTTTCGACATATTTTAAGTTTCAAAATGAAATATTTCGACAATGTACCAGTGGGTCAACTCGTAACACGTTCTGTTTCAGATATTGAAGCCATTGCACGTATTTTTAGTCAAGGATTATTCATGATAATCAGTGATTTAATGAAAATGTTAGTCGTGCTAATTTTTATGTTTTATATGAACTGGAAACTCACTTGGATAGTAATAATTGCCATGCCAATTCTAGTTTTTTTCACTAGAATATTTCAAAAAAAAATGCAAGTAGCTTTTGAAGAAGTGAGAACCCAAATTGCTAATTTGAATTCATTCGTTCAGGAAAGAGTAACTGGAATGAAAATTGTCCAATTATTTAATCGAGAAGATATTGAGTTCGAAAAATTCAAAACCATCAATGACAAACACAAAAAAGCTTGGATAAAAACCATATTATACAACTCGATTTTTTTCCCAATTGCCGATATTATTTCCTCATTAACTTTAGGATTTATAGTGCTTTACGGAGGAATCAAGATTTTGAACGGTGACCATTTTACCACTTTCGGCGATTTATTTTCCTATACAATGTTCATTGGGATGCTTTTCAATCCATTGCGTCAAATTGCAGATAAATTCAACGAGATGCAACTCGGAATGATAGCTGCTAATCGTGTTTTTGATATTCTCGATACCAAAGATCAAATTCAAGATACTGGAAAAATTGAAGCTCCAATTTTTAAAGGAAACATCGAATTCAAGAACGTTCATTTTGGCTACATTTCAGGAGAAGATGTAATAAAAGGAATCAATTTAGAAGTTTCAGCTGGTAAAACCATCGCCATTGTTGGTTCGACAGGCGCAGGAAAATCAACTATTATCAATTTATTAAACCGATTTTATGAAATCAATAGCGGAATAATTTGCATTGACAATCAAAATATTGAAGACTATACTTTATCTTCATTGCGCAGACAAATTGCAGTAGTATTACAAGATGTTTTCCTTTTTGCCGATACTATTTACAACAATATTACACTTAATAATCCTAGTATTTCTCGGGAACAAGTTTTGGCCGCAGCCAAAAAAATTGGTGTTCATAAATTTATTATGAGT
>NZ_JAQTPQ010000344.1:0-1526 GCF_028712645.1 Flavobacterium sp. | reverse complement strand
TACCAGATAATTACGATTTCGACGTCAAAGAACGCGGTATAATGTTATCGTCAGGTCAACGCCAATTGATTGCTTTCCTTCGTGCTTTTGTGAGTAATCCAAGTATCTTAATTCTTGACGAAGCTACATCCTCAATAGACACTTATTCAGAAGAATTAATTCAACGCGCCACAGAAACTATTACCAAAGGAAGAACCTCAATTATTATTGCACATAGGCTAGCAACTATTGTCAAAGCAGATAAAATTGTAGTAATGGACAAAGGTTTAATAGTAGAACAAGGAACACATCAAGAATTACTAAACAAAGAAGGTGGTCATTACAAAGGCTTATATGATTCGCAGTTTATTACTGAAGAGTAACAATACATTTATCAGCAGAATACTTTTAAAAACTTTAAGTAGTAAACTTTTTTCTTTAATCAAATAAAAGACTTAATTTTGCCAACTCAAATTAATTATAGAAAATACAACAATATGACACGAACTTTTGCGACTGCATTTTTACCATAATTTAAATAATAAGAAAAAAAATGAAATACGATATCATAGTTTTAGGAAGTGGTCCAGGTGGTTATGTTACTGCCATTAGAGCTTCACAATTAGGCTTTAAAGTTGCCGTAATCGAAAAAGAAAACTTAGGAGGAGTTTGTTTAAATTGGGGTTGTATCCCAACAAAAGCATTACTTAAATCAGCTCAAGTTTTTGATTACCTAAAACATGCTTCTGAATATGGGCTGACTGTTTCTGAATTTGATAAAGATTTTACAGCTGTTGTAAATCGTAGTCGTAGTGTAGCTGACGGAATGAGTAAAGGAGTTCAATTCCTGATGAAAAAAAACAAAATCGACGTTATTGATGGTTTTGGGAAACTAAAACCTGGTAAAAAACTAGACGTAACTTCCGCTGACGGAAAAGTTACAGAATATGAAGCAAATCACATCATTATCGCAACGGGAGCTCGTTCAAGAGAATTACCAAACTTACCACAAGACGGCGTAAAAGTAATTGGCTATCGCCAAGCGATGACCTTGCCATCTCAACCAAAATCAATGATTGTTGTTGGTTCAGGAGCTATCGGAATGGAGTTTGCCCATTTTTATAATTCAATGGGAACCGATGTTACCATTGTTGAATTTTTACCCAATATTGTTCCATTGGAAGACGAAGATATTTCGAAACAAATGGAGCGTTCAATGAAAAAATCGGGCGTTAAAATCATGACTAATTCTTCTGTTGAAAGAATTGATATTTCAGGTTCTGGTGTGAAAGCATTCGTAAAAACAACAAAAGGAGAAGAAATCCTTGAAGCAGATATCTTACTTTCAGCTGTTGGAATCAAAACAAATCTAGAAAATATTGGACTAGAAGAAGTGGGAATCGCTACTGACAGAGATAAAATTTTAGTAAACGATTTTTACCAAACAAACATTCCAGGTTATTATGCCATTGGCGATGTTGTTCCAGGACCAGCTTTGGCTCACGTAGCTTCAGCAGAAGGAATTACTTGTGTCGAAAAAATTGCAG
>NZ_JAQTPQ010000100.1 GCF_028712645.1 Flavobacterium sp. | reverse complement strand
AGGAAAACAAGGTCGTTTCCGTCAAAACTTACTTGGGAAACGTGTGGATTATTCTGCTCGTTCGGTAATTGTTGTTGGTCCTGAATTGAAATTGTTCGAATGTGGTATCCCAAAAGATATGGCAGCCGAATTATACAAACCTTTTGTTATCCGTAAATTGATAGAAAGAGGAATTGTAAAAACGGTTAAATCAGCTAAGAAAATAATTGACAAAAAAGAGCCAGTGGTTTGGGATATCCTTGAAAATGTAATCAAAGGTCACCCAATTTTACTGAATCGTGCTCCTACTTTGCACAGATTAGGTATTCAAGCATTCCAACCAAAATTAATTGAAGGAAAAGCAATCCAATTACACCCTTTAGTTTGTACTGCATTTAATGCGGATTTTGATGGGGATCAAATGGCAGTTCACTTGCCGTTAGGACCAGAAGCTATTTTGGAAGCACAATTATTAATGTTGGCTTCTCACAATATCTTGAATCCTGCAAATGGTGCGCCTATCACAGTACCTTCTCAAGACATGGTTTTGGGTCTTTATTATATGACCAAAGAGCGTTTGTCAACTCCAGAACATAAAATTTTAGGCGAAGGCTTAACGTTCTATTCTGCTGAGGAAACTAATATTGCATTAAATGAAGGTCGTTTAGAATTGAATGCTCGAGTGAAAATTCGTGCCAAAGATTTTAACGAAGAAGGCGAATTAGTTTATAAAATTATCCAAACAACAGCAGGTCGTGTATTGTTTAACGAAGTAGTTCCAGAAGCTGCTGGTTATATCAATGATGTATTGACTAAGAAAAACTTGAGAGACATTATCGGACACGTTTTGAGCGTGACTAATGTTCCTACAACTGCTGCCTTCTTGGATGATATGAAAAATATGGGATACAAATTTGCCTTCAAAGGGGGATTGTCATTCTCATTGGGAGATATTAGAATCCCAGATGAAAAACCAAAATTAATTGCAGATGCCAGAGAACAAGTTGAAGGTATTTCTGCTAACTATAATATGGGTCTTATTACCAATAACGAACGTTACAACCAAGTTATTGACGTGTGGACTTCAACAAATGCACAGCTTACAGAAACAGCAATGAAAAACATTAGAGAAGACCAACAAGGTTTCAACTCTGTGTATATGATGCTTGATTCTGGAGCGAGGGGTTCTAAAGAACAAATTCGTCAGTTAACTGGTATGCGTGGTTTGATGGCTAAACCTAAAAAATCTACTGCTGGTGGTGGTGAAATTATTGAAAACCCAATTCTTTCTAACTTTAAGGAAGGTCTTTCTATCCTTGAGTACTTTATTTCTACTCACGGTGCTCGTAAAGGTCTTGCGGATACGGCTTTGAAAACGGCTGATGCAGGTTACTTAACAAGAAGATTGCACGACGTTTCTCAAGATGTAATTGTGAATACGGTTGACTGTGGTACTTTGAGAGGTGTTGAAGTTTCAGCATTGAAAAAGAACGAGGAAATTGTGGAAACTTTAGGCGAAAGAATTTTAGGACGTGTTGCATTGCAAGATGTAATCAATCCTTTGACTAATGAACTTATCATTGGAGCAGGAGAACAAATTACTGAATTCTATACAAAACTAATTGAGGCTTCTCCAATTGAAAAATTAGAGGTTCGTTCTCCATTGACTTGTGAGGCTACAAAAGGTATTTGTGCTAAATGTTACGGTAGAAACTTAGCTACAGGAAAAATGACCCAAAAAGGAGAAGCAGTGGGTGTAATTGCCGCTCAATCTATTGGAGAACCTGGAACACAGTTAACATTACGTACCTTCCACGTAGGTGGGGTTGCGGGTGGAATTTCTGAAGAATCAAGTATTGTAACGCGATTTGGAGGTAAAATCGAAATCGAAGATTTAAAAACTGTTAAAGGCGAAGATAACGAAGGAAATGCAGTTGATATTGTAGTTTCTCGTTCTACAGAGTTGAAATTAGTTGACGAAAAAACAGGAATACTATTAAGTACAAACAACATTCCTTACGGTTCAAGTATCTTTGTTAAAGATGGCGCATCTGTAACTAAAGGAACTACAATTTGTAAATGGGATCCTTATAATGGAGTTATTGTTTCGGAATTTACAGGTAAAATTGCTTACGAAGATTTAGAGCAAGGTCAATCATTTATGGTTGAAATTGATGAGCAAACTGGATTCCAAGAAAAAGTAATTTCAGAAGCTAGATCTAAAAAATTAATCCCAACTTTATTGGTTTACGGTAAAGATGGTGAATTGATTCGTTCGTACAACTTACCAGTTGGAGCTCACTTGATGGTAGAGAATGGCGAAAAAATTAAAGCAGGTAAAGTATTGGTTAAAATTCCACGTCGTTCTTCTAAATCAGGAGATATCACGGGAGGTTTACCAAGAATTACCGAGTTGCTTGAAGCTCGTAACCCTTCGAACCCAGCAGTTGTTTCAGAAATTGACGGTGTTGTTTCTTTTGGAAAAATCAAAAGAGGTAACCGTGAGATTGTCATCGAATCTAAATTTGGTGAGGTTAAGAAATATTTGGTGAAACTATCTAGCCAAATTCTAGTACAAGAAAATGACTTTGTAAGAGCGGGTATTCCATTGTCTGATGGTGCAATTACTCCGGAAGATATTTTGAGAATTCAAGGTCCAGCTGCTGTTCAACAGTACTTGGTAAACGAAATTCAAGAAGTGTACCGTTTACAAGGGGTAAAAATAAACGACAAACACTTTGAAGTAGTAATACGTCAAATGATGCGTAAAGTAAGAGTTCAGGATCCTGGAGATACTTTATTCTTAGAAGAACAATTGATTCATACTAAAGATTTCATCGTTGAAAACGATAAATTATACGGAATGAAAGTGGTTGAAGATGCTGGTGATTCAAGTGCATTAAAACCAGGACAGATTATTTCTCCTCGTGAATTGCGTGATGAAAATTCGTTACTAAAACGTAATGATCAAAATCTAGTTGTGGCTCGTGATGTTATCACTGCAACAGCAACTCCTGTTTTACAAGGTATCACAAGAGCATCGCTTCAAACGAAATCGTTCATCTCTGCGGCGTCATTCCAAGAAACCACTAAAGTATTAAACGAAGCTGCTGTTGCAGGTAAAGTTGATTACTTAGAAGGATTGAAAGAAAATGTAATCGTAGGTCATAGAATTCCTGCTGGAACTGGTATGAGAGAATATGACAATACCATTGTAGGTTCTAACGAAGATTACAATGAAATGATGGCAAACAAAGAGGAATATATTTATTAATTTATTTAAAGATTTAGAAATTTGAAGATTGCCTCGATAGTCTTTTAATTTTTAAATCTTTTAATTTTTAAATCTTTTAAAATATGAGCAAACAACAAGAACAGATTAATATTGAGTTGGATGAAAAAACAGCCGAAGGAATTTATTCCAATTTGGCCATAATCAATCATTCTTCTTCCGAGTTTGTATTGGATTTTGTAAGTATTATGCCAGGTATTCCTAAAGCCAAAGTGAAATCAAGAATTGTTTTGACGCCTCAACACGCCAAAAGATTGTTGAAAGCCATTGGAGAAAATATACACCGTTTTGAAGTCGCTCACGGCGAAATTAAAGATGTAGAACAACCTGCAATACCGCTTAATTTTGGCCCTCCGGGACAAGCATAATTGTATAAAAGGCTCCAGAAATGGAGCCTTTTCTTTTTTACATTCTTTTGATTTTTTGGAGGACATCTCCTTTTATTAGATTTTCAAAGTGTCTTTTTTTGTGTTTTAACGAGTTTTGGGGTGCTTTATCGAAAATATTTTTTAGTAGAATAGGTTTGGTCTAGTTTTGACCTCAGATAAGAGATATAACCCCAATCACTTGTAAAAAAACAACGATGAATAATTTTTCTAAAAAAGAAGGTAACAATACAATCAACATTATTTTTATGATTTTGTTTTTTGTTTTAATTTCAAACGTTACTGTTTTTGGTCAAACTACTATAAATGATAATTCTGTTTTAAATAACACAATCGAAAATAACACTGCTGATAACAACATTGGTAAAGAAGAAGCTACAACTACGTCTTCTAATATGAATTTTGTTCTTTGGTTTATGGGTTCTAAACAAGATCCTAATGTAAAGATTGCACCAGCAGGAGAAAACACAAGAAGACAATTTATTTCTTCTGGATTAGCTCCTAATCGCTTGCTAATAAAAGCTTTTTTGAAAAAAGCAGTTAACTTTGAAAGAGCTACTGCCTAATAAATTATTCTTTTATAAATTATAAAACTCCCCTTTTTGTGGGAGTTTTTTATGGCTAGGATAACAATTACTTTATTTGGTTAAAATGAAAGGGATTACTTATAGGACATTCATTCAAAAACTCTAATTTGACCCAAAAAATACTAGAATATAAATTAGTATTATTCGAAGGAATTAGTATTTTTACAAAATGTAGTAATAAAAGTTTTACTTCTTTTATTTAGTACACGATCAAATCACTTACTTTATTCTTCTAAAATTTAAAATGTAGCTTATGAAAAACAGTACTCAAATTGTAAAAAGAAATTATTTCATCCCCTTATTGCTGCTTTTTTTTGCTGCTTCTTTTGGTCAAAATGGTATTATTGGTACTGCTTTTGGTGCCCTAGATTGGTCAACAACAAACAGTTTTTCGGCTGGAGCTGGAAGTTCAAGAATATATACAGCAACTCCTAACTCGACAGGAGATCAATATTTTAGATTAGTAAGGAATTGGTCAGGGGATTACAGTCAATTTGGTCCTTCTGGCTGTGTTGATACTCCTTGGAATAGTCCTGGAGTGGTTTATGGAATGTCTGTTTGTGGTTCAGGGGCTTTTGTTATTAATTTCCCTAATATGACAGATAATTATGTGATTAAAACTCCTAATGGAGATGCTTCTATGGATTTATTGTATTTTAGAATTCAAGGTGCCATTAGTAATGTATCTACTGTAGTGCAATCACCATTGGCTACTAACGTACCACTATGTTCTGAAACCACCGTAACAGCAACTTTAGATGCTGCTTTGTCAACTGGACAGGCAGTTTATTTGAGATATACAAACGATGCTTGGTCAAGTTCAACAGTTGTTGCAATGACAGGTTCAGGTACAACCTATACTGCGGCAATTCCATCTTTAGTCAATAGTGCTGGAGCTAATGTTTCTTATTATGTATTTACTTCAGGTGATACAGGCGTAGCTCTTGACGGTTCTAATGCTGATTTTTATACCATCAATTTAAATAGTAACGGAGGTTCAAATTATGGCTATACAGTTTCTGCAGCTGGAACAACATCAATTCCTGATGCTAATTTTGAACAGGCGTTAATTGATTTAGGACTTGACTGTAGTCTTGATGGACAAGTGTTTACAAGTAATATTAGTGGAGTTACTTATTTAGATGTTAGTAATTATAATATTGCTGACCTTACTGGAATCGAAGGTTTTACCAGTTTATATGAGCTAACTTGTGAAAGTAATTTGCTTACTTCATTAGATGTTTCTGCATTACCAACTTTAAGAAACTTATCAATGTTGGGTAATCAATTAGTCAATGCTTCCGACTTGAAGGCACATCCTAACTTGGCTTATTTGGATTGTGATGACAATCTTTTTACTTCTATAGATGTAAGTACATTAACAAATTTGACTGATTTATATTGCAGCGGCAACCAATTAACAAGCTTAGATGTTCGTGGCTTGTCGAATTTACAGTATTTTGAATGTACAAATAATCCTTCTCTTTCGTGTATTCTTGTGGATGATGTTGCGACTGCAAATACTGCCACTACAACTATAGCGGAACAAAATTATCCATCGCAACCCTACTATTATGCTAAAGATGCAACCGCCAAATATTCCTATTGTGATTGTGATTCAACCACAACTTGGACTTCTGCCTCAGGGGGAAGTTGGAGTAATGGTATACCAACAACGGGTACATATGCAGCGATTATTGCTTTTGATTATAGTGAAGCAGCAAATATAAATGCTTGTTCATTAACGGTTAATACTAATGCAAATGTCACAATACCATCTGGTTATAACGTTACTTTAAATGCTCCTTTGATAGTAGAAACTGGAAGTAGTTTTACTTTAAGCAACAATTCCAATCTAGTTCAAACCAATAAAAATTCAGTTAATTCGGGAGCTATTAAAGTAAATCGCAATAGCAATCCACTTTACCGTTTAGATTATACTATGTGGTCATCTCCTGTTGCTGGGCAAAATTTATTAGCTTTCTCTCCTTTGACTTCGGTAATTGCATCTCCACCATCTAGTCGTTTTTATACTTATGATTCAGCTACAGACTTGTATAACACAGTTGTTAATCCTTCTGTAACTTCATTTTCTATAGGGTCAGGTTATTTAATCCGTATGCCTAACACAGATCCAACTGCTGGTTATGATGCAGGAACAGCTACGCTGTCTTATCCAGGATTGTTTACCGGTGTTCCCAATAATGGTGATGTAACTCTTACTGTTGCAAGTGGAACCTATAATGCAATAGGGAATCCATATCCTTCTGTTGTTAACGCAAATGATTTTATAAATGGTAATAGTACAGATGGTACTTTGTATTTCTGGAGAAAAACCAATGGAGCTAGTGGTACAGCTTATGCTTCTTATAATTTAGTTGGAGCGGTAGTCACTTCGGATTCAGGTAATGGAGGTATAACTCCTAAGGGTCATATTCAAGTTGGGCAGGGATTTATAGTAAATGCCACTTCTACAGAATTGAAATTTACCAATGCAATGCGTGAAGCAACACCAACAAGTATCCAGTTCTTAAAAACTAAAAAAGCAGTTCAACAAGATCGTATTTGGTTGAATTTGACAAATGCTTCTGGAGTTTTCAGTCAAGCTTTAATAGGTTATATAGATGGTGCAACAGTAGGAGTTGATAATGGATATGATGGAAAATATATCAATGACAGTTCAATTGCTTTGACATCAAACATTAATGGAGAGGAATATACTATTCAAGGTCGTCCTGCTTTTGATGCTACCGATGTAGTGCCTTTAAACTTCAAAACGGATGCAGCAGGTGATTATACTATTGCAATAGACCATACAGATGGATTATTTGCAGCAGGTCAAGAGGTATATTTGGTTGATAAGACAACTAATACTGAAACCAATTTGAAATCAGGTTCTTATACATTTACAGCAGCAGCTGGAGTAGATAATGCTAGATTCACCTTGAAATACCAAAAAACATTGAAAGTAATTGCACCAGTATTCAATGATGACAGCGTAACGGTTTATAGAAATAATGGAACTCTATTTGTAAATTCAGGTGCTAGTGCTATCCAAAATATCAAAGTATATGATATGCTAGGAAGATTAATTGCAGAACAAAAAAAGGTAAAAGCAAATACTACCATTATTAGCAATTTAAAAGCAACACATCAAGCTTTGATTGTAAAAGTAACCTCTGAAGATAATAAAGTAGTGAATAAGAAAGTAGTGAATTAGAAATCGAGTAGGTGTTTAATTAAACGAAATCATTAATTTATAAAAATTGCAAAAATGAAAAATAATTTATTAAAATATTATATAGTCGCTATTTTCTTTTGTTCAACTACTTTACTCTTGGCCCAAGGACCTGGAGACACTAATGGAGGAACAGGAGATGCTGCATTAGAAGGTGCTGATGCTCCAGCTACGCCAATTGACAATTATATTTGGGTTTTAGCTGTAATAGCTTTGGTGTATGTTTTTCTAAAATTCAGAGCCATTCAAAACAAGAAAATTACAGGTTAAAGATCTTGCCAAAATTCTAAATGGTAATTAAAACCCCGTTTCATACTATGGAACGGGGTTTTGTATTTTAGAAAAACAGTATGATTTAAATTAATAAGGCCCTATTCTTAGTTATTCATAATGATTAAAAGCGTAATAATTAGGATTTATAAAAATCAGTAAGAAATATGACTAATATATTGTATTTCAATAGTTTACACTTCTATTTAATAGGTGACTATAGGAGTTTCTTAAGCGCCTATACCTATATTTTTTTCATCGTTTAAATTTTTTGAGTTATTTGGAATTCTTTTGTTTCTCGTCGTAAAGCAACATTTGATACCCTGCCTTTACCACCACTTTTATTAACTTTACCTTTTTACTTAGAAGACCTTTAGCCGCTTCAACGCCTGATCCGACGGCTTGCGCTCCCCAAGAATCACTCAAACTTGTCACTCCCAATGTCTGAATGGAACGGTCAGCAGAAGCTTTGTCCACATCTCGATTAATGGCCTAGGTACATTCAAAATAATAAAATTTAAGGGACTTACTGAATTCAAATATCTTTTAAAATTATTCATCAAAATGGATTAGAAAATTCGCTTGGCAACGATCTTTTCACGATCATATAATAAGAAATGAGAAGCCTTATAATAACATTAATGACTACATTGATTTGAATCCACAAAAATGGCTTATAGACACTTTTTTTGAGAAAAATTAAAACAATTCCAATTGTGTTGGTGCATCAACGGCATCTTGTTTGGCTTTGCCTAGATAATTGATAATCATCCCAAATTGCTTGTCGGTAATCCTTATAACACTCACTTTTCCGAGCGGTGGCACGAGTTTGTTAATTCGTTTTTCGTGTACATCGGCACTTTCACCACTAGCACAATGGCGAATATAAACCGAATATTGCATCATCGAGAATCCATCTTTCAATAAATTGCCCCGAAATTGTGAGGCATTCCGACGGTCTTTTTTGGTTTCCGTGGGCAAATCAAAAAACACAAACAACCACATTATTCGGTAGGCGTTAAGTTCCATAATTTGGGGTATTTAATCTTTTTTCTTTTTCCCATAAAACATTGTTGCAAGGAACTGGCTGTTTTTTGTAAAGCCACCATCAAAGGGCCTTTCTCCTCTTTGAAATAAACGGTTCTAGTCAATACTTGCAAAAGTTCGGCTTTGATTTTGGTATTCAATTCCTGTTCGTCGTAGTGTTGCATAATCTCGAAAACTTTCTCGTCGACCAATGGTCGAAAAGGTTCCATAATATCATCGGCGAGAGCAAAAGCATTGTATTTGCTTTTATGATGGATGCCCAAAGGGTTTAATAATCCGCTTCCAGATAATGCTCTGGCGGTTGCAGCTCGGAGAATGGCATAGCCATAATTGAGAAAATTATTAGGATAATCGCCAAATCGTTCTCGTTTGAAATCAAGTTCGAAAAAGGATTTCCAATATTGTTGGGCGGCAACTCCTTCCATATTGGTAGTGTCTCCACTCAAAACCTTGCTTGCCAAGAATTCAAAGGTATTTTTATTTTGAGTGATTTTTGCTAACAGAATACCTTGATTGCTTATTTTTTCGACAATAGTTTGTTGCCACAACTGTTTTTTTAGCGGAATCGAAGCTTCAATTTGGTTTTTGAATACTTCTTGTTGAATATGATGGCAGTTGAGGTTGAGGAACATTCCGTTGGGCAGATGATTTTTGGCGCAAATAATAACCGAAGTATTATTCTCGACCAACAAATTCATTGCTGGTAAACTAATATAAATCTCTTGATGATCCAGAACCAAAAAGCCAATATCTTCAATGGGAATGGAGCTTTCTCTTATTTCAGATTGGATGATTAGTTGTAAGTTTTTTGCGGTAATCGAAGTTTTATTTTCGATTAGAATGGATTTTTTTATCATAACATCACTATGATTAATTTGGAGTTATGTAAATTAAATAAAAAATACATTAGGTTTTTTACGGGAAACTGTAAATGGGTTTAATTTAGTAGGTTATGGATTTTGGGCGGTTTGTCGTGAATTTAATTTCAGAGAGACTTTGGTGTGAGTTTGTTGTTAAATAATTTGCTGATTATTATTGTGATAGGCTATTTTTCTGTAAATATCTAATTTTGAATTTTTGCATAAAATGATTTGATGATTTAGTAACGAAAAAAATTAAAGTTAGCGATATATTTGCATTGTACTTTAGAACTCAAATATGAAAAAAGAAGCCGTGTCAGGAATCAATAGAAAGATTATCAAAAAGCTGTTTGTATTTTTAATGTTGACTAATTATGTCTTGGCATTTGGTCAGGATTCCAGTAAACCCTATGTGGTTTTGGTTTCTTTAGATGGTTTTAGATGGGACTATTCAAAACATTTTGCGACTCCAAATTTAAATGCCATCGCTAAAGCGGGCGTGCATGCAAAATCGATGAAACCATCCTATCCCACCAAGACCTTTCCCAATCATTATTCTATAGTAACGGGTTTGTATCCGGATCATCACGGAATAATAAATAATAGTTTTTATGATCCGTTGCTCCAAAAATCATTTTCTTTATCGAGTGCTGCAAAATATGATAACCAGTTTTATGGTGGAAATCCTATTTGGAATGTTGCTGAGCAGCAAGGTCTAAAAACGGCTTCCTTTTTTTGGCCAGGTTCAGATACTGGCGAAAAAAGTCCAAGTATTTATAGAAAATATGACGGTACGGTTTCGTATTCCAATCGGATTGATACAGTAATCAACTGGCTAAATCTTCCCGAAAATGATAGACCTCATTTGATTACACTTTATTTTGATGAGCCCGACCATACAGGACATACTTTTGGTCCGTTGTCTATCGAGAACGAAAAAATGGTAATCAAAATGGATTCTATTGTGGGTGTTCTGGTTCATAAACTGGATGCGTTGCCTATCGGGAATAAAATAAATTTAATCGTTGTTTCAGATCACGGAATGGCCGACATTTCTGATTCTAAAAAAGTAGCTGTTTTGGATTATTTAAAACCAAATTGGCTTGGCTATCATCAAGTTATAAACCCAATTATGAGTATTCAGGCGAAGGAAGGATATAAAGATTCTATTGCTCAGGCTTTAAAAAAAGTGCCTCATTTAAAGTTTTGGGCAGTCAAAGATTTACCTAAAAGATTCCATTTTGGGAGCAATTCTCGGGTTTTAGATTTTGTAATCGAAGCCAAAAAAAATTATAGTTTGGTTAGTAGTACAAACCAAAAAATAGTTGGAGGTACTCACGGATATGATAATTGTAATAAAGATATGCATGCGGTTTTTTATGCTAAAGGCCCCAACTTCAAGAAGGGTAAAAAAACAGGTACATTTCAAAATGTTAGTGTTTATCCATTGGTTGCAGCTATTTTGGGATTGCAAATCGAAAAAGTGGATGGTAGTTTGCAGGAAGTGAACTCATTATTACAAAACAAGTAATCTTTATTTTTATGACTGTTCATAACGGACTAATAACCCAATAAAACACGCAGACGACACAGATTAGACAGATTTTCACTGATTTTAATATAAAACATTTTAATTTAATATAAAACATAAAAAAAACTGCCTGAAAAGTAATTTTCAGGCAGTCTCTATTTTAAGAATTAGTTAAATTATTTTTTGATAATAAGTTTGAACGATTTGGTTTGATTTACATCTTTGATAAAGTAAACACTATCATTTAAGTTGTGTAAATCAATTGTATTGATAATACTTGCTTCAACTTTAAATGTTTTCACAACTTGACCTAATTGATTTACAATTTGGAAATTACCACTTGTATTTGATTTGATATTTACACTACCTTTACTAGGATTAGGATAAATCAATAAACCAGTATTGGTTTCAAAGTTAACCGTTCCTAAAGTAGTAACTGTATAGCAAGCTGATTCAACTGTACAAGCACCAACGGTTACTGCGACTTTATAATCACCTAGACTTGCTGGTGTGAAATTTTGATTTGTTTCACCTGTTAATAAATTATTTGGGCATTCATACCATTGATAAGTAGCACCAACTTCATTGGCAGTCAATATACCAGTAGTTAATTCAGCGGTAGTATTATCAATAGCTACTGGTTCTGTAATAGTAACCGAAGTTGTAGCAGTACAACCATTAGCATCGGTCACCGTACACGTCCAAGTTCCAGCGGTCAATCCAGTTACGGAAGTAGTTCCGTCTCCAGTAGGGTTTCCAGGAGTCCAGTTGTAAGTATATCCGCCAGCACCACCAGTTGGCGTAGCTATTGAAGCAGCACCATTCGAACCTCCATTGCAAGAAATATTGGTTTGCGAAGCTGGAGTTACAGAAAGTGCAGTTGGTTGTGTTACTGTAAATGATTGAGTAG
>NZ_JAQTPQ010000343.1 GCF_028712645.1 Flavobacterium sp. | reverse complement strand
AAGAGTTTAATTTTGGTCAACCCCGTGAAAAAGTGATAGATAGAACGGTGATAAAGAGCCTAGAAATGTTGCGGAAAGAAATTTTAAAAAATGTGCTTTAATTTTTTGCTTCATCCGTTTATTTTTCTTTTCTTTGCACCCTGATTTTGAATAACGATAAAAGATAACAATAATGTCAAGAGTTTGTGACCTTACGGGTAAAAGAGCGATGGTAGGAAATAACGTTTCTCACGCTATGAATAAAACTAAGAGAAAATTTTCTGTAAACTTAGTTAAAAAGCGTTTTTATCTTCCAGAAGAAGACAGATGGATTACTCTAAGAGTAGCAGCATCTACGGTAAAAACAATTAACAAAAATGGAATCGCTGCAGTTTTGAAAAAAGCTCAAGCAGGCGGATTTATTAAATAATCCATTCCTAAATATATATCAAGATGGCAAAGAAAAGTAAGGGTAATAGAATCCAAGTAATTTTAGAGTGTACGGAACACAAAACATCAGGTGTTGCAGGAACTTCAAGATACATAACAACTAAGAACAAAAAAAATACTCCAGACAGATTAGAGATTAAAAAATTTAATCCAATCTTGAAACGTGTAACTGTTCATAAAGAAATTAAATAATTAGAAACTTTATTTAAAGTTTCAAATAACACATTATAAGTCATGGCAAAGAAAACCGTAGCATCGTTACAAACAGCTTCTAAGAGATTGTCAAAAGCCATCAAAATGGTGAAATCTCCAAAAACTGGCGCATATACATTCGTAGAATCTATTATGGCTCCTGAGGCAGTTGATGAATTTTTGAAAAAGAAATAATTCTCAAAGCATTTATAGAAAAGCTACTTTCATTCGGAAGTAGCTTTTTTATTTTCTATATTTACCGTTAGAAAAAATATTATTATTTTAGACTAATTTTTTTCTTAATACTATATATAAAATGAGTTTTTTTAAAAAAATATTTTCTTCAGAGAAAAAGCAAACCTTAGACAAAGGTCTTGAAAAATCAAAAACAAATTTCTTTTCAAAGTTAACCAAGGCTGTTGCAGGCAAATCAAAGGTTGATGATGAGGTGTTAGACAATTTGGAAGAAATCCTCGTTTCTTCAGACGTAGGAGTCAACACGACTTTAAAAATTATCACCCGAATAGAAAAACGCGTAGCCGAAGACAAATTCCTTGGAACAGACGAACTCAACCAAATCCTTCGAGAAGAAATTGCAGGGTTGCTTTCGGAAATCGATGCTGGCGAAGCCACCGAATTTGTAATTCCAATAAATAGCAAACCTTACGTTTTGATGGTTGTGGGAGTGAATGGAGTTGGAAAAACTACCACCATTGGAAAATTGGCTTTCCAATTCAAAAAAGCAGGATTTAAAGTGGTTCTTGGTGCAGCCGATACTTTTCGTGCGGCAGCAATTGATCAATTGCAAATTTGGGCTGACAGAGTTGGAGTTCCTATTGTAAGACAAAATATGGGTAGTGATCCAGCTTCAGTCGCTTTTGATACCTTGCAATCTGCAGTTGCTCAAAATGCTGATATCGTAATTATTGATACAGCAGGTCGTTTGCACAATAAAATCAACTTGATGAATGAGTTGACAAAAGTAAAACGCGTAATGCAAAAAGTGGTTGCTGATGCCCCGCACGACGTATTGTTAGTTCTAGATGGTTCAACTGGACAAAATGCATTCGAACAAGCCAAACAATTTACCGTTGCCACCGAAGTAACCTCGCTTGCTGTCACAAAACTTGACGGAACTGCAAAAGGTGGTGTTGTAATTGGAATTTCGGATCAATTTAAAATTCCTGTAAAATACATTGGTGTTGGAGAAGGAATTGAGGATTTACAAGTCTTCAATAAATATGAATTTGTAGATAGTTTTTTCAAATAATAGCACAATGAATTTTTATAAGAATATCAAACCGATTCACTTGTATTTTGCAAGTATTATAGCATTTGTTTTATGTAATATTATACGAGACAAAAATTTAATTCTATATTACATTCTATTATTAATAGGTGCAATTTTTTTTATACTTGGGTTTTTTAAAGGACGTAGCGAACGATAAATTTACTGATACAAAGCACTGATTTTTTGCCATAGCACATCGTCAAAATCAGATAAAGCCAAATTAACATTGTCGGCTGCATCTCCCATTCGAATGACCACCATTTTTTTGCTTGGAATAACATAAATTTTTTGATCATTTTTACCTAAAGCCATAAACATATCATTTGGCCCGGAGGGAATAAGACTTCCATTAAATTGAAATTGAGTTTGCGGAAGATGGTAACTTGACTTTCCGTTTAGCCACCACAAATAGCCATAACCTAAATTGATATTTTGTGATGTATTTGTAGCTTCGTTAAAAAAAGCTTCATTCAATATTACATTATTTTCCCATTTCCCTTTGTTGAGCATCAGTAAACCAAAACGTGCCATACTCCGAGTAGTACTCCAGTAAACACTGTTATTATCAACTTGTATCCAAGTTCCTGTCATTCCTATTTTATCTCTCAATTTTGTATTGAAATAGTTTATCCAAGTTTGTCCAGAGGCTTGTGCAATCACATCTTGTAATTTTACATATACATTGTGATATGCCCAGCGAGTTCCTGCATCAGCTTTGTAGGTTAAACTTGCTGGATCTACCGCGTCACCATTGGTAATATCTTCAAGGCCAGAAGTCATTGAGAGCAAATGTTTATTAGTTATCAAGTTTTCTTTGGACAAAGGCAAACTAGTCCATCCGGTTCCAATATAATCTGAAACCTTATTATTGATATTTAATATGCCTTCTTGTTGTGCTATTCCAGTCATAGTTGAGGTCAAGGTTTTTCCGGCACTTGCCCAATACCAAGGAGTTGAGGCAGAATGTCCGTTGAAATAATTTTCCATAACTATTCTGCCGTTAACAAGAATGATGAAGCCTTTGGAGTTTTTGAGTGCTAAATAATCTAGAAGCGGTTGGACTTCAGATTGCTTCCATCCTAAATCTGCAATCGATTTGGTTTCCCAATTAT
>NZ_JAQTPQ010000342.1 GCF_028712645.1 Flavobacterium sp. | reverse complement strand
CGCAATATTTGTGCAACTGTTCCTATCTTGTGAATATCATTTTTAGTAGGATCTTCAACTTCTTCATTTTTCTGAGCAACAACCCCAATTGTTTTTCCAGATGCATAAGCATCATTAATTAATTTTATGGATTTATCGCGTCCAGCAGTTATTGGAATCACAACTCCTGGAAATAAAACCATATTTCTTAAGGATAAAATGGGAAGTGATTCAGGTAATTCTTCGTTGTTCATTTCCTCCTCATCTTCTGGAGTCAATAAAGGTATTAAATCAGTTTCCGAATCAAATTCTTGAAGTGACAGATTGTCAAGGGTAAGTATTTTATGATTTGACATAGTTTTATTTAAGTCTTTTTGTCATTAGATTTATTCATTTCAATGAAAATAAAGGGCAGAAACACTACAATAATAAATAAAATAGATGTAGAAGGCACAATATTCGCATAACGCTAAAAAAAGACAATCATTATGCCAAAATAAATGCAATCTGCATATTTTCCTTTTAGATCAAGGATTCATTAATATTCTATTTGATAAAAATTGAGCTCTAAAACAATAGTTTGTTGTATAAATAAGTTGGTTAATCGAAATTATTCAACATATTCTGTTTTCTTCATAAAGCTCAAAACAATGTAGCCTAGCAAAAAGAAAATAGCGAGAATGAAAATAGAATTTCGCATCGAATTAGTCATAGATAATACAAAACCAAAAATAAAAGTCCCTAAAACTATAGCTATTTTCTCGGTAACATCGTAAAAACTGAAATAAGTAGCGTGATCTTCAGTTTCGGGCAACAATTTAGAATAAGTGGAACGTGACAAAGATTGAATGGCTCCAAATACCATCCCTATGGCAGCTGCAACAGAATAAAATTGTAAATCAATATATTTACTTTCCTTATTTAATAAATATACCGCAAAACAAATTAAACCCCATATCGCAATAATAAGTTTTAGTGTTTTAATATTTCCAATTCTTTCTGAAATTTTTGCAAATATATAAGCTCCAAATATGGCAACTAATTGAATTACTAAAATGGTGATAATTAATTGACTTGTTTCAATGCCTAATTCTATTTTTCCATAAATCCCTGCAAATAAAATGATGGTTTGAACACCAATGCTATATAAGAAAAAAGCCGTCAAAAATTGTTTTAAGAAAAAATGCTGTTTTAAACCTTTAAAAACAGTTGCTAATTCACGAATGCCTTTGAAAATAAAATCTTTTCGAGGTTTTTTATTATAAACATTATTGGGTAAATAATAAAAGGTAACTTGTGCAAAACCCATCCACCAAATTCCAACAGACAAAAATGAAAGTCTCGCTGGTAAAGTGGGATCAATAATTCCGTACCATTCGGGTTTCATTACCATCGTTAAATTAAAAGTCAATAAAATTACCGACCCAAAATAACCATACATAAATCCTTTGGCGCTCACTCTATCGTGTTGTTCAGGAAAAGCAACTTCGGGCAAATAAGAATTATAAAAAACAATACTTGACCAAAAACCAATACTTGCTAGTATTGTTCCCAATATCCCAATCCATAAAGTGTTTTGGTCTTTAAAGAGAAATAAACTCATCACAGCCAGTGAACCTAAATAACAGAAAAACTGCATAAATCGCTTTTTATTCCCCGTATAATCTGCAATCCCAGATAATATTGGAGACAAAAAAGCAACAATCAAAAACGAAAATGACAAAGAATACGACAACAATGTAGAATTGTGGAAGTCAGTTCCCATAAAATTTACCATTCCACCATTCGAACTTGTTACCGACTCATAGTAGATGGGGAATACGGCTGTGGAGATTACTAACGAATAAACTGAATTTGCCCAGTCATAAAATGCCCAAGCATTGATTAATTTAGGACTTCCTTTTGATAAATTTTCCATTTTTGCCATTTTATTGTTTTCAAATATAGTTAAAAACCATTCATAAAAATACAATTCACTTTCAATCATAAAAAAAATTTGCCAAAAATTCCTTTTGGAATCTTTGGCAAATAAATAATTTTAAACTTTGAAAATTTTATGCTTCCTTCAAATTCAATCTACTGTTTTTACGGCTGAAACCAAAATAAATTAAAAGTCCTATAATCAACCAAATTGTGAAATACAACCAGTTCCAAACACTTAATTCAGCCATCATATACAAACAGCAAATTAAACCTAATAATGGAATTAAGGATAAATTTTGTCGGTTTGACCAAACTGTTAATCCTATCAAAACTATCAAGAAAATCCACATCGGGATTTTATGTTTAAAAAGACTGAAACCACTTTCGTATTTTAATGAATTATCTATTGGCAATGAATTTACGACAGTTTTGTATTGAGTTTCATCAGCTTGAAATCCGCTTAAAACTACTTCTAAATCTTCAGAAGCAACCTTTTTATCAGCATAATTATTCGAAATGAAATCAAATACTTCTTTTGATTTTTCTTTATTCAAAGAAGTAACAATGGTTTCAGGTGTATTAATTTGTCTTTCGTTTGTCAAGAAATCCATTGTTGCCGTTTTGTTGTAACCAAAAGAAAAAACGAGTCCAATAATAATCAAAAACGGCATTACATATTTTGAATTTACATAAGGAGTTTTGAATTTTCCTCTAGGAATATTCGGTTTATTTTGCAATACCAAAACTCCAGCGCAAACCAAAACAAAGGCAAATAAAGTTCCAATACTACACAAATCAGTTACCATCGTCAAGTTTAAAAACAATGCTGGAACAGCAACCACAAAACCGGTAACGATTGTTGCGTAAGATGGCGTTTTGTATATTGGATGTATAGTCGAAAACTTTTTTGGTAATAAACCATCACGACTCATACTCATCCAAATTCTTGGTTGCCCCATTTGAAAAACTAACAAAACACTCGCCATTGCAATAACTGCACTTACGGCAATAATTCCCGACATCCATTTTAAGTTTAATTTATCGAAAACAAATGCAAGAGGATCTCCAACATTCAATTCATTGTAACGCACCATTCCGGTTAAAACCAGGGCAATGGCAACA
>NZ_JAQTPQ010000099.1 GCF_028712645.1 Flavobacterium sp. | reverse complement strand
ATTTTTAAGCTCTTCTAATTGAATTTCGAGTTCTTGTCGAAGTAAATCAACGGTTCTTTCGGTAGAAATTTTCAACATATGAGAAACACCTACGAACAACGGTTTGTTGTCTTCAATCACACAACCAATGGCGCAACCGAAGTTTCGCAAGCAGTAAAAGCAAACAAAGCATCGATAGTTTTGTCTGGCGAAACGCCTGGAAAAAGATGAATTAAAATTTCAACATCGGCAGCAGTATTGTCTTCAATTTTCTTGATTTTGATTTTACCTTTTTCGTTGGCTTTCAAAATACTGTCAATCAAAGTCGTCGTATTAGTCGAAAACGGAATTTGGGTAATCACCAAAGTATTTTTGTCCAATTGAGCAATTTTGGCACGAACACGAACACGTCCGCCACGCATTCCATCATTATAATTGGAAACATCGGCAATTCCTGCGGTTTGAAAATCAGGGAAAATTTGGAATGGTTTTCCCTTCAATATTTTTATAGAAGCATCAATCAGTTCAATAAAATTATGAGGCAACACTTTCGTTGAAAGTCCTACGGCAATACCTTCGGCTCCTTGAGCTAAAAGCAATGGAAATTTTACAGGAAGATTATTGGGTTCAGCACGACGTCCGTCATAGGAAACGCCCCAATCGGTGATTTTTGGAGAATACAAAACTTCCAAAGCAAATTTCGACAAACGCGCTTCAATGTAACGGGAAGCTGCTGCGCTATCACCCGTTAAAATATTTCCCCAGTTTCCTTGGCAGTCTATCAATAATTCTTTTTGGCCAATCTGCACCATCGCATCACCAATACTTTGGTCTCCGTGCGGATGGTATTGCATTGTGTGCCCAACCACGTTCGCCACCTTGTTGTAACGACCGTCATCTAACTCTTTGAGCGAGTGCATAATACGGCGTTGAACAGGCTTAAAACCGTCCTCAATTGCGGGAACGGCACGCTCCAGAATTACGTACGAAGCATAATCCAAAAACCAGTCTTTGTACATTCCGGTTACCTTGGTAATGGTGTCCGTTCCTTCGTCGTTATTTTCGTAAAAATGCTGCATTGCTCCCGAAGTTTTTATATCTTCGAAACCTTCTTCATTTGCAGATTCGAATACTTCTTCGTTAGTTTCGTCTTCGTTGGGAATGATGTTATCTTCGTCTTCGTCCATTTTTTTTCTAACTTGCTTCTATTGTATCTAATTCCACTTTCAAATTCTTGATGATAAATTCTTGTCGGTCTGGCGTATTTTTTCCCATATAGAAAGACAACAATTGCTCCACCGAAGTATTTTTATCCATCATAATCGGATCCAACCGAATGGTTTCTCCAATAAAATTCTTGAATTCATCTGGCGATATTTCTCCCAAACCTTTAAATCGAGTGATTTCTGGTTTTGGTTTTAGTTTTTCTATGGCCTCTTTTCGCTCGTCTTCAGAATAGCAATAAATCGTTTCTTTCTTATTTCGAACTCTAAACAATGGCGTTTGCAAAATATACAAATGCCCTTCTTTGATTAATTCTGGAAAAAATTGAAGAAAGAACGTAATCAATAATAAGCGAATGTGCATGCCATCGACATCGGCATCGGTGGCGATCACGATGTTGTTGTAACGCAAATTTTCCATGTCGTCTTCAATGTCCAAAGCGGCTTGCAACAAGTTGAATTCTTCGTTTTCATACACAATCTTCTTGCTCATTCCATACGAATTCAACGGCTTTCCACGCAAACTGAAAACGGCTTGCGTATTCACGTCACGAGATTTCGTTATCGAACCCGAAGCCGAATCTCCCTCGGTAATAAAAAGGGTACTTTCGAGATTTCTTGGGTTTTTTGTATCGGTAAGATGTGCTCTGCAATCACGTAATTTCTTGTTGTGCAAATTCGCTTTTTTGGCTCTATCTTTCGCTAATTTTCGAATGCCTGAAAGTTCTTTACGTTCCCTTTCTGCTTGCAAAATTTTGCGCAATAAAGCATCAGAAGTTGCAGGATTTTTATGCAAATAACTGTCTAATTTATTTTTCACAAAATCATTAACAAAAGTACGAACCGAAGGCATTCCAGGTTCTGAACCCATATCAGTCGAACCTAACTTAGTTTTGGTCTGCGATTCGAAAACTGGTTCCATTACCTTGATGCTTATCGCAGTAACAATTGATTTTCGCACATCCGAAGCTTCGAAAGGTTTGTTATAAAATTCTCGAATGGTTTTTACAATAGCTTCACGATAAGCCGCTAAATGCGTTCCACCTTGAGTGGTGTTTTGACCATTCACAAACGAATGGTATTCCTCTGAATATTGGGTTTTACTGTGCGTTAAGGCAATTTCGATATCGCCTTCTTTTAAATGAATAATTGGATATTCTAAATCTTCGACGCTGATGGTTTCTTCCAATAAATCTTTCAATCCATTTTCGGAAAAATATTTTTCGCCGTTGAATAAAATGGTCAAACCATTGTTTAGATAACAATAGTTTTTGAGCATTTTGATTATGTATTCAAAACGGAATTTGTAATTTTTGAAAATCGCTTCATCCGGAATGAAAGTAACTTTGGTTCCTTTTCGCTTGGTCGTTTCAATAATATCTTCGTCCAAAACCAAACTTCCTCCTGAGAATTCGGCAGCTTTTTGCTTTTCGTCACGAACGGATTCTACACGGAAATAATTAGACAAAGCATTCACGGCTTTTGTTCCAACACCATTTAAACCTACTGATTTTTTGAAAGCCAAAGAATCGTATTTCCCTCCTGTATTCATCTTGGAAACTACATCAATCACTTTTCCAAGCGGAATTCCACGACCATAATCGCGAACGGAAACCGTTTTATCTTTGATGGTTACTTCAATGGTTTTGCCAGCTCCCATAACGAATTCGTCGATACAGTTATCTAGGACTTCCTTGAGAAGAATATAAATACCATCATCTGGCGAAGAACCGTCACCGAGTTTCCCGATGTACATTCCGGGACGCATTCTGATGTGTTCTTTCCAGTCTAGTGACCGAATATTGTCTTCGGTATATTGATTTTGATCGGACATTTTAAATTTTATCGAATTTAACTACGTTCAGTTCGGTCAATGTTTTTCGCTTTGACCTCGGGAGTGCTAATATAGGGAATGTCAACCCATTTTAAAAGAGGAAATCGTCAAAGTTATTAAGAATGTTTTTGACAGTGGATTTTGGATTGCTGAACCCAGTATCCTAATTCTAACTATTCAGGGCGATATAACTTGAAAGCGTACTATATTTTGGTTTTAAATCGGGATGATTAAAGATTTCAATTCTTCTGCCTTTAAAGAAAGCCGCCGATGAGTGACTTTTTTGTTTGTATTTTATATCAAAAACGACATAATTGGAGTTATGATTGTTGTAGAGAGATCCAAAAGATTAGATACTCTAAATAAGAATTCTTTTTTCTGACACTTTTAAATTGGATAATAAATAACATTCCAAAAATATTTCTATAAAGCCCTGTCTAAATGCGTATATCCACCATCCACATAAACTATCTGACCAGTGGTGTGACTTGATTTTTCAGATAAAAGAAAGACAACCATATTGGCTATTTCTTCGGTTGTAGTCATTCTTTTTCCGAATGGAATTTTATCCGAAATTTCTCTTAACTTTTCTTCGGGATTGTCAAATGAGTTTACCCAAGTTGCATACAATGGGGTAAAACATTCCGCCACAATTACCGCATTCACACGGATACCATATTTCAATAATTCTACCGCCCATTCTCGGGTTAAGGCTTTACGCCCACCATTTGAAGCTGCATAAGCCGAGGTGTTTCCTTGACCGGTATCGGCGGTTTTTGAACCTATATTGACAATATTTCCTTTGGATTTTTTTAATTCAGGCAAAGCATAGTGCGCCATCAAATAATAATGCACCAGATTTTTATGCAATGAAGCCATAAAAGATGCGTAATTCCCGCTTTCGAGTCCAATATCATCATTCACACCCGCATTATTGATAAGCCCGTCAATTCGTCCACATTCGTTCACGACTTGCTTTATAGCTTTTTCGCAATCTTCTGGATCTGTCAATTCAGCTTGGGCATATTTTGCACTGCCACCGGCAGCTTCAATTTCCTTAACTGCCTTCAAATTATCGGCTTCATTCCTTCCGATAATAAAAGGGATTGCTCCCTCTGAAGCCAAGACTTTACAGATTCCTAAACCAATTCCTTTGGCACCTCCGGTTACGATAATTATTTTGTTATTTAAATCTAAATTCATTTTCTTTTTTTATAAATGATAAAATTCTATTGCATTTCCTCCCCAGAGTTTATCTTGCGCCTCATTCGAAAATTTTGAAAAATAATGCTCGACAATACCCAATGATTCCTCATAAGATGATGCCAACAAGCTCACAGGCCAGTCACTGCCAAACATCAGACGATGAATTCCAAATGCCTCAGTAACCACATTTAAACAATAGTCAAAATCAGATTTTTTCCAATTGTTCCAATCCGCTTCCGTAACCAAACCCGAAACCTTACACATCACATTGGGACAAGCTGCTATTGCTCTAATCTCTTTTTCCCATACGGCAAAATCGATTTGTTTAAAATCAGGTTTTGCCAAATGGTCTATTACAAAAGATTGCTGTGGAAAGCGTTTTACCAATGCCGTTGCATAAGGCAAATGCTTGGGAGAAATTAATAAATCATAGGTGAAATTATACTTTGCCAATTTTGATATTCCCATGCAAAAATCTTCCCTAAGCAAAAAATCAACCTCCGATTCTCCCTGAACAATATGTCGGAAACCTTTCAGCTTTTTATACTTTGAAAAATGCTCCAGCCTTATTTCCAGATTCTCGGCTCTTAAATCTATCCAGCCCACAACTCCTTTGATAAAATCATTTTCTGTTGCCAGTTGCAATAAAAAACGAGTTTCTTCTTCACTTTGATCGGCCTGAACTGACACGCAACCATCGATATCCATTTCTTTGAGTAAAGGCAATAAGTCAGCGGGCAAAAAATCACGCTGAATCGCCTTCATATCATCGCTAATCCAAGCGTCTTTTACTGGATGATACTTCCAAAAATGTTGATGGCTGTCTATTCTCATTTCAATTCAAATATTTTTTCCATCAGCATCCATTTTTCCCCTGACTTTGCAAATGGCAGAGATTGTTGAAACTTCCACATCAGTTCTTCCCATTCCTGAACTTTAGGGTTATTGGCATCCATTGCTGCTTTTTTCTCAAAAGAAAAATCTTCATTGGCTTCAATAATCATAAACATACGATTTCCAATACAATAAATATCCAGTACTTCAATTCCCGAATCCTTGATACTTTTTATAATTTCTGGCCAAATCTCTTGATGATAAGCTTTGTACTCAGCCATCAATTGCTGATTTTCCTTCAAATCCAGAGCCAAACAATATTTTTGTGTTGCCATGATTATCTACTATAAGCCACCGCCACTTGTTTGCTTGTTCCTAAACCTTCCATTCCTAATTCAACCACATCTCCGACTTTAAGATAAATAGGTTCTGGTTTGATTCCTAAACCAACACCTGGAGGCGTTCCTGTACTGATAATATCCCCTGGAAGCAATGTCATAAACTGGCTCAGGTAATGAACCAAGAAAGGAATTTTGAAAACTAAATTTGAGGTATTACTCTTTTGGAATGTTTTCCCATTTACTGTCAACCACATTGACAAATTATCTACATCTGCAATCTCATCTGTTGTTGCCATAAAGGGACCAAGTGGTGCAAATGTGTCACATCCTTTTCCTTTAGCCCATTGTCCGCCACGTTCCAATTGAAAAGCTCTTTCACTGTAATCGTTATGCAGACAATAACCCGCTACATAATCCATAGCATCTGCTTCTTCTACATAACTCGCTTTTTTGCCAACAACAAATACCAATTCAATTTCCCAATCCGTCTTTTCACTATTTTTTGGAATTATTAAATCATCATTCGGTCCACACAAAGCAGTAGTCGATTTAAAAAAGATAATCGGTTCTTCTGGTATTGGTGCATTAGTTTCTTTACAATGATCTACATAGTTTAATCCAATGCATATTATTTTAGAAGGTCTTGCCACTGGTGAACCCAAACGTACTGAAGCATCAACTTCAGGTAAAACAGGATTGTTTTCTAATGCTGCTTTTAATTTTTCTAGTCCATTTTCTTCAAAAAATGCTTCATTATAATCCGCAACAATTGAGGATGCATCAAATCTTTTTTCTCCAATTATAATACCTGGTTTTTCTTTACCGGCTTCTCCAAAACGTATTAGTTTCATTTTTTTATATGTTTATATTTAATTTACTCTACTATATAGACTGTGGTGCTTCTTGCTCCGTGAGCACCAATTACTAGTGATTGTTCTATGTCGGCAGTTTTAGAAGGTCCGGCAATAAAAACTCCAAATCCTTCTTTATCGACATCAATAGTATCATAAGCGTGATGCATTGTTGGTACAATATCTTTTTTATCGATTAGCAAAACCAAATGCTGACAAATGAAAGGCAATAACCTATTCGTCATTTGACTTTCATAAATCCATACAGCACCATTTTCAGCTACTCCCACAGTACCTTTAATATAGGCTTTTTCTAATTTTTCTAATTTAAATGCAGGTAAAGAAACTACATGCTCATCTACATCGGCAAGTGCTGCTATTGTATTCACTACAAAATTTCCGTTCGCCTTATCTGTAATTAATTGATCTTTTAATACCGTAATATCTGAAATCAATTTTACTTTACCACCAATACTTTCTAATACTGTTTTAAACTGTACATAATCATCTTCATAACAAATTACTGCATTTCTATCCATTTCAGGAAGTGCCACTAATTCTGGTTGATTGATCGCTATGGCATTTAATATATTTTCTCTTGCACTCATCTACTTTTGTTGTCCGTTTTTTTGTTTTTTAAATACCAATCCCGGAAAGATTCCTTAGGTGCTTCAGGCATTACTCTATGTTTGTACCAAACATTTAATTTATTGTTGACTACAAAAGGAAATACATGCATAACCCATCTTCCCATTTTTCCAACCAACCGATACGCTTTTGGATTCGACAATACAAAATCCATTCCCATCATTGCAATTTTCTTAGTTGTGGCTACATAACCTTCCGCAACAATCACTTGTCTCCATTTCCATAACTGCTCATGGATATTTATTTTTACTGGACAAACATTGGTGCAACTACCGCATAAGGTTGATGCAAATGGCAAATCAGCGTTGGCTTTCATATCTAAATTTGGATTCAGAATAGAACCAATAGGCCCTGCCACTGCGGTATGATAACTATGTCCTCCACTACGACGGTAAACTGGGCAAGTATTGAAACAGGCCGCACAACGAATACACTTTAACGAATTCCTGAAATCTTCCCGACCCAACTGTCGGCTGCGACCATTATCAACAATTACAATATGCATTTCTTGATTGGGTCTGGGTTTGTGAAAATGGCTCGAATAAGTGGTAATGGGTTGTCCGGTGGCACTTCTTGCTAATAAACGCAGAAATACCGAAAGATGTTTTGCCTTTGGAATAATTTTTTCAAAACCCATGCAGGCAATATGTACGGGAGCTGTATGTGCACCCATATCGGCATTTCCTTCATTGGTGCAAACCACAAAACCACCCGTTTCGGCAATCGCAAAGTTGACACCCGTAATCGCCAATTGTGACTGAACAAACTTATCTCGCAAGTGTTGTCTTGCAGCTTCGGTTAAATACTGTGGATCATTATTTCCTTTTTCAGTTTGTAAATGCTCGTGAAAAGTGGCACTTACATCTTCTTTTTTTAAGTGAATTGCCGGCAATACAATATGGCTTGGTGGTTCTTTTCTAAATTGAACAATGCGTTCCCCTAAATCAGTATCCACAACCTCAATACCATTCTCCAGCAAATATTCATTCAAATGGCATTCTTCGGTGAGCATACTTTTGCTCTTCACAATTTTTTGAATATTATGCTTGCGGATTATCTCGTGGATTATTTTATTATGCTCGGCTCCATCAGCAGCCCAATGCACTTTTATTCCATTGGCAAGAGCCTTTTCTTCAAATTCTTTTAAATAATTAGAAAGATTGGAAAGCGTGTGATTTTTTATCTGTGAACCCCATTCCCTTAGTTGCTCCCATTCCGGCAAACCATACGCAGCTTTATCCCGCTTCTCACGAACAAACCACAGGGTTTCGTCGTGCCAGTCGGTTCTTGGCTCGTCAGCTATAAATTTTTCCGCTAATGCAGCATGCGTTGTTTTCATAATTTCTTATCGTCCTTTCGCCAATCCTCTCCGAAGTAGAGGAAACCGAGAAGGAATTCAATTGGGTTTCTATTTTAAATAGGAATGCGTATAACTACTAAGTTTCAACTTATAACGAACTATTTAATATCTCTGCGATATGAATTGTTTTTATCTTACTTCCTTGTCTTTTTAGTATTCCTTCCAAGTGCATCAGACAACTGGTA
This sequence comes from Flavobacterium sp., assembly GCF_028712645.1. Lineage (GTDB taxonomy): Bacteria > Bacteroidota > Bacteroidia > Flavobacteriales > Flavobacteriaceae > Flavobacterium. The sequence goes on along the minus strand of NZ_JAQTPQ010000099.1, from coordinate 3,672 downwards.
TCGACACCTGTGATATATTCAACATCATTTACATTATGTTCTTTTATTCTGTCCTTGCCCATCTTTACACTCATGGCTTCTTCAAATATACAAAAAGTACCTCCAAAACCGCAGCATTCATCATTGCGTTTTGGCTTACTCAATTGAATACCTTTCACCATATTGAGCAACTGTTCTGGTTTCGAAAATTCGGGCAACATTCTTTCTGACATAGAAGAAAGTCCTAATCCTCTTTGACCATGACAACTGTTATGCAAACCTACTTTGTATGGAAAACTGACATTAATAGTTTCAACTTTTAAAATATCGGTTAAAAACTCTGTGAGTTCATAAGTGGTATTGCGAATCTTTTTAGCTTCTTCAGTATGTGAATCGTCTTTTAAATGTTCTTTTACATGCAAAACACAACTTCCCGAAGGAGCCACAATATAATCGAAGCCTGAAAAATTTTCAACAAAATTGACATCACAACCTTTATTCAAACTAGAAAAACCACTATTAGCCATAGGCTGACCGCAACAAGTTTGCTTCAAAGGAAATGAAACATTGCATCCTAACTTTTCTAACAATTGTAGCGTAGCAATTCCTACTTGTGGATAAAACTGATCTATATAGCAGGGTATGAATAAGGCTATTTTCATTAATTATTTAATTTTATAAAACCACCATCAATAGGATAATCAGAGCCCGTAATAAAACCAGCTTCATCACTACAAAGGAACAAAGCCAGTGTCGCAATCTCTTCTGGTTTTCCCATACGACCAATTGGTTGTGATTTAGATAATTTTTCAAAAATTTCGGCTTCGTTTTCTGGATAATTTTTAGAAATAAATCCATCTACAAAAGGCGTATGCACCCTTGCTGGAGAAATCGAATTGCAACGAATATTTTCAGTAAGATAATCTTTAGCTACCGATAAAGTCATTGCCATCACGGCGCCTTTGGCTGTAGAATACGCAAATCTATCAGGAATTCCCACCCAACAAGCAATCGAAGCCATATTAACAATTACTCCTCCTCCTGATTTCCTGAATTGCGGAATCGAAGCGTGCAAACAATTGTACACTCCTTTCACATTCACATTCATAATTCGGTCAAAATCGGCTTCGGGTGTGGTATCGACTTTACCCACATGTGCAATTCCTGCATTGTTCACAAGTATATTGATATTTCCAATTTTCTCAAAAGTCGCCATCACTTCCTGCTGATTGGCAACATTGCAGGCGTGTGCAAACACTTTGCCTCCACTTGTCGTTATTTCATCCACTGTAGATTGGGCACTTTCTTTAGAAAGTTCCAAGATATGAACTTCGGCTCCTTGCTTGGCGAATAATAGAGAAATTGCTTTTCCTATTCCGCTACCTCCACCAGTTATAATTGCTTTTTTATTTTGTAATGAAAACATTTTAATATGAGTTATAAAGATTATTATTTAAAAAAATTACAAAGATACTCCGCGTTTCCATGGAATAAAGTCATCTTGATTTAACTGTACCGCTTTAGGAATAATTTCACCGCTTGCCGCTTTTATACAGTACTCCAAAATTTCTTCACCCATTTCCTCAATGGTTTTTTCACCACTGATTATTGAACCACAATCTATATCAATAATATCGTTCATTTTTTCAGCTAAGATTGAGTTGGTAGCCACTTTTATTACTGGAGAAACGGGATTACCTGTTGGTGTCCCTAAGCCTGTTGTAAACAAAATTAATGTAGCTCCCGAAGCAGCTTGTCCTGTGGTCGCTTCTACATCATTTCCTGGAGTACAAACCAAATTTAATCCCGGTTCCGTTACCAGTTCAGTATAATCAAGTACATCTACCACAGGCGCCGTCCCTCCTTTTTTGGCTGCGCCGGCACTTTTGATGGCATCCGTAATCAAACCGTCTTTTATATTTCCTGGTGATGGATTCATGTGGAAACCTGAACCTACTTTATGGGCCAATGCATCATACGATTCCATTAAATCTATAAATTTATGGGCTGTTTCTTCAGAAACACAACGGTCAATTAAATTTTGTTCCACTCCACATAATTCTGGAAACTCTGCCAAAAGAATTTTTCCGCCTAATCCCACGACCAAATCGGCAGTGTATCCTACGGCTGGATTCGCAGAAACGCCACTAAAACCATCACTTCCGCCACATTTCACACCAATACATAATTCGCTCAAAGGAGCTGCTGTTCTTTCGCATTGATTGATTTCAATTAAGCCTTCAAATGTTTTTTTAATAGCATTGGCAACTAATATTTCTTCACTTTCCGTTTGCTGTTGTTCAAAGATAAACAGTGGCTTATCGAATGCTGGATTTTGTTTTTTAACATCATCAACAAAATCTTGCACTTGCAAATGTTGACAGCCCAAACTCAACAACGTGATGCCGCCCACATTAGGATGATTAGCATAAGAAGCCAATAAAGCACTTAATGTGGCTGCATCCTGACGTGTCCCTCCACAACCTCCTTGATGATTCAGAAATTTTATTCCATCTACATTTTTAAATACTCGATTGGATTTGCTAGTTGGTGTTAATTGCAAATCAATTGAAGCAATATCTTCCCCATTTTGATAGCTTTTCAATAGTTGATTCGTGAATTGTGCATACTTATCAGTTACTGAATAACCCAATTCGTTATGAAGTGCTTCCTTTATTACATCTAAATTTCTGTTTTCACAAAAAACGGTAGGTACAAACAACCAATAGTTGGCCGTTCCTACTCGTCCATCTTTTCTTTTATAACCATTAAATGTTCTGTTTTTATATTTTGAAACATCTGGAGACTGCCATGAAAAAGAAGTTTCACGATATCCATAGGGTTCTGCAGCGTGTTTGAGATTATCGGTTGTCATTAAACTTCCTTTGGCAACATCATACTGAACTTTTCCAACCAATACGCCGTACATTATCACTTCTTGATTAGCAACCATATCAGTGATATAAAATTTGTGTTTCGCTTTAATAGTGTCCTGTAAAGCGAATGTTTCAGAGTCATAAAGAACACTTTCGCCCTTTTGCAAATCCGTTAAAGCCACCAAAACATTATCCTTTGGATGCATTTTGATAACCAGTCTTTTAATTTTATTTTCTAACATATTATATAAATAGAATTTATGCTTTATTTGTTTTATGTACATTAAAGGCAAACAATAATATTACTGTAAAACAGACTAAGGGAACTATATATCCGTTTTGAATATTACCCGTACTATCTGAAATCATACCCAATACAGGAGGTAATAGTGCTCCGCCCACAATTGCCATCACTATCAATGAAGATCCAATTTTAGTATTATGCCCAAGCCCATCAATTCCCATAGAGAAAATGGTTGGAAACATGATACTCATAAAAAATGCAATGGCTATTAAAGTATAAACAACTACTATCCCTGTTCCCGTTATAGCCAACAATGACAAGAGAATATTGATGAAGGCATACGTTATTAATAGTTTTCTTGGTTGTATGTATTGCATCAAAAAAGTTCCTGCAAAACGCCCTAACATAAAGGCTAATCCAAAAAATCCTAAATATTTGGCAGCAGTACCCTCTTCTAGTCCCGCTGTTGTAGTAGCCATTTTAATAAAAAAACTTCCAACACAAACTTGGGCACCCACATAAAAAAATTGAGCTACAATTCCCCATCTCAATCTCATTGATTTTAAAGCTCCT
>NZ_JAQTPQ010000098.1 GCF_028712645.1 Flavobacterium sp. | reverse complement strand
AAGATCAAGTGGGGTATTTTTTTAATGGAATATTTTCAATCAGATTTTTTTGATTTAGTTGACTTAACTATCAAAATAAATAAAAACAATAGAAATATTGAAGCTTCTTATTTATTACCCCTAGACACATATTATCATGAATATTGTAGTATTGATATAAACTTAGGTAGACAAACAGGAAAAACTTCTTATATCAAATCACATGCAAATTTTAATAGTTTAGTTATATCCCATAGAATTACGGATAAAACTAAAAAGAATTATATGTACTGTTCGCATCATCATTTAAATGAAAATAGTAATGCGTTCAGAGGAATAAGTTTGAGACATATTGATACCGTTTATATTGATGAGGGTTCATTCTTATCAAAACAACAAAGAAAAAATCTATATGCAAATATTGCGATATGTTCAAATCATAAAAAAGATATAACATTCGTATTTTTAGGGTAAGTTGAATGGAAAAATTCACGGATGAATTTGTTATTTCTGAGTGGGAAATTGATACACCAGATGGTTGGAAGGATATTTTAAAAATATTCAAAACAATTGAATATGAGATTTTTGAAATTCAATTATCAGATGGTAAACAATTAAAATGCGCAGATGAACACATCGTAATCAACGAAAATAATGAACAAGTTTTTATTAAAGATTTGATTGTTGGAGATAATATCAAAGTTAAAGAAGGTATATCACAAGTCATTTCGATAAAACAAACTGGTACATATGAACAAATGTACGATATTGAAATAGATTCTGATGAACATGTATATTATGGTGATAATATTTTAAATCATAATACTACGACTACTGCCGCATATATTCTTTATGAAATAATCTTTAATCAAAATCCGGTTCATGCGGCAGTATTAGCGAATAAAGGTTCAACTGCGAATGAAATTTTATCAAGAATAAAAAGTATGTTTGAAGAACTCCCTTGGTTTTTAAAACCAGGGGTTGTTGAATGGAATAAAGGTTCAATCGAATTAGGAAATGGTTCAAAGGTATTAGCCGCTGCCACTTCATCTAGTTCGATAAGAGGAAAAAGTATAAGTCTATTGATGCTAGATGAATTGGGTCATATTGATAATGATTTTGAATTTTATGAAAGTACATATCCTGTAATTTCATCAGGGAAGAAAACGAAAGTAATTATTACTTCTACACCAAAAGGAATGAATTTATTTTATAAACTTTGGTCAGACGCAATAGATAAAAGAAATGGATTTCTACCGTTAAAATTTTTATGGGATGCTCATCCAAGTAGAGATGAAACTTGGAAAAATGAAACAATAAAAAATGTATCTAGAAGAACATGGGATCAAGAATTCGAGTGTGTATCTGGTGATACAATTATAAATATAGATAATGAATTTATTCCTATTACTACTCTATACGAAAAATTAAATATTATAAATAATAAAAATGATAAAATATAATACTAATTATACTATAGCAACGAGTAATTGTCTAGAATCTTTTTTAGGTATCAAAAAGATAACCAGAAACAGTTATATCCACTTGAAATTTACTAATTCTTCGGAGCTAAAATGTTCAGAAGATCATAAAATAATGACTGATAGCGGATTTAAAAGTGCAAAAGATTTAAAAAAAACTGATTATATTGAAACAATTGATAACAAAGGGTGTTTCATAAAATCAAAACGAAGGATAAGAAAAAAAATTGAATTATATGATATTATTGATTCAGGTATAAATAATACATATTATACGAATGGAATATTATCACATAATTGTGAATTTTTTGGTTCTTCTGGTACATTGATTTCTGGTCCAAAATTACAAGTTCTTTCTTTCAAAGATCCTCTTGAAATAAGAAAAGAAAGTTTAAAAATATATGAATTACCGTCTAAAGATAAAAGCTATGTTGTAATAGTTGATACAAGCGAAGGAATGGGAAAAGATTATTCTGCTATTTCTGTTATTGATGTTACTGAATTACCTTATAAACAAGTTGCTGTTTATAGAAGAAATGATTTGATTCCAATGATATTCGCAGATGAAGTTTTTCATATATGTAAATTATACAATGAAGCTTTTTGTATGGTTGAAAATAATTCAGTTGGAGCAATCGTCGCGAATATATTATTTTATGAATATGAATACGATAATATGTTACAGTCTGGCAATAAAAATGGTGAAACTATAGTTAACACTAAAAGTGTTGGTTTAAGACAATCACCAAAAACTAAAGCTATTGGTTGTGCAACATTAAAAACATTGATTGAAAGTGATTCGTTGATATTATATGATTTTGATACGATAACAGAGCTTAGTTCTTTTATTAAAAAAGGCAGTTCTTATGAAGCAGAAAAAAATAAAACTGATGATATAGTTATGACCTTGGTGATGTTCGCTTGGTTAACAACACAACCTTATTTTGAAGATTATACGAATACGGATATAAAGGGAGCCATTAGAGCTAATTATGCTAAAATGGATGAATATAATTCATTGATATTTGGTTTCTTCAATAATGGTATACCAGAAGAAATAATAGATTTAACAATGATTAAATAATAAATAATTAGGATATATAACAAAAAGGAGTTTATACATGGCTACAAATCTTTTAAGCCCTGGAACAGAAGTCAGAGAAATTGATTTATCAGAAGTGATTCAGCAAGAACCAATTAGTGCTGGAGCATTCGTCGGGCAATTTACCTGGGGTCCAGTTGGCGTCCCAACAAGAATCTTCAATACAGATGAATTAGAATCATTCTTTGGAGCACCTACAAACGGAAAATTTAATACAGTTGATAATAGAATTGACTGGTATTCAGCTGCAAACTTTTTAGATTATTCAAAAAATTTAAAAATAGTTAGAGAAATTGCTGCTGGTGGACATTGCGCGAATGCTGTCGCTAATTATTCTGGTACAAAAATTGTAGTTAAAAATCAAGCGGATTTTATTACAAAATTCAATGATGGAGCTGCAACACCAGATTATAATAATATCGAATTCGTTGCAAGATATCCTGGAAAACGAGGCAATAGTTTACGTGTTTCTATTGCAGATTTCAATACATTTGATAGCTGGGCATATAAAAAATATTTTAGTAATAAACCAGGCACAAGTGCATATGCAAAATCTCGTGGTGTTGAAAATGATGAAGTACATGTTATCGTTATCGACGAAGACGGTGTATTCAACAAATCAAAAACTAAAGGTTATATTTTAGAAAAATTTGCATTCAAATCAAAAGCTATTGATGCTAAAGATTCTCAAAATAAATTATTATTCTTTGGTACTGTTATTAATACTGAATCAAAATATATCAGATATTTCTCTCAACCAAATACTTCTTATTTCAGTAATTCTGATAGAATTACTGATGTTTATATCGTTGCTGATGTAGCTAAAACGAATTCACAAAATGATTATTTTAATCAAAATGGTGTTTGGGTAACAGTTGATAATACTGGTACAAATGGTACAGATTTACAAGTTGTTCCTGTTTTTGGTCAATCAACATCTAAAATAGTAGATTTAAATATTACTGCTAGTTCAGGTTATAGTCCATCTGATACAATCGTTTTCAGTGAACCTTCTATTAAAGGTGAATTGATTGTTGATGGTACTGGTGCAATTACAGGGATCTTAATTAAAAGTTATGGTTCATTACCAGCTGTTGGTACAGTAATTACAAGTACAATTACTGGTGCTGCAACAACTGAAACTGGTGAAGTTAAATTCTTGAATCAAACTTCTGGTAAAACAATTACATTAGCTGGTTTAACCGCTACTATTGGTACTTCTGGTGCAACCGATGCTGAAATAGCTACTGCATTTATTAGCGGTCTTTCAAGCGCGAATGTAACTATCAGCGGTACATTAACTGGTTGGACTGTAAGTGCTGGTAGTGATACAACTAGAGCATTATTTACTTCAACAACTGCTAATACAAATGTTGCTGATTTAGCTAAAACTGGTACTGGTACAATTGGTGGTATTACAAAAGTACAAGGTAATGCTGGTACAGGTTCTGGCGGTGTTGTTTCAGGTACTGTTGTTTCAGGTGATAATAAAATCATTGGTTTTAATATCACAAATTACGGTAAAGGATATACAAGTGCACCAACTATTACTGTTCATTCTCATGAAGGATATGCAACTGAAGTAAGCGGTATCGTACACTTAGAAAGCAAGAATTTTTCTGTTAGACGTTTAGTTATTACTAATCCAGGTTTAAGCTATTCTGTTGGCGATATTATTACAATTAGTGATCCATCAAATGGTGTACCAGCAACAGCTTTCGTAAATAGTGTTGGTGTTTCAGGTAATATTTTAAGTGTTAGTATTGCAAATCCTGGTTCTGGTTTCGTTAAAGTTCCTACAGCGGTCGTTAAAAGTACAGCTGGTACAGGAGCGCAAATTACTGTTGAATTAACAACAACAAATATCAATGAAGCTTCTTTCGGTACTGATGATTGGGGCAATACTGTAAGGTATTTAGGACTCGATGGAACAGAAAAACCAAGTAAATTTAAGAGATTATTGAAACAATATGATGTTCGTCTAACAACTGGTAAAGATGATTATGTTAATGAAAGATTAACAACAAATGATTTGATTATTGGTTGGGATAGATTAAAAGATGCAAGTATTGACGATTCCAGCTTAATGTTCTTAGGTGATGCATCTGCAGAATTAGCAAATCATGTTATCGATAATATCGCAGAATTCAGAAAAGATTGTGTTGTTTTCGTTAGTCCTCCATTAAGTGCGGTTAATGATAAAAACCAAGCTGATGCAAGAACGGCTATTGTTAATTTCAGAAATTTATTAGGAACATCAAGTTATGCATTTATGGATAGCGGATGGAAATTGCAAAGAGATACTTATAATAACACTTATATTTGGGTACCATTGAATGCAGATATGGCAGGATTATGTGCAAGAGTAGATCAAACAAACGAATCTTGGTATTCACCTGCAGGTGTTACAAGAGGTCAAATATTAAATGTTGTTAGTTTAGCATTCAACCCTGATCAAGATTCTCGTGATTTGTTATATCAAAATAATGTTAATCCGATTATTTCAGTTAAAGGTGAAGGTACATATTTGTTTGGCGATTTAACACTGCAAGTTAAAGATAGTGCATTCAAGTGGATAAATGTTAGAAGATTATTTTTAGAATTAGAAAAAACCATTAAAGTATCTTCTAAACAACAAACATTTGAATTTAACGACATTTTCACTCGTACTCGTTTCGTTTCATTCAATGAACCATATTTACGTTCAGTTCAAGGTAGACGTGGTGTTTATTCATATAAAATAGTTTGTGATGAATCAAATAATACACCAGATGTTATCGATCGTGGTGAATTCGTTGCAAGTATATATGTTGAACCAGCTCGTAGTATCAATTTTATTACATTGAACTTCGTTGCAACAAGAACTGGTAGCGTTGGTTTAACAGAAATCGAATCAATTTCTTAAGGAGATAACAAATGGCAGTTAATTTAGGTATCCATGATTTTCTTTCTAATTTTAAAGGTGGTGCACGTCCGAATTTATATGCGGTCGTGTTATCATTTCCAACAGGATTAGGTTTGAATCTAGTAGATAAAAGCCAGAAATTGGCATATATGTGTAAAGCAGCTTCTATTCCTGCTTCAACAATGGGAAAAGCAGAAGTTTCTTTCATGGGTAGAAAAGTAAAAGTTGCTGGGGATAAAGATTATGATGATTGGGATATTACTGTAGTAAATGATGTATCATTTGATTTGAGAAGTGTATTTGAACAATGGCACGAAAAAATCAATGGTAATATCACTAACAGAGCAAATACTATTGCAGTGAACCCTTCAAATTATTATGCAACTGCAGATGTTTATCAATTAAATAAAGATGGTAATACATTAGCTCATTATAAAATTGAAGGTATGTTTCCAACAAGCGTAGCAGCAATTGAATTAGGTTTCGAAACCGTAGACACTATTGAAGAATTCGCTGTTACATTCAGCGTAAATCAATGGGCAAGAATCGGAATTACTAATTTAAACGAAATCAATTCAGAATTATCTGCATTGATTGCAAATACGAAAGTATTTTAAATATTTGGGGAGTTTATCTCTCCCCATTTTTAAATATATTTACTTTAAGTGTATTTAAAAATGTTATAAATATATCTTTTATTATAAAGGAATAAAATGGAACTTTTTGGTATATCTTTTGGAAAAGATAAAGAAGATAAAAAAATAAAAAGAAATGAACCAGTATTAAAAGCATTTGAAATTGAAGATACTTCAGCAACAGATGTATTAGCATACGGTAACGGTGGAGTTATAGCTTATGATTATAATAGTTCAACTGTACCAAATAATGAAGTTGAGTTAATTGAAAATTATAGAAGTTTAGCTAAATATGCCGAAGTAGATTTAGCTATTCAAGAAATACAAAATGAATTTTTAGTCCACGATGTACCTAATAAAAAAGCTATTGAATTAGATTTCAAAGATACGTCTAAAATATCAGATAATATAAAAAAGAAAATAAATGAAGAATATGATAATATCTATTCAATTTTAGATTTTAAATCAATTGGTAATCAATTATTTTATGATTGGTATGTCGATGGGAAATTATTTTTACATAAAATAATTGATGATGAAAATCCTAAAAACGGAATTCAAAAAGTAATTCAAATTGATCCTTGTAAAATCAAGAAAATACGTGTAATACCTCAAAAAGATAGAACAGGCATAACTGATATAAATAAGATATTAGAATATTATATTTATGTTCCATCAGTTGATAATATTTTTAGAGCGAATGAAACTGAATTAGGTAATGGATTAAGAATAAATGCTGAAGCAATATCATATATTGATAGTAATTTATATGATAAAAAAATGAAAATGGTTATTGGGGATTTAAATAAAGTTCTTATTCCATATAATAATTTAAGATTGATGGAAGAAAGTTTACTTATTTATAGAGTATCAAGAGCCCCTGAAAGAAGAGTCATTTATGTTGACGTAGGTAATTTGCCAAAACAGACAGCTGAACAATATGTTCAGAATCTGATGAACAGATTTAAAAATAAACTGGTATATGATTCTAAGACAGGATCTGTATTAGATAGAAAAAATATTCTATCGATGGTTGAAGATTATTGGTTACCGAGAAGGGATGGTAAAGGTACTGAAATTGATACATTACCAGGCGGCGAAAACTTAGGTGTAACAACTGATGTTGAATATTTTAGAAATATTTTTTATAAGACATTAAATGTACCATTCAGTAGATTTTCTCTTGATCAATCATCAGCATTTGTTTTTGGTAGAGCAGCTGAAATTGCTAGAGATGAATTTAGATTCAAAAAGTTTATAAATAAAAAGAGACAGCAATTCGTCGAACTTTTTTTTGATATACTTAGAACTCAGTTGATATTAAAAGGTATTATTACTGAAATAGAATGGGATTCAATATCGAGAGATATACAATGGATTTTTACTGAAGATAATAATTATATACAGTACAAAGAAACAGAATTATTAAATTCAAAATTAGAAACATTAGCTGCTATTGATCCATTCGTAGGTAAATATGTAGATAAAGATTTTGTATTAAAAACAATATTCAGATTCACGGATGAACAAATAAAAAATATGAATATCACTACACCAGAAGAAGATGCAAAAGCAGCAGCTGATATGGAAAGTGGTAATTTTTAAATTTTATAAATAAATTAAAGTTTACTATCTATAAGAGGGAATTATGACAAAATATATAGATGCATTAAAAAATAATGATACTACAGAATTTCAGAAATTAGTTGAACAAAAAATTTCAACAGTATTTCATAAATTGATGGAAAGTATCGAAATTGAAACAGAAACAGCAGAAGAAATCAATACAATCAATGATATCAATATCAATGCAGAAGGATTAGGAGCAACTGATATTACTTATAAAGAAGGTATCATGACTGTTTATCTAACAAATAAAGAAGGTGCTATTGAATTCGCATCTTATTTAGATGATAACGATAATGTTGAAAGTTATGAATTCAATATTTTACACGATGAAGATGAACCCGTTGAAGTTGGTGAAATTGATATTGAAGATATCACTGATGATTTAGGATATGAATTTGAATTTATTATAGAATTGGACCCTGAAATCGTAAATTATTCAGATGATTATACTAGCGATTCAGATTACGATGAATTATCTGAAAGTAAAAAGATAACTAAATTAAATGAATTAACTTTCAGAAAAGCTGTTAATAATTTAGGTAAAATCACTAAAAAGGCAGTATGCGGCCCAGGTCAAAAATTTAAAGATGGACATTGTGTTGCTATGAAATCAGCGGAAAAACAAGCTCGTAAAAAAGCTGGTATTCATGCAGCTAAAGAAAGACGTGGAATAATGGCTAAAATTGCGAAGAAAGTCGCAAGAGCTTCAATGTTTAGAAAACAAAAATTAGGTTAATTTTATGCAGTACTTAGTCGAATCGGTTAATGAAATTCGACTTTTAACTGAGGAAGCCACGGATGGTAAGCCTAAAAAATATTATATTGAAGGGATATATCTACAATCTGAAATCGTAAATAATAATGGAAGAGAATATCCAAAAGAAATAATGAAGCGCGAAGTTGATAAGTATATTAAAGAAAAAATTAACAAAAATCGCGCTCTAGGTGAATTAGGCCACCCAGCTAAACCAGAAATAAATTATGCTAAAGCAAGTCATAAAATAATTTCATTGGTTGAAAGCGGGAATGATTATATTGGTAAAGCAGTTATTATGAATACCCCACGTGGTAAAATCGTTAAAGGTTTGATGGACGAAGATGTTTGCTTAGGTGTATCTTCTAGAGCACTTGGTTCAGTAAAAACATTATCAAATGGCGTAAATAGAGTATGCGAAGATTTTATGTTAATAACCCCAGCTGATATTGTATATGATCCATCTGCACCAGATGCTTTTGTTACTAGCTTAATGGAAAATAAAGAATGGGTATGGCAAAATGGTATCTTAGTTGAACATGAGAAACAAATTAAAGATAATATAAATAAAGAAAGTAAACGTGGTTTAAACGAACAGAAACTATTAGAACTATTTAACAATATTCTAAACAAATACTATTAAGGGAGTAACAATGAACTTGGACGAATTAGAAATTACAGATGAATTGGCAAAACAATTGGAAGAAAGTATTTCTGAATTAATGAAACAACGCGAAGCTAAATTATTAGAAAGTGTTGAATCAGTAATTGCAGAAAAATTAACTCCTCAAATGCAAGTTAAATTCATGGCTCTTGTAGAAGAAAAAGAATCAGAAATGAAAGCGAAATTATCTTCTCAATTGAAATCTTTACAAGAATCTCATAAAAAAGAATTACAAAAATTAGCTGAAGAAAAAGATGCTGAAATTCAAGAATTAAAAGAAAGTATTGAATCTTATAGTAATTATGTTATTGAAGAACATGAACAGGAAATTCAAGCTCTTAAAGAATCAGCTGAATCTTATGGTGAATATGTATTAAAAGAATCAACTAAAAAGATTGATACATATTTAGATTATGTGGTTGAAAATTTCATCAAAGAAAATCAAGAAAAATTGGTAGAAAATTCAGAATATATTAAAATGAAACGTATATTTGAAGGCTTCCGCCAAACATTTAGTGGCGCAGCTTATGAATTAGATGGTAGTCCATTACTAGATGAGATGAAAACTAAATTAGAAGAACACAATGAAATGTATAATAAATTAAATAATGATTATGTTCAACTAAAAACAAATTATGATAAAGTTAAGCGTAAATTAGTGCAAGAAGAAGTATTAGATAAATATAATTTATCCGACGCACAAAAAGAAAGAGTTATCACTTTAGCCGAAAAAGTTAATTTTAATTCTATCGGTGAATTTGAAACAGGTTTAACTATGATTATCGAAGAAGTTTCTTCAAATAAAGAAAAAATAACCAAATCTGTTGAAAATCAAATCAATAATTTACTGATCAATGAAAGTGTTCCAGTTAGACAAACTCAACCAGTAAATGATGATATTATGCAAAGATATATCATGGAATGTGAAAGATTGACACCATATAAAATATAAATAATATAAATATATACGGAAATATTAAAAAAGGAGTTTTAAATGCAAATTCAAGATGCAAATAGAAACCAACAAATGTTGGTAGAAAAATGGAAAGGTGTTATTGATAACGAAAAGTTTGAACCAGTTACCAATATTCACAAAAGACGTATTACCGCACAATTGTTAGAAAACCAACATTCTTATTTACAAGAAGTTACTGCAAGCGGTAACATGGTAAACCAAGGTGGTACTAATACTGGTACATTTGATCCAGTTTTAATTCCATTAGTTAGAAGAATGGCTCCAAAATTAATCGCTTATGATATCTGTGGTGTTCAAGCGATGAATATGCCAACTGGCTTAATTTTTGCAATGCGTTCAACTTATCAAGATAATGCTACTCCAGGTTTACAAACTGAAGCATTATTCAATGAAGCTTCTACTTCTTGGGGTGGTGCAAATGCTGACGCAAGTATCCCTGGTACTTTAGCTGGTGGTAACGGTGCTGGTGCTTTCCCAATCAAAGAAACTCAAACCGGTGCAGTTGCTGATTTAGATGCTACCTTTACTTATGGTACTGGTATGACAACTACTCAAGGCGAAACTGAAACTTGGAACTCAATGTCAATGAGAATCGAAAAGACATTGGTTGAAGCAAAAACTCGTCAATTAAAAGCTGAATACAGCTTAGAATTAGCACAAGATATGCGTTCAGTTCACGGTCTTGACGCTGAAATCGAATTAACTAACATTCTTTCTACTGAAATCATCGCTGAAATCAATAGAGAAATCGTTAGAAAAATTTATATGGCAGCTAAAATCGGTGTTCAATGGACAGCTGGTATCGCTCATACAACTGGTACAGGTGCACCTGGTATCTTAGACTTACAACAAGATACTGATGGTCGTTGGTCAGTAGAACGTTATAAAGGTTTGATGTTCGCTATCGAAAGAGATGCAAACGTTGTAGCAAGAGAAACTAGACGCGGTAAAGGTAATATCTTAATCTGCGGTGCTGACGTCGCTTCTGCTTTAATGATGGTTGGTCTATTAAGCAACTATTCACCTAACTTACAATCGTTGAATGATTTAGTCGTAGACGTAACTGGTACAACTTATGCAGGTATGATCAACGGTCGTTATAAAGTTTATGTAGATCCTTATATGCAAGCTAACGCTTATGTAGTTGGTTTCAAAGGCGATAATGCATATGACGCAGGTTTCTTCTATTGCCCATATGTACCTTTACAACAATTCAAAGCAACCGATCCTACTAACTTCCAACCACAAATTGGTTTCAAAACAAGATATGGTATCGTTAGTAATCCATTTACTACATTATCTGATCATAGCAACGTTTATTACAGAAAAGCTATAGTGAAGAATTTGATGTAGTAAGTCATTGATTTATAAGGACTTTTTATTTTTAAGTTCTTATAAGGATAAATTTTAAAGGGACTTTTATAGTCCCTTTTTTATTGACAAATTTTTAGATAAATATTATAATTAAAAATTTTAATATTGAATTTTATTATATGAATATCAAAAATATAGCTTCTTCTATCCCTCATAATACCCATTATTTAAATAGATATTTAAAATTTATTAATTATTGTGAAATAAAAAACTCAAATAATATTGAATATTCATATAAAGAAAAACATCATATATTACCCAAATCACTATTTGAAGAATATGCAGATTTCAATAAATTTACTTGGAATAAAATAGAGCTTACTGCAAAACAACATATATTAGCTCATATAATATTATGGAAAACATTTGGTATAACTCAAGCTCAAGCATTAGAATGTATGCTACAAAATTTTAATTCTAATACAAATTCATCATCTTTATCAAATAGAAAAATACCTAGTAGAATGATATTAAATTGGTTAGCTAAATCAAGAGAAGATGCAAGTAAAAACCGAAGTATATTCCAAAAAGGTAAATCAACTTATAAAGATTCATCTGGGCAGAAATATTTCTTATCGAATGAAGATCCTTTAATTAGTGAATTACAGTTAGTTGGTAATAATCAAGGTAAAAAATTCAGTGATATAAGTAAAGAAAAATTAAGAAGATCAAAAGATAATAATAGAAAAATAACTTTATATTTTATGAATATTAAAATACGAGTTAAAGTTAATCATGAAAGTTATGATGCATATTTGTCACAAGG
>NZ_JAQTPQ010000097.1 GCF_028712645.1 Flavobacterium sp. | reverse complement strand
GAAAGCAGTATAGACGAAGCAATGATAACTGGTGAACCTATTCCAGTTGATAAAAAGAAAGATGATAATGTAATTGCAGGAACTATAAACGGTAACAAATCCTTTGTAATGATAGCCGAAAAAGTAGGTTCTGAAACTTTGCTTTCTCAAATTGTTCAAATGGTAAATGATGCCAGTCGTTCAAGAGCACCTATTCAAAAATTAGCCGATAGTATTGCTAAATATTTTGTTCCCATTGTAGTCATTATTTCGGTAGTAACATTTTTCGTTTGGGCAAAATTTGGACCAGAACCAGCTTTGGTTTACGGTTTTATAAATGCAATTGCGGTTTTAATTATTGCTTGTCCTTGTGCATTGGGTCTGGCTACTCCAATGTCAGTAATGGTAGGTGTTGGCAAAGGCGCACAATCGGGAGTTTTGATTAAAAATGCTGAAGCTTTGGAAAATATGAATAAAGTGAATGTTTTAATTACAGATAAAACAGGAACCATTACTGAAGGAAAGCCATCAGTTGAAAAGATATTTGCATCAAACAATAACGAAAATGATTTGTTACAAAGCATCGCTTCATTAAACCAATACAGCGAACATCCATTGGCACAAGCAGTAATCAATTATGCCAAATCCAAAACCGTTTCATTAATTGAAGTCAAAGATTTTGAAGCCGTTGCAGGAAAAGGCGTGACTGGAACTGTAAACAATAGAAAGATAGCATTAGGAAATAAAAAACTAATAGAACAAGTAAAAGCAACTATTGCTGACGATTTAGAAAGCAAAATTATTGCCGAGCAGAAACTAGGAAAAACCGTTTCATATATTGCTGTTAATGGCGTTGCAGTTGGTTTTGTATCAATTACCGATGCAATTAAAATATCTAGTAAAGAAGCCATAAAAGAATTAATGCGTCAAGGAGTTGAAGTAATTATGCTTACTGGCGACAATGTAAATACAGCCAAAGCAGTTGCCGATGAATTAAACTTATCATCCTACAAAGCAAGTTGTTTACCCGAAGACAAATTGAACGAAATAAAACGCTTACAATCCGAAGGGAAAATTGTAGCAATGGCAGGCGATGGTATAAATGATGCACCCGCACTAGCACAAGCAGACATTGGAATTGCGATGGGAACAGGAACTGATGTAGCTATTGAAAGTGCAAAAATCACTCTAGTAAAAGGCGATTTACAAGGCATCGTAAAAGCCAAGAATTTGAGCCACGCTGTAATGCGAAACATCAAACAAAACTTGTTTTTTGCTTTCTTCTATAATGTTTTAGGAGTTCCAATTGCAGCGGGAGTTTTGTATCCATTTTTTGGAGTTTTATTATCGCCAATGATTGCAGCTTTAGCAATGAGTTTTAGCTCGGTTTCTGTAATTGTAAATGCTTTGCGATTGAGAAATTTGAAACTATAGAAAAATATAAATCAGGCAACAGTGATACTGAAGACCGGGCAACAGCGTAACTGACGAATAATTAAATACAATTTATTATGAAAATTCAAAAATTAATTTCGACAAAAACAATTTCATTATTAACAATGTTTTTAATGATTATCTCGTTAAGTGCCAATGCACAAACTAAATCGGATTCCAACCCTACTGAAAAAATTTACATCAATAAAAAGGGTGAAATTCACGATCACGGTTGGAACAAATTAGGATTTATTACCAAAGACAATATCGTGAAAGACAACCAAGGCAAGACCATCTATTTTATTGATGCAAACGGTAATGTTATTGATTCTAATGGAAAAAAGATGGGTATGGCTAAGAAAAATGGTTCTTACTACAACATAAAAGGTGAAAACGTGGTTAATATTGGAAAAACACAAGAAGAAAAATGCGAAATACTGGATGCAAAAGGTCATAATGTAGGTAGCGTACATAAAAATTACAAACTCCACGCGTGTGCCGCTCATTGCTTATTGTTGGAGAAAAAGATGAATGATGAAAAATCAAAAAATTAATTTTCTTAATAAATGGTTCGTCCTAAAACGAACCATTTATTTTATACTATAAAATGACTTTCTGTTAATTGTAAAAACGAATAAGTAATAAGATATAGCTGTATTAAAAATGAACAACCTTACTCAAATAATCCAACAATACAAAACCGATACTGAAAGTGTTTATACTACTTGGTTTGTCGATAATGACCAACGATTAAAAGCATTTCGGACTATTCGCCGTGGTGTTTTGCAAGTGATAGACGACATCAAAAACAAAATATTTCCTAACGATTTTAAAGGCAGTAGTTTAGAATTTGTATTGAGTTGTATAGCAGAACAAAAACAAGTCTTTGTTGGCGTAGCACATCCTTTTTATTGGAAACCAAAATTAAGAATTCCGGATATTTACGAAAACCAAAACAATAAAATTGCTTTCGGTCAATTTCTCGAAAACTGCATTAATGCCAAAACAGAGGAACAAGTAGTAAAAGAAATTGTAAAACTGGACGAACTCAAAATAAAAGGTCTTGGCCCTGCCGTGGCCAGTATTCTATATTTTTTGCATCCAACTTGGTTTCCACCATTCAATACAGCCATTCTCAACGGATTTAATTTTCTGTTTAAAGACAAAAAGAAGTTGGGCAGTTGGACGGAATACCTTAAAATTAGAGAGACACTAATCGAAACCAACTGCAAACACAAAAGTGAATTATCAAATGATTTAGGAGCAATAGCAGGATTGTGTTTTGAAATTGGAACACAAAAAATGCTTATTGGCAACGATGAATATTTAAGCGAAGAAGAACGCAATAAGTTTGAAAAGAATATACTAAAACGACAAAAAGAAATTCAGGAAGAAAAACTAGAAGAAAATCTTCACAACGAAATGCAATACCACTTACTTAAAATTGGAGTTTCACTGGGGTACGATGTTACACCAGCCAGTAATGATAAAAGTAAAGCGTTTAATGGTCAAAGTTTTTCGTTTATATCAATTGGTAAATTTCCAGAATTACCAACGGACAAAGACACTCAAAACACGATTAAACTCATTGATGTGCTTTGGTTTCAAAAAGGAACAAACAAAATTATCGGTGCATTTGAAGTAGAAAAAAGCACCAGTATTTATTCAGGCATTTTACGCCTTTCTGATTTATATTTTAGTATTTCTAACGGCGAAGAGGTATTTTACATCATCATTCCAGACAGTCGCGAAAAAGATGTAATTCAACAATTAAATAGACCGGTCATAAAAAATTCAAAAATGAATATCAAATACATTCTGTTTTCAGAATTGAGAAGTCAATGTGATGCGATTTGCAAATTTGGCTCAGATTATTCAATAATGGAAAAAATCGCAAAATCAATCTAAAAATGAAACTAAAATTAGCCCTTTCAATAACTTTATAGGCTAATCTTTTTCAATTAATTTACATACAAAAATTGAACGCCAAAATCAACCAACTTCTCTCCAACCTCAACGAACAACTGAATTTTATTGATTTAGAAATTACTGACCCCATAAAACACGCTGAAAAAGCAATAGAAATGATTGTCAAATCATTAGGGAATTTGAAAGTAATAATTATAAAAACCAATTTTAGAACCCAAACCGAAGAAATACTTTTTTTCAAAGAAGTTAAGCCCCAATTTTTTTCAAAATTAATATTTCATACAAAAGTGCTAAAAATTGAAACCAAACGACCAAAAGGAACAGACAGATCTCAAAGAAAATATTTACTAAACGAATTAGATAAATTAAATCATTATTTCGATAATAATTTGGAGTTTTATCAATATTACAGAACAGGAGCAATTTTCCTTGATGAAAAATATTTTTTAAGAGGAAAATATGATATTAGGTTATCATTAGATACTTTTTTCTTCACTTCAGACCAAGAATTTAATACAAGTCACGATTTTAAAGTATCAAAAATATTAGCCAACGATTTACTTGAAATATATCTAAAAGAACAGCTGACAATATTAGACAGAAAAGAAACAATGACAACTAAAACACAAGCACTACCAAAAGTAAAACTCACTTGGACAGATAGTAAATCTGCATTAATTGAAACGATATATGCCCTTTATTATCAAGGTAGCTTCAATAATGGTACTGCTGATATAAAAGACATAGCAAATTATTTTGAAGCAGTTTTCAATATCGATTTAGGTGATGTTTACAGAAGTTGGTATTCCATCAGAGGCAGAAAAACAGAAGAAACAACATATTTAGATGGTTTAACAAGAATACTAAAGAAGAAAATTGATCAAGAAAATAATAAGTCAAAATAGTAGTACCAAGTTCATACCAAGTTGGCATAACTACATAATAAATTAAATATGTAATATATTGAAAATCAATATTTAAAACTAAATAGTGTTTTAAATATTTAGAAATTAAAAAAGATATTTGATTTAAAACAGTTCAATTCTTTTCCGAGCTGGTATTTTTAATAAAACCAAACACAATATTTAATCTGTTTTAACCATAAAAAACAGTAATTGACAAAAATTCGTTACCAAGTTGATACCAACTTGGCAAACAAAATAAATCAATTAATTCAATTTTGTACCATAACAATTTAAAACATCAGTTATGGCAATCGAAGTTATCACTCGCGAAGATTTAAACGAATTCCGTACACTTCTTCTTTCCGATTTAAACACAATGTTTAATTCAAAACCGCAACAGCAAAAACAATGGCTCAAATCCAACGAAGTCAGAAAGCTGTTAAACATTTCTTCCGGCACTTTACAAAATCTACGTGTAAACGGTACACTAACCTATACCAAAATTGGAGGAATTCTGTATTACTCCAGTAATGATTTAGAGAAAGTTATAGAAACTAACAAAGTCGAAGCAACACCTAACCTATTCAATCGTAAATAACCTCAAAGATGAATTATATAAAACATCTAACAGGATTTTTCGAGAAAGTGGCTATTGACAAAACACTCAATCCAACACACGTAAGTTTGTATATGTCGTTGTTTCAGTTCTGGAATTGCAATCGATTCAAAAATCCAATCAGTATTTCTCGTGATGAGGTAATGCGAATAAGCAAAATCAGTTCTAAAGCAACTTATCATAAGTGCCTTAAAAACCTACATTCTCTAGGTTACATCAATTACGAACCATCTTATAATCCATTCAAAGGAAGCCACGTTTATTTATTCAATTTTTCAGATGATTTAAAACCAATACCAAAAAGCGAAAAAGCAACAATGCCAAAAAATGAACCAGTTTTTGAACTGGTTGATGAACAAGTAGTGAACAAGCTTTATACTGGTAGTGGTACAAGTAATGAAACAGGTACTGAACAAGCTCTAGTATCTTATATAAACAATACAAACATACCAAACATTTCAAACGATTTAAAGATTGTAAACTTGGACGAGCAAGCAAAAAATTTTGAAATTGTCGATGAGTTTTTAAAAAGCGCGGCTTCCGAAGAAAAAGAAAAAAGTTCCGGCAAAAAAGAAAAAGATGAAATTGAAAATTCCGATTTGTCATCCCGAGCGCAGTCGAGGGAACTCAATCCAACAATTGAAAATGTCAAAGTTTATTTTCTCGAACAGAACTTTCCGGAACTCGAAGCCATTAAATTTTTCAATTATTTTTCCAGCAACGGTTGGTTAGTCGGTGGCAAAACTCCGATGGTCGATTGGCAAGCAGCAGCACAAAATTGGATATTAAACGCACCTAAATTCATTTCAAATGAACAATCCAACAGAGCAAAACACCTCAACACAGGAACAGACAAAGATTATTCAGAGCCATTATAGCTACACGGAAATAATTGCTTGGCTGGAGAAAAAAGGCATTGAATTATACGGCAATCATTTCAAAATACTTGAAAGTGATTACCCCATAATTTACAAACTCATCGCCTATTTTCTTAAAGACGAAACAACTTGTTTTCAGTACGGCATCAACGGCAACAAAGGAATTTTACTTTCTGGCCCAATCGGCTGTGGCAAAACATCCCTAATGAATTTAATGAAACACTTGGCGACAACAGAGCATAAATTTTTCGTAAAACCGTGTCGAGACATAAGCTTTGAATTTATCCAGGATGGTTACCAAATCATTCACAAATATAGCAAAGGCAAACTATACGAATCAGAACCCAAAACAATATGCTTTGACGATTTAGGAACAGAAAACAACCTGAAATATTACGGAAACGAATGTAACGTAATGGCAGAAATTCTATTAAGTCGCTATGATATTTTTACAAGTAAAAAAATCCAAACGCATATAACTACAAACCTTTCGGCTACTGAAATTGAGAATGTTTATGGGAATCGGGTTAGAAGTAGAATGCGAGAAATGTTCAATCTGATTGCCTACGACAAAACCATAAAAGATAAAAGATAAACGATAAACGATGAACCACATAACCAACTTCTGGAACCATTTCAAACAAAACAATTTTGTTTTCTTGCTCTTAAACGAAATTCCAAAAGAAGAACTAATAAAGCACTTCACAGAATTAAACAACCTCTTACGCCTATTCAACAAAGATTTAGATCTCATAATCAAAAACGGTAAAGATAAATCCGAATTAATCATCACCGCTAACGGCAATCCTTACCTTTTCAAAGAAGTAGAACTACTAGTACATTATGCTCCAGTCGTAGAACGTTGGAAAATAACTGCATTTCTTCAACCTGAAACAAACCTAACAAAATACCAACAAGGAAAAGATAAACCACTTGAATATTACGGGATTAGCCTACGAATTAGTGATATGTATTTCGCATCGATAGAAAACCTAGAAAAACAAACCGATTTAGGGATTAGAATATACCTCAAAAACTACATAATTCACAAAGAAAACCCAAGACTTCGAGAAGCAGTTTACACCCACATAGAACACCTTATTGGCGAAAAATCATTTGCAAATGATGTTGCTTTTATTGAGATTGATCAATTAACTAGTAAAATAAATGATATTGAATTGCTAGACTTGTATAATTTAGCGGATTATGTGATTTTTTTCAAAAATCAGAAATAATTTATCGCTTAAAAAATATTAATGATAGGCATTTTAGATTTGAAAAATAAGTAAATTGAAAATAGTATTTCCCTTAACAATTTATTCTGTAAATTTCCGCTTTTTAAAATTCAATCGCTTTTGAGCATCTAATTGGTCGAATTTGCTATTAATTTCCACAATTTATGAATAATAAATATGATTTTTATATCGACGAAAGTTGTCATTTAGAAAATGATAATATTCCGGTTATGTGCATTGGTTACATAAAAGTACCAATGACCGATTATGTTGAATTACAAAAAAAATTCAATCAAATACTAGCAAAGCACAATCAAAAATCAGAGTTAAAATGGAATAAATTTTCAAATGCAAGAACTGCATTATACAAAGAATTAGTAGATTATTTCTTTCGCTCATCATTACAATTTCGTTGTGTTTTAGTCAAATACAAAGAGCGTCTAAATCATACCGATTTTAACCAAGGCTCGCACGACAATTTCTATTATAAAATGACCTATTATTTATTACGCCCAAATAATAGTAATGGCGATGAATACAGGGTTTTTATAGACATTCAAAATACGCGTGGTAGAGAAAAACTAAAAAAAATAAATGAAGTTTTTGACAATGAATACAAAGGCAAAAGCCCATTCAAACAATTCCAACATTTACATTCTCACGATAATAATTTCTTTCAATTAGCCGATTTTTTTATTGGAGCAATTACTTATAAAACAAGAGTAGTAATGAAGAATATCGAGAATCCAACTCCTAACAGAATGGATTTTATTCAATATTTAGAAACTAAATCAGGTTTTAATCTCGAAGAAGGAACAGAGCCGTGGGAAACCAAATTCAATATTTTTGATCACCAACCCAAAATAAAACTATAATGGATTTATTTAATTTGGATGATCACATACCTAATTTAGGAATTGACCCATCAGCTGAACATTTAGAAGAACTATTTCGATTATTCAAAGCCGATTTTATTGACAACGTTTTTTATTTTGATGGTTGCAAAGTAAAAATAGATATAGCAAATTCAAAAGAAGATGGTTTTGAAACCTATCCACACACTTTTGTAAAAATCATTACAAGAGGAGATAAAGGCAAAAGATGTTTTGACAAAAAAAGAGCCAACAAAATTCATTGGATAAAACCAATACTTGAAAATAAAGATACGGATGATGTTACTTGTTTCCAGTTCTTAGAAGCAGATGGTAGAATCAGGGACTATTTTTGGTTCAAAGAAGGAAACTTTCTAGTAGTAATGGAAAAAATCACTCCAGACTATATGATAATTTCTTGTTTTCATATTGATGATGCAAGAAACCAAAAATACTACGAAGACAAATATACAAAGAGGGTAAAATAAAAAAAGCCACAGGCTACGGTGCTGTGGCGTACGTTTTCACGAACCAGGTCCTTTTCCCTAGGGAAATGACTTTGCAAATATACATCGTCTTAAACCAAAAAACAAATTTTCTATCAAAAACGTGTTTTTGGCTAATTTCCAGTTGTATTTTCATAAATATTTATAACAATAAATATACCTAAAAGAAAATCAATTAACCAGTCCATTATTTCATTCAGCTGCACAAAACTTTCATTTAGTCCAAGTATTCCTAAACTCAAGTCTTTGTTTGCTTCATTTCGCTAATTTCTATAAAAATAGAATACTCTTGCAATAATAGTATTTCATCCTAAAGCATTAATCGGCAAATTAATGAATTATTATGTATTGACAATTAAATAAAATACCTATTTTTACAGCCGTGAAAATGCTAAACTTCATATTATCAATTATTATTCTAATACTTTCCTTTATGCCTTGTGCAGATATGGAGCAGGATGTGTCGTGTAACAAAGTGACAATTAGCAATGAATCCAATCACACTCACAACAAGGATGCCTGTACTCCTTTGTGCATCTGCAACTGTTGCGGCTGTCAAGGTTTCGCTTACAATACTATTTACCCTTATAATTTATTTGCTGTCAAAATCATAATTGACAAAAAAGTGCCGGAATACAAATCAATTCTTACTTCCAATTTCTTCGGAAGTATCTGGCAGCCGCCTCAAATTAATGCTTAATTTTTTTGATTAATGTTTGTTAAATAAATAGCGATTAATGACCTGTGCATTAATCACGCTGTTGTTTTCCATTAATCACTTTACCGTATTTGACAAATTCAAATAACGGGAGTAATAAATTAAGTATTAAAAAGTAATCCTATAAATAGTGTTAGACAAAATCATTCATTTTAGTATAAATAATAAATTCATCATTGGTTTGATGACTTTATTTCTCATCATTTGGGGAGTTTGGAGTGCATCCAAATTACCCATCGATGCCGTACCAGACATAACAAACAATCAAGTACAAATCATTACGCTATGTCCAACCTTGGCTGGGCAGGAAGTAGAACAATTAGTCACTTTTCCAATAGAACAAAGCATAGCAAATCTTCCCGATTTAGAAGAAACCCGTAGCATTTCTCGCTTTGGTTTATCGGTAATCACAGTCGTTTTCGATGATGATGTCAATATTTATTTTGCACGCCAATTAATTAGTGAACGACTAAAAGAAGCTACCGATCAAATCCCTAAAGGCATTGGAACACCAGAATTAGGCCCTGTAAGCACAGGTCTTGGCGAAGTCTATCAATATATTTTACATCCAAAAAAAGGAAGTGAAAATAAGTATTCCGCAATGGATTTGCGTGCTATGCAAGATTGGATAGTAGCAAGACAACTCAACGGAACACCCGGAATTGCCGAAATAAATAGTTTTGGGGGTAAATTAAAACAATATGAAGTTGGCGTAAACCCAAATCGCTTAAAAGCAATGGGAGTAACAATTCCTGATATTTTTAATGCTTTAGAAAAAAACAATCAAAATACAGGTGGTGCTTACATTGATAAAAAACCAAGTGCCTACTTTATTCGTGGAGTTGGTTTAGTAACATCCTTGGAAGATGTAAAAAACATCGTAGTAAAAAGCAATCCCAACAGCGTACCGATTTTCATAAAAGATGTCGCCGATGTAAAGTTTGGAAATGCTGTTCGCTATGGTGCAATGACTTTTAATGGAAAAGTGGATGCTGTTGGTGGCATTGTGATGATGCTAAAAGGGGCAAACAGTAACGAGGTGGTTCAAAGGGTTAAAGAAAAAATGGTTATCATACAAAAATCTTTGCCCGATGATGTAGTAGTAGAGCCATTTATTGACAGAAGTACATTTGTAAAACGTGCTATTTCTACTGTTGAAAAGAACTTGGTTGAAGGAGCTTTAATCGTCATTTTTGTGTTGGTTTTGTTCCTCGGAAACCTTCGTGCAGGACTTATTGTCGCTTCTGCAATACCTCTTTCAATGCTTTTTGCCTTGGCATTAATGAGAATATTTGGAGTGAGCGCAAACCTAATGAGCCTCGGTGCAATAGATTTTGGGTTGATTGTGGATGGTGCCGTAATTATCGTCGAAGCTTCATTGTACTTTCTGGAACACAATAAAAGTAAAAAAAGACTCACCCAACTCGAAATGGATCTGGCGGTTGAAAACAGTGCCAAGAAAATGATGAGCAGTGCTGCCTTTGGACAAATCATCATTATGATTGTGTACTTCCCAATTTTATCATTGGTAGGAATCGAAGGAAAAATGTTTGGCCCAATGGCAAAAACAGTTTCGTTTGCCATTATCGGTGCTATGATACTTTCGTTAACATACATTCCAATGATGAGTGCCTTGTTTTTGCCAAAACACATCAGTCACAAGAAAACATTTTCGGATAAAATGATGGATTTCTTGTACGGCAAATACGAACCTCTTTTAGAAAAAGTAATTGCCATAAAATACAAAGTCGTAGGTCTTACTGTTGCTTTATTGTTGATTACCGTTTTTATTTTTACCAAAATGGGTGGAGAGTTTATCCCCAATTTAGCCGAAGGAGATTATGCCTTTGAATTTAAAATGCCGCTCGAAACTTCATTATCCCAAAGTATCGAAACTTCGATGCAAGGCGCAAGAATTGCCAAACAATTTGAGGAAGTAAAAATGGTGGTTGGAAAAACGGGTGCAGGTGAAGTGCCTACTGACCCAATGCCTCCCGGAGCCACAGATATGATGATTATCCTGAAACCACAAGACGAATGGAAATCAGGCAGAACGTATGATGAATTAGGCGATGCGTTAGAAGAAAAATTAAGCGTGATTCCTGGAGTTTTTGTAGAAAAAAGCCAACCCATTCAAATGCGTTTTAATGAACTAATGACGGGTATTAAACAAGATGTGGCCATAAAAATATTTGGAGAAAACCTGGACAGCCTTTCTGTATATGCCAAAAAAGTAGAAAGTGTAATCGTAAAAGTAAAAGGGGTTTCATCGCCGCAGGTAGAACAAGTGGATGGTTTGCCACAAATTAACATTGAATACGATCGTTTACGAATTGCCAATTATGGACTCAATGTAGAAGATATAAACAGTATTGTGAGTACTGCTTTTGCAGGAAAAGCAGCGGGTGTAGTTTACGAAAACGAACGAAAGTTTGATTTAGTGGTAAGGTTAGACAGTACGTCAAGAAGAAGTATCGACGATGTAAATAATTTATTGATACCAACACCTTCTGGTAATCAAATACCATTATCACAAGTGGCAAAAGTGGCTTTTAAATTGGGTCCCGCACAAATCAGTAGACAGGCTGGTAAACGTAGAATTGTTATTGGTTTCAATATAGAAGATAGAGACGTACAAAGTGTGGTAAAAGAAATTCAGGATAAATTGGCAACAAAAGTAAAATTGCCATCAGGGTATTTTTTTACTTATGGAGGTACATTTGAGAACTTACAAAAAGCATCCAACCGTTTGATGATTGCAGTGCCAATTTCTCTTTTGCTGATTTTTATGCTTTTGTATTTTACGTTCAATTCAATGAAACAAGCTGGTTTAATTTTCACGGCAATTCCAATGAGTGCCATTGGTGGTGTATTTGCTTTACTGCTTCGTGGAATGCCTTTTAGTATTTCGGCAGGGATTGGTTTTATTGCATTGTTTGGAGTAGCGGTATTGAACGGAATTGTATTAATCGGCACATTCAACCAACTCGAAAAAGAAGGTTGGGATGATGTCATAAAACGGGTAATTGAAGGAACAAAAATAAGATTACGACCAGTTTTAATGACGGCTACCGTAGCATCGTTAGGATTTTTACCGATGGCAATGTCACATAGTGCGGGTGCCGAAGTACAAAAACCATTGGCTACCGTAGTTATTGGCGGATTAATCTCGGCAACATTCTTGACCTTGTTCGTATTGCCTTTGCTTTACATTA
>NZ_JAQTPQ010000096.1 GCF_028712645.1 Flavobacterium sp. | reverse complement strand
GAGAAATTGACACTTATTTTACTCCAGAGGGACACAAAGGATTTATACTTAACGGCAAGAAAATAGTAATCAAAGGAGCCGGTTGGACTGACGATATTTTCCTCCGTGACACAAAACAGAGTTTAGACACCCAGTTGCAATATGTAAAACATATGAACTTGAATACTTTGCGATTCGAAAGTATTTGGGGAACATCACAAGAAATCTATGATTTATGCGACAAATACGGGATTATGGCAATGGTGGGCTGGAGTTGTCAATGGGAATGGGAAGAATATTTGGGAAAACCTTGTGATGCTTTTGGTGGCATCCAAACAGAAGCTGATGTCAATCTTGCGCTTAAATCTTTGACAGATCAAATTTATTGGTTAAGAAACCATCCAAGTATTTTTGTTTGGTTTTTAGGAAGTGATAAACTACCAAAACCTGAATTGGAAATCAAATATAAAAACCTGATTAAAAAAATTGACAATCGCCCTTATTTACTGACTGCAGGAACCAGAACCAGTGAAGTTAGCGGTCCTGTTGGTGTGAAAATGAATGGCCCTTATGAATATGTCTCTCCTAATTATTGGTTTGAAGACACTAAAAACGGAGGCGCTTTTGGTTTCAACACCGAAACTTCTCCTGGAGCTGCGATTCCTTCATTGGAAAGCATCAAAAAAATGATTCCTGAAGACAAGCTTTGGCCAATAAATGGCGACTGGGATTTTCATTGCACCCATTCGAGAGAGGCGTTTAAAAACCTAGATGTCAATACGCTTAATTTAGAAAATCGTTACGGGAAAGCCAAAGATTTGAACGATTATTTAATAAAATCAGACGCACTGGGATATGAAGCCATGAGCGGAATGTTTGAGGGTTTTCGTGCAAGAATTCCACAATCGACTGGTATAATTCAATGGATGTTAAACTCTGCTTGGCCATCATTTTACTGGCAATTGTATGATTATTATTTATTGCCAACTTCTAGTTATTATGCTACTCGAAAAGCCAATAATATTAACCAATTGATTTATGATTATGCCAATAATAAAATTGTTGCCGTAAACGAATCTTTAAATCCAGAAAAAAATCTAAAAGCACAAATTTCAGTTTTTGACTTTAATTCTAATTTATTGAAGAAAGAAATTGTAGAATTTAATATCGAATCGATAACTTCTCAGTCCATATTTAAAATGGACAAATATCCAGAAAATGTTTTTCTTGATTTGAAATTGTTTGATGCAAATGGAAATCAAATGGCCACTAATTTTTATTGGCTGTCCAACAAAAAAGATGTTTTTGACTGGGACAAAACTTTCTGGGGAAATACGCCTTTGAAAGAATATGCCGATTTTACCAAATTGAATGATTTACCAAAATCAGAAATTGCAACAACCTATTCCAAAAAAATTCAAGGCAATAACGAGATATTGAATGTTACATTGGAAAACACCAATTCGAAAATGGCCTTTTTTATTAATTTAAAAGTTGTTGATAATAATGGCAATACCCTTTTTCCTGTTTTTTGGGATGATAATTTCGTGAGTGTTTTACCAAATGAAAAAAGGATAATCAAATGTAGTATTCCTAAAAATTTGATTTCAAACAGCAAGCCACAACTGGTTATTTCAGGTTGGAATATTGACGAGCAAAAGAATACAATAGAATAATTTAAAGTGTTTTAAATTATATTAATAGATGAAAAAAATACTAAGCTTCCTGATTGCTGTTTTACTATTGAGTTGTTCATCAGTAACGAAAAAAACTACAAGTACAATTAGTTTTCATAACAATCTAGTAATTGCTCATCGTGGCGCTTGGAAGAAGAACAACCTTCCCCAAAACTCCATTGCTTCCCTTAAACAAGCCATTGCATTAAAATGTGCTGGATCAGAATTTGATGTTCGAATGACTGCCGACGATTCATTAGTCATTAATCACGACCCTCATTACAATAATCTTGAAATAGAAAAGGCAAATTATGCTGAATTAGTCACTTTAAAATTATCAAATGGTGAAAAATTACCCACTTTAAGAGAGTATGTTTTAGCAGGAATTGAAAATAATAAGGCGACAAGATTAGTCTGCGAAATAAAACCATCTGGAATAAATAAAGAAAGAGGAATTAGTATTGCCACAAAAGTAGCTCAATTAGTTCAGGAACTCAAAGCACAAGAAATGGTTGTGTTTATTAGCTTTGATTATGACATTCTTAAAAAAATAAAAGAGTTAAATCCTAAAGCTTCCACACAGTATCTAGAGGATGACAAATCGTTTGAACAACTAACAAAAGACGGAATTAGTGGTGCTGATTATTATTTTCCTTCATTCAAAGATCATCCAGAGTGGATAAACGAGGCAAAGAAAAACAACAGAACCTTAAATGCTTGGACTGTAAATAATGCTGAGGATATAGACTGGCTAATTCAGAATGGTTTTAATTTTATCACCACAAATGAACCAGAATTAGTATTCGAAAGGATAAATCATTAGTAATAAAAAAAGGATGTTTTTAGATGAAAATTTATTAAGTAACTTTGGTAATCCAAAACTTGATAAAAGAATGTATAAAATAATATTGCTTATCGATATTTCTGAAGATTATGGAAAAAGTCTTCTAAAAGGCGTAACTAAATATTCGAAAGAAAATGGCCCATGGATATTCTGCAGAATGCCATCTCATTATAGGGAAGATTTGAGTATGAATAATCTAATAAAGTTTGCCAAAGAATGGAAAGCGGATGGAATTATTGCTCAATTATACAATACATCTGACATAAAAAAACTATTAGAAACTAAGATTCCTGTTATTGTCGAAGATTTTAAAGAACGCTTCACTGAGTTTCCAAATATTACTGGTCCTTATTTTGAAACGGGACAAATGGGGGCAAAATACTTCATCAATAAAGGTTATAAAAATTTCGCTTTTTATGGTTTTAATGACATTGTTTGGTCTCGTGAAAGAGCTGAAGGATTCGAAGATTCCGTGGTAAAACATGGCGGAAAAGTACATTTTTTTCAACCTAACAAAATCCTCTCGCGAGAACTATGGTATTACAAACCATCAGCACTGAGTAAATGGCTTACTTCCTTACCAAAACCAATTGCCATTATGGCCTGTGACGATGAAAGAGCCCAATATATCACCGGAGCATGTAACCATTCTAAAATAAAAATTCCTGAAGAAATTTCGGTTTTGGGAGTTGATAATGATGAGCTTACTTGTAATTTATCTGACCCACCTTTATCTAGTATTGGTCTCGATGTTGAAAAAGGCGGTTATGAAACTGCAAAATTAATGCAGCAGTTAATAGAGAACAAAGACCAAAAACCTTATGATATTTTCGTGAATCCAACTATGGTTTACACGAGACAATCGACAGATATTTGTGCTACAACTGACAAACAAATTGCGAAAGCATTAAATTTTATTCATCAAAATATTGAAAATAACATCAATGTAATTGATGTTTTGAAAAAAGTATCCATCTCAAGAAGAGCACTTGAAAAGAGGTTTCTTGAAGTGACAGGATCTGCGGTTTACAAATACATATGCCAGTTACGTATCGAAAAATTTTCGAATAAACTTTTGGAATCAGAAAAATCAATTAACGAAATTGCTATCGAATCGGGATTCACTGACAATAAAAACCTCTCAAGATTATTCAAACAAATCAATGGCTGCACACCTCTACAATTTAGAAAAGATAATGCTAAATAAGTCGTAATTATTTATGCAAATCAATAGTTAGAATAAAGTACTGATATGCTTCGGATTAGACCTAACAGGTTTTTAAAACCTGTTAGGTCTCTATTGAAAATCAATAAAGTTATAGATTCCTAAATTATTTGTTTTCTACCATCGTTAATTTTCCTTTTTTTCCATTACTAGAAAATGCACAGAGCGTAATTTTACCTTTTGTAGCAATAGGCATTTTGTAAATTTCGCTATTAATTGTTGGCTCAGAACCATCGGTTGTATATCGAATTGTAAATCCAGGGATTTGAATATTAGCACTCACTTTCCCGTTTTCGATAATTGCTCCAACTGGAGGAATTCGATAACCAAATCCGCCTAAATAATAATCTAAACGTGGCATTTCTTTTTTACCAAGAACATTTACAAATGTTGACCAATCTTTGTTGTACAATATTTCGCTTTTCTTTTTATCTGATTCTGTTGCCCAAGCAGGATTTTGTGCCCAAGAACGTTCGGCCAATGCTAATAATTTTGGATATAATAAGTATTCCAATATTTGGGTAGATCTAACATTTTCGCTAAAAAGCTGTCCTTGAATTCCAAGAATATTCGATTTTCCATAATCAGTCAAACGCTCTTTTTGGTTGAATAATTTAGAATCTATTGCGTTTCCTTCAGCGTCTTCCTTAGTGTTTTTGTAATAATCGAAAGGGATAAAATAGAAAGGTTTATCGATATTATTAAATCCAGCCCAATTATATCCGAGTTCATCAGGTGCTTTTTCGTAAGCCAAATCAAAGTACAAATTGCTCACGCAGGAAAGCACCACTTTATAACCTGAATTGGCTAATTTATAGGGCAAATCCTCCGAACCCCAACCTATTCCATTATTCCAAACATAAGCCCGAAATCCTTTATTGGCAAAATCAGGATTGGGAATGTAACTTTTTTTGCCATCCAAGACTGTTTTTCTCATTGCAATTTCTTCCCAGCCAGAAACTGTAAGATTGTGATTTGAAGCAATTTTTTCCATCTTGTCAAAATAATAATACCAAAGATCATCTGTTGAATTCAATTTATCATCATCAGCAATTAGTTTGTTGCACAAAGGCGAAAGTTTCCAAGTTCCCGAAGGCACTTCGTCTCCACCAAGATGAATCGTTTCAATAGGGGCATTAGCTTCTTTATACATCTCCAAAATGTCGTCAAATACTTTTTCCATAAAAGTATAGGTCGATGGCAAAGCCACACACATAATATTATCTGTCCATAATTGCGCAGAAGAATGAACGGATTTGTCGTTTAAATCTCTGAGTAAATAGCGTTCTGCCTCTTGCTGATTGCCTAATTTCATAAATTTATTATATCGGGCATCCATCGCTTTGATTGCTGCGCGACTGTGTCCTGGCGATTCGATTTCCGGAATTACCTGAATATGCCTTTCGGTGGCATATTTTAATATTTCAATGAAATCCTGTCGCGAATAATAACCGCTTCCAGGATAAACTCCTGTTTCTGGACTGCCTCCGTAAGAAGATGGCAAAAATTCTTTGCTGTCTAATGTAAACCCACGTTTTCCACCAACTTTGGTCAATTCTGGCAAGGATGAAATTTCAATTCGCCAACCTTCATCATCACTAAAGTGAAAATGAAAACGGTTCATTTTATACAATGACATTGCGTCAAGAATCTTGAAAATAGTTTCTTTAGTTTGGAAATTTCGCGCCACATCAAACATAAGACCTCTATATTCAAATCGAGGTTCGTCTTTTACAATGCAGTTAGAAATAGTTATTGATGCTGATTTTTTCTTCCAAGAATCAGCCGACAAAAGCGATTTTAAGGATTGAATTCCGTAGAAAATTCCGCTACCTGATGAAGCCGAAATTTCAATTTTATTAGATTGAATGTCAAGAATATATTCTTCTTTGGCTAAATCTGCTTTCTTTAAAATAATTTGTTTTGCACCATTGGCGTTTGAATTTACAGCAATAGTTCCTTCAAGAATTTTACTTAATTCATTTGAAAGATAATTCGCTTCGCTTGAAAATTGAGAGTCTGATTGAATGTTGACACTATTATCCAAAATAAAATTTCCTGAATTTTGTTTGAAATATTTTGGAGAAGGAAATATTTTTGGCAAACTTTCAATTGAAATATCTTCGATAGATTTGTTGTTATTGTAAGTGATTTCAGGTGTTACATAATTAACAGAACTATCCACAATGGGTTTCATAATATAGTTTTTGATACTGTATCCTTTATCGGAATTTGCGTCCCAAACAATATATAACCCAGCGGGAGCATAAGTGAAATTTAAAATCTTTCCGTTGGAAAGAAATGAAAAATCCACACTCTGATTAGGCTTTAAGCCTTTGAAATTTGAAGTAGGTCTAAGCAGACTAATATCACCATTAATGTGAGTAATAATAAAATCCTTTGAGTTTGGAGTTGGAGTGGTATTGCGGCTATAGTTAAAATAAATCGACCATCCTGAAGCTGGAAAAAAAGTTTTGCCTGTGTTTGTAAACTTAAAAGAGGTTAGGACTTTTTCTTCATTTTTGTAATTATTTGCAATCAATTCCCAATTGATTTGCAAATTATTTATATCAAAAGAAGGTGTCTTCTGTGAAAATGCAAAAATTGAATTTATAAATAATACTATAATTATTACGAAACGTTTCATAAAGTTAATTTTTGTGTTTTACAAAGGAGAGTAACATCCTCCCAATTCATTATTGGGGCTGTTAATGTAAGGATTATAAAGATTTAACGACCATTTTTTACCACTAATTATATCAGCTAAATACAAATCATATTCTCCTCTTCCACCCGTTTTAGTACTAGAAAGCAATACAGTATGACTATCAACTGGATAAGCATCCGAAAAATCTGCACCTGATTCATTAAAAGGAAGTTTAATAGATGTTGCTCCATTAAAATAACCCAAATAAACTTGATCACTACCGCTCGAACGAGAAAATAAAAAAGTATTAATATCAATCACGATTGGATAATATTCGTTAATATTTACTGACGAGGCTAATAACTGTGTGGTACCATCTGAAATCGAATATTTAATAATGTCCGCGGTAGAATTATTAGATTCACTTCCAGCATACACAATACTATTACCATCAGAAGTATAGTAGGGCATTGAAGCTTCATTATTTGAAACGACAAAAGTTCTCAAAATATTTCCTGTGGTATCCATTTCTTTTAATACTCCGTTTTGTTTGAAAACAATTTTAGAACCATCAGGGGAAAATTTTGGATCTTCATCTCTTCCCAAAGAATTTTGTGTAAGGTTCGTTGGCTGAACATTAGTTCCTAAAGTATAAATAAAAACATCCCAACTGTTATTGGATTGGGAAATTCCCATAAACACAATCTTTTTCCCGTCGGGCGAAAAATGGGCATTCATTGGGTTTGTAATATTCCAGTTTTGACTCAATACCGTTCTTACATCAGTGCTAAAATTATAAAGAAATATTTTCGAATCGTTGCAACCATAACAAGAATAACTATGATAGACCATTTTGCCGGTAAGTACAGGTTGAGGTGTATTATCAACTGGAGGAATAACAGGAAGTGGATTATTTTGACTAGAACTGCTGGAACAAGAAAACAGAACAACCAGAATAAAAAAACTTAAAAAAGATATTTTTTTACTGTTCATACAAACATTTTTAGGATTGAATAAAAATAAAGAATACTTCGAAGAAAATCCCCGAAGTATTCAATAATTAAAAAAACTTAATCAAACATTTATTATAAAATTACTAATATCCAGGGTTTTGAGTTAGATTAGGATTCGTATCTCTTTCTAATTGAGGTATCGGACATAACCATTTAGCATCTGTACAGTTGTAGCTAATGCTAATAGGAGCACTTGCAGTTCCACCGCCACAAGTATATTTAACTTCATTTAAAGAGTTCATTACTGTTGTACAAACACCAGCCCGAACTAAATCATACCAACGTTCGCCTTCAAAAGCTAACTCTAATCTTCTTTCGTTTAAGATTTTAGTTTTCATATCTGCTTTAGAAGAAGCTGTAAGAATAGGTAAACTAACTCTGTCACGAATTTGTTTTATTGTTAATAATGCTCCTGGTAGATCATTCAATTCGTTTTGAGCTTCAGCTTTCAACAAAATAATGTCATCCAAACGCAAAAGATAAGGATGATCACCACTATTCCATCCATCAGCGTGTTTTTCTTTATAAGGAAACGGAACTGCAATTGTTTTGTCTCCACAAGGATTCCAGTTTTCGTCAGCCCAGTCAAGGTTATCCCAAAAAACAACACTAGCGTCTTTACGAATCACATCGCCTTGAGCATCATAAGCAGCAATTAAATTTTTAGAAGGAGTAGCATATTTTTGCCATCCATCTTCTGGTGCCAAAAACAATTGAACTCCCCAGTTAGAAACATCCCAGTTGCCTCCTTGAAAAGAAACTTCTAATATTGATTCTTTATTGAAATAATGATCTCCATCAAAAAGGTCGGCATAATTGGTAACCAAGCCATAGCCTGCAGGACTATTAATTACATCGTTACAATATTTTAATACTTTCGTATAATCTCTATCGCTTCTTTGTGCCCAAATTTTAGCTAACAAAGCATTTGCGGCTCCTTTAGTAGCTCTAACTTTGTTTTCGCTTGCACCACCTGCATAAGAATCTGGCAAGTTTGCCAATGCAATTTGAAGGTCAGCATCAATTTGATCATAAACTTCTTTTTCAGTTGAACGAGCTAGATTGATTGTTGCAGGGTCAGTTGAATTAGAATGAAGCTCAATTGGCACACCACCATAATTTCTTACTAATTGAAAATAGTGAAAAGCACGCAAAAAACTTGCTTGTCCAATGATATTTTCTCTTAGATTATTTTTATCTAATTCCGGATCATTAACACTTTTTATTTTTTCTAAAATAATATTGGCGCGGGCTATTCCAGTATATAACTGACTCCAGTTAGCCATCATCCTATTGTTACTTGTTGTAATATTTAGTTGATCATAAGCGTCAATAGGAGAATCTCCATTGGCATTATAAGAATTATCAGAACGAACATCTCCTAAAAGGACGTTATCCCATTGATAATATTCTTCATAAAAAGTTCTATAGGCACCATTTAGTGCATTACTAAGGTCTTGAGCCGAATTATAGGCGTTACCTGTTGTAAGGGTAGATGTAGGAGCTACATTCAAGAAGTCTGAACTACACGAAGAAAGTGCAACAACTATCAAAGAACAACCTACTATCCTTAATTTATTATATATATTTTTCATACTGTTTTATTTTATGTGATTAAAAAGAAAGGTTTAAACCAAAAATAATATCTCTAGTTTGTGGGTAGGTTCCGTAATCTATCCCTGGTGCAATGTTCTTTAAAGAGTTATCATTGCTTCTTCCGTAAATACTAAGTTCTGGGTCTAATCCTGAATATTTAGTCCAAGTAAATAGATTTTCGGCCGTTAAATAGAAACGCACCTTACTCATACTTAATTTGCTTACCAAATTTTCAGGAAAATCGTAGCCTAAAGTCAATGATTTCAATCTTACATAAGAGCCATCTTCTACATATCTTGAAGAAACTAGAACATTGTTAGTTCCTGCAAAATCTGCTCTTGGCATATCAGTGATTTGACCTGCCGTAGTCCAGCGATTTAAAACAGTAGTCAATTGATTGTTTGCATTATACATTCCTTCTGTATCAATTCGAGTGGCATTAAAAATGTCATTTCCTTGAACTCCTTGGAAGAAGATATTGAACGACCAGTTTTTATATTTAAAATCATTTGCTAAACCAAAAGTGTATTTAGGATTTGCATTACCAATAATAGTTTTGTCACCGTCACTTAAATCACCGCTAGCATCAATATCTTTATATTTGATATTTCCTGTTGCTGGATCAACTCCTTCAGAAACATAACCATAAAAAGTCCCTAATGGCTGTCCTTCTTGTGCAATGGCAACTAAACCTCGACCATCGTTATTAAGCTGTCCTAATTGTATGCTACCTCCTGGAAGACTCGTGATTTTACTTTTATTAAATGAAATATTAAAATCAGTATTCCATTTTAATTCGTTTTCTAAGTTTTTAGAACTTACCGAAAACTCAAAACCCTTGTTTTCCATTGCTCCAACATTTAATTGTGCTGTTGAAAATCCAGTACTGGAAGGAATTATTTTTTTAAGCAACATATCACTTGTTTTCTTGATGTAATAGTCAGTTGTCAAAGACAAACGATTTTTCAACAATGAAACATCAAGACCAATATTAGTTTGCTCGGTTTTTTCCCATTTAAGATCAGAACTTTCAAGTGTTGAAGGATTTGAACCCGGTACAACTAAACCACCTATAACATAAGGAGCCCCAGGATTTACCTGACCAAAGTGAGCGTAACCATCAACTTGACTATTTCCTACTATACCCCAACCTGCTCTCAATTTCAAATCATTTATTGCGCTTACACCACTAAAGAAGTCTTCTTTTGAAATTCTCCAACCTCCTGAAAACGAAGGGAAATAACCCCATCTGTTTTTTTCTCCAAATCCTGAATAAGCATCAGCACGGAAATTACCGGTCATTAAATATTTGTCTTCATAGCTATAATTTAATCTTCCAATTACAGCTTCTCTAATTTCTTTAGGTCCTGCTGAAAATCCAGATGTTCTTACTGCTCCTGCATTTACGGTATGCACTGCAGCTGAGCCAAAATTTCTGGCACTTATAGAAGCAGATGAATAATCCTTTTCCGATGCAATATGACCCACTAAAGCATTAAAATTGTGTTTGTTGAATGATTTTGCATAAGTAAGTGTGTTTTCAAAATTCCAAAAAGAAGTTTGATCTTTAGATAAAGATGCCATACCCTTAAATCCTCTTCCTTCTCTGCTTGTATAGGGATCAACCCAAGAATTATAAGTGCTATTTAATTGTTCAAACCCAAACATAGATTTGAATTTCAAGTCTTTTAAAAAGGCGATTTCTGTATACACATTCCCGTTAAATTTATAATTTTGATAAGCGTGATCATTTTTTAAAACTAAGGCAACAGGACTTTCAAGATCCGGAATAAATGGATTTATTGAAAAGGTTCCATCAGCATTGTAAACATCAGTCACTGGAGCACCTGTTATTGAATTTAAAATTACTCCAAACTTTCCAGCTTCATTTACATCAACATCTTTCCATTTGCTGTAACCAATGCTTGACCCAACTTTTACTGATTTGCTTACTTTGTGATCCAAATTCAATTTAAAGGTATATCTTTCCACTTTATTAGTCATAACAACACCTTCTTGATCAAGATAAGTTCCTGAAAGATAATAATTCGTTTTTTCGTCTCCACCAGATACTCCTAATGAATAATTTTTAGATAGAGCTGTTCTTAAAACTCTATCTTGCCAATTATTATTATATGGATATTGAGTCCAATCAGTAGTCTGACCCATTTCAGTCATTAAAGCTTTATATTGAGTTGCATCCAAAACATCTAATTTTTTAGACACCGTTGAAGACGAAGTATAAGCATCTAATGTTACTTTAGTTTTTTGATTTCCTCCTCTTTTTGTAGTAATAAGGATAACTCCATTAGATCCATTAGCCCCGTAAATCGCTGCCGAGGATGCGTCTTTAAGTACTGTCATTGATTCAATATCCGATGGACTGATTTCGTCTATTGAAGTTGTTGGAATACCATCTAAAATATACAAAGGCTCAGCTCCAGCTGTAATAGTTGATGTTCCCCTAACTCTAATCGTATAACCAGCTTGTGGTTGTCCTGAAGGTTTTGTTATTTGAACTCCAGCAACTTTACCTTCAAGGGCATTTCCTATTCCTGTATTAGCTCTTCCTTCAAATTCTTTTGAAGTCACAACAGCAATTGCACCCGTTATATCCTTCTTTTTAGTAGATCCGAAACCAACAACTACTACTTCTTTCAAATCAACTTTGTCAGAAACAAGGATAATATTAATTTCATTTTTGCCATTTAAAGTAATTTTTTGAGTAGCGTACCCAAGGTAACTTACAGTTAAAACGGCATCTTTAGGTAAATTGTTCAAGGTGAACTTACCATCAAAATCAGTGGTTGCTCCAATTTTTGAGTTTTGGACAGCAACATTTACACCTGGTAAAGGTCCA
The DNA here is from genome assembly GCF_028712645.1 of Flavobacterium sp. Classification (GTDB taxonomy): domain Bacteria; phylum Bacteroidota; class Bacteroidia; order Flavobacteriales; family Flavobacteriaceae; genus Flavobacterium. The sequence goes on along the minus strand of NZ_JAQTPQ010000096.1, from coordinate 466 downwards.
TCAGAATCAGCTACCTTCCCGGTAACAGATTGAGCTTGCATTATGCTACATACTAACAAGAATGCAGAAATAAACAAGGTTTTTTTGAAAACTTTCTTCATAATTAATTTTGGTTAAAAAATTTGTTTTTTTGGTAGATATAAAATAGCATCTATTTCCAAAGACTATTATTATATTTCCCAAAACTAATTAATAGAAGATTTAAAAAAATAGATATTTACGTATAATTATCCTCTATTCGCGTAATTAACAAAATAAAAAATAGACAGTAAATTCAAACCATTGCAAACTAAAAGGAAGGTGACGAAGGAGTCCGAAGGACAAACACGTCGTAGTTACAAACAAAAAACCCCATTCCGATAGGAATAGGGTTTTTCAAAAGAAAGGCGACGACATACTCTCCCACATAATTGCAGTACCATCTGCGCAGGCGGGCTTAACTACTCTGTTCGGGAAGGGAAGAGGT
>NZ_JAQTPQ010000095.1 GCF_028712645.1 Flavobacterium sp. | reverse complement strand
ACAACTCTTCCTATCAAAAACCGACTATTTTCACGCTCGATTGTAGAGCCAATTTTTCTGATTCGCGAACCAAAACTAAAGATTATTTCGCCTTGTAAATCATTCCGAAGTTCAATGAATTCTTCTAACGTAGTTGCTAAATCAGCATCTAAATAACCTATGTATTGGTGTTGGAAATTTGTATTACAGTAATTAATTCCCAATCTAACAGCTTCAGCTTTACCTGAATTTTTTTCCAAAGAAAGAACGTGAATTTGATTTTCGTGTTTTGACTTTAAAACATTTAAAACTTCAAGAGTTTTATCTGTAGAACCATCATTTACAAAACAAATAAATACCTCAGGATTATTCACCAGAAAATTCGAATATTCACTATTTGAGATACCCTTTTCTTCATTATAACAAGGTATAACAATGCTGGTATTGGGAATTATTGGCATATTAAAGGTTTTATTTTATTAAAAAAAGAATGCTTTTTTAATCAATTTAGCTCAAAAATTAATACTGCTCCTTTTCATTCGGAAAATCACTCGACTTCACATCGGTAACATATTGTCCAATGGCTTTTGTCATTCCGTCATATAAATCCATATAGCGACGTAAAAAACGTGGACTAAATTCATTATTCATTCCTAGCATATCGTGAATGACCAAAACTTGCCCATCAACACCGCCACCGGCTCCAATTCCTATAACTGGAATCGAAATACTTTTGGCTACTTCTTCGGCTAAATGCGCTGGAACTTTTTCGATAACAATTGCAAAGCAGCCTAATTTCTCTAGCAATTTTGCATCTTCTATCAATTTTTCGGCTTCTTGTTCTTCTTTGGCCCGAACAGTGTAAGTTCCAAATTTATATATGGATTGTGGTGTTAAACCCAAATGTCCCATTACAGGAATTCCAGCATTTAATATTCTCTTGATAGATTCTTTAACTTCGCTTCCGCCTTCCAGTTTCACAGCGTGACCGCCACTTTCTTTCATAATTCGGATGGCAGAACGCAAGGCTTCTTTTGGATCTGATTGATAACTTCCGAAAGGTAAATCGACCACGACAAGTGCTCTGTGAATGGCACGAACAACCGAAGAAGCGTGATAAATCATTTGGTCTAAAGTTATCGGCAAAGTTGTTTCGTGACCAGCCATAACATTCGAAGCAGAATCGCCTACTAAAATCACATCGACACCAGCGGCATCAACAATTTTAGCCATTGAATAATCATAAGCAGTTAACATAGAGATTTTTTCTCTATCAGCTTTCATTTCGCTTAATGACTTTGTGGTAATTCTTTTATAATCTTTTTTTGCTGCTGACATCTTGATTTTTAATTTAGGATGTAAAAGTAGTAAAAACAAATTCTTTTGGAACAAAAAAAAATGGATTTGACAATTATCAAACCCATTTTGTGTAATTTCTATAAGGAAACCCGTTGGGTGTAATTCCACATATTCTCAACCAGAATTACACTCGTGCTATTACGCAACAGTTTAACAATCGGCCTTGCAAAGAGCGAATCTAATTTAAGCTTTTTTTATGTGCTGTAATCGTTAGCTTAAGGAGTCAATTTGTAGCGAATATGTGGAATTACACCCAACGGGTCAAATAATAATAACAAGTTGGAATTTAAAATATTGAAATCTTCTATGCAAAATTAAAAGTCGAGTAAAATAAAAAAATAGAATCCGTATCATCAGTGTCCTAAAAATGGGTCAATCCTAAAACCTTTGGAGTGACAAAATTTAAGTATAAATATTAGTTAGCCTGAAAAGGAAGAATTCTATATTTCGTATCCCTCTAAATTGGGATCTAAAAGCTTTTATTTTGGCATTTTAAACAATTTAAAATTTCAGACGTCCAACAAAATATATTTTAGACTTTAAAATGTTTGTTTAAGAAGTTATTATGCGCATTAATTCTGCAGTCAACATTGCACCGTATGTTCCAATCACATAGCCAAAAACCGCCAATAGAACACCAACTGAAGCCAAAGAAGGATGAAATGCTGCAGCAATAACTGGTGCAGAAGCAGCTCCACCAACATTTGCTTGACTTCCAACAGCTAGAAAAAAGAAGGGAGCTTTTATTAATTTTGCAACGAGGATTAGTAATAGCGCATGAACGGTCATCCAAACAATACCAATCAAAATTAATCCAGGATTATCTACTATTTTTCTTAAATCCATTTTCATTCCTATAGTTGCAACTAATATGTATACAAACAGACTTCCAATTTTGCTGGCACCCGCACCTTCATATTTTTTGAATTTTGTGAATGACAAGGTGATGCCTAAAAGAGTGGCAATACTTATCATCCAAAAGAATTGTGAGCTAAACGAGGAGAATGCAGAACTTTTATCACTAACAGATTTAAAATTTTTTACTAAAAAAGCCGAAATTACATTTCCTCCTAAATGAGAAATTCCTACGACTGTAAATGCAATTGATAAAATAATTATTAAATCAGATAATGTAGGATTTCGTTCAATTTTTGAAGCATATGAAGATACTTTCTCTTTTAGTGTGTCTATTGATGAAGTATCAGATTTTAACCATTTATCGATTTTTACAGATTTCCCGATTCCAATTAATAAAATTGCAGTCCATAAGTTTGCCACAATAATATCAACCAGAACCATTCCACCATATTTTTTTGGATTGTATTCGTAAATTTCAAGCATAGCAGCTTGATTTGCCCCTCCGCCAATCCAGCTTCCAGCTAATGTAGCTAAACCACGCCAAACTGCATCAGGACCAACTCCACCAACTGTTTCTGGAGAAATAAAGGAGATTAGCAGAACGGCAATTGGACCTCCAATAATAATTCCAGCAGTTCCTGTTAAAAACATAATCAATGCTTTTGGACCTAAATTAAACATAGCCTTTAAATCAATACTTAAAGTCATTAATATTAAAGCTGCTGGCAATAAATATCTGCTTGAAACCTGATATAAATTTGATTCTTGCTTAACGATTTCGCCTATTTGATTTATAGTTTCCCATTCGGGTGCAATAATACCTACCGAAGTAAAGAGCGCAGGCAGTAAATATACCATTAATAGCGCAGGTACAATTTTATAAAACTTTATCCAACCATTATTTTCACTTGAAGAGGTGTAAAAAACAAAACCAAGGGAAAACATTAAAATTCCAAAGACAATAGTATCATCTGTAATAAGTGGAGTTGTATTCATATAAATTTTCAGTTTTGGCTAAAATAATATTTTTTTAATGAATATTGATTGATATATGGGTTTACAATTTTTTATTTATAAAGGGTTTTATTTTGTATTCGATATAAAATAAAAAAAAACATTGGAAATCCTAAAGATAATTCTCTTAAAAATTCATTTATTTGGTATAATTTTATAAAAAATTGTATTTATGACTTTCTATATCAAACCCTTATTTCTTTTTTTTACGATTTTTAGCTTGTTCTCCTGTAAATCTCAAACGCTAGTTTCGGATAGTATGACTAAAAATCAATCCATTATCAACGACACTACATTTGTGAATTTGAAAGACTACAGCAAAGATTTTGTTTATGATATGAAATATGCCACTTCAGATAATTTTTTGAAAGCTAAAGTATATGATTGTGCGGAATGTTTTTTAAGGCTGAAAACCGTGAAAGCATTGATTGTTGCCAATAATTCTTTTATGAAAATGGGTTATAAAATCAAATTATATGATTGTTATAGACCGTTGGATATTCAAAAAAGAATGTGGAAAATTGTGCCTAATCCATCTTATGTTGCAGATCCAGCTAAAGGTTCCATTCACAATAGAGGAGGAGCAGTTGATATAACTTTAGTTGATTCTAATGGAGAAGAACTCAATATGGGAACGACTTTCGATTTTTTTGGAATCGAAGCCAGTCATAATTATCAAAATCTTTCTCAGGAAATAAAAGACAACAGGGAATTATTAAAAAATACGATGATAGGAAATGGATTCAATTTTATTGACTCAGAATGGTGGCATTACAATCTAAAATCAGCTTTGAATGATAAAGTTTCAAATGTAAAATGGAATTGTGAATAGTTATTCAATACAGTTTAAATACTTGATAAAGTAGGTTTCTGGTTCATATATCTGATTGTTTAACTCTGATTGAAATTCTTTTTTAATAACATAATCTTCAATATCAGTCAAATATTTTATCCTCATTAAATTTACTGGTGAACTTTTAAGATCTTCGAATGATCCTTTCAAAAACAAAAAAGAACCTTGTAGAATTCTATTGTCAAAACCATTGTCATCTCTAAGCAATGAGCCACAATTTTCCTGATTAATGTGTAACAATGTTATTATTTTTCCATTATTCAACTGCAAAAATAATTTTGAATTTTTATCAAAACAATTGGCCTTCATAAAATCTTTGCTTTTTTGAATAAGTTGTAAGTTCAAAGTTGGCGTACCATCAGTTAATACTAAAGCGAAAAAAATATAATTAGTGTTTCCTGCAAAATTCTTTTCGTAAATCATATATTCCTTGGTTGACTTATAAGTTCCAATGGAATCAGTGACATCTGTACTATATTCACAAGGTTTTTGGGCAAATATATTACTACTTATTAAGAAAAAAATTACTAAGGCTACTTGTTTCATTTTATTATATTTTTCTGCAAATTAAAACTATTTTATTGTCATTTTCATCAGTTGTGAAAAAACAATATAGATTTCCACCATCTTTTATTTTCCACTTTTTCCGAATACTTTCAACAGTATCAGGAAAATTGCGGGTTGTGATATTAGCCTGTTTGTTTTCTAAAAAGGACTTCATATCATTTTTGTTGTATGGAATAGATTTTTCAATTTCAAAAATTCTTCCCGGAAATGAAATTAGATTTGAATTCGTGTATAAATGCGAATGTTTGTGCAGTTTGTTTAGTTTATAAAAAATTCCCACTTCGTCAAAACCACCTGATTTCATTATAGCACTATTAGGTTCATATAAATAATTTTGAGGTAAATTATAAGTTGGAAATTGAGTTTTTTCGTTTAGTACAAATTCAAAAACATCTGATTTCTCCTTTAAAATATTGATTGTTTTTATGTTTATTTTTCCAGTATGACCTTTATGTATTTCCCATAACAATTCTTTTACTTCATTTTCAACCGCAACGATGTGTATTGTTTTTACATTTTTTAGTTCTGATAAACCTGCAGCAATATCGAGTAGAGGAGCTGTTTTTATTAGAATAGAATTCGAATATTGAAATAACAAATCAAGATTTTCAGGAATGTTTGGCAAACAATCCTGAAGCATAAAAACTTTGCCTTTGTCATCATTTCTTCTGGATGGATCAATATAAATCCAATCCCAATTAGTATTTAATTCTTTTAATGTCGAGAAACTATCACCAGGAAAGCAAGTGATATTCTTGACCTTTAATTGTTCGAAATTGTGTTTTACAGTAGTTGAGAGCTCAGTATTTATTTCGCAATGCGCTACTTTTTTTATTTTATTAGCAAAATAATAATCGTCGATACCAAAACCTCCAGTCAAATCTATTAAACTTTCGCCAGAAACAATTTCAGCTTTATAAGAAGCAGTTTTTTCAGATGAAGTTTGTTCTATTGAGATTTTGCTTGGGTAAATAATGTTTTCGGTAGTAAACCAAATAGGCAATTTTAGTTTTGCTTTTGTTTTAGCTTCGATTTGATTTAAGATAGATAACCATTCAACATTTGGAAATGGATTTTTTTGCAATGCTAATTTTGCAATATTTTTATCAATATTTTCATTGATAAATAATTGAATTTCAGGAGTTAAAATATTTAAATCCAACACTAAATATTTTTAGTTAACAACTGAATTACTTTATTTTCTGGAAAAAATTCTTTTCCAATTACTTTCAAAATAGTATATAAAGGAACTGCGATAACCATTCCTAAAATGCCAGAAAGAAATCCTGCAATTAGAATGATAAGAAATATTTCTAAAGGATGTGAACTAACACTTTTAGAAAAAATAAGTGGTTGTGAAAAGTTGTTATCTATAATTTGAACTATCCAAAACCCAATTAAAACATAGATTGTGGTTGGTAAAATTTCGGATTGAAAATCACTTCCTAAATTGTTTAACATTGTTAAAATTGCAGCTAAAATAGAAGCTATAATTGGGCCAATATAGGGAACAATATTTAAAACAGCACACAAAAAGGCTATGATGAAAGGATTTGGTATTCCAAAAATGAATAATACTATTAGATACAAAAGGAAAACAATAAACAATTGGAGTAATAGACCAATAAAATAGCGAGAAAGTAGATGGTTGATTTTATGAACGGAATTCAAAATTTTGTCTTCCTGACTATCAGGAATCAATTTTTTTGCTCCTTCAAGAAATTTTAATCCATCTTTTAAAAAGAAAAAAGTAATAAATAAAACGGAAGCCAATCCAATTCCAAAACTACTTATAGTTTCTAAGATTGTATTTAAAAAGTTAGGTATAAAATTAAAATTTATCGAGGAAGATTGACCAGTTTCTGTAATTATTTGTTTGGTATCAATATGATAACTTTCTAAAAAAGAAGTTGTTTGATTTACTAATTCAGTTATATTTTTATCAATTTCAGAAGACTTTAAAAGAGATAAATTTTGTCCTTGTGATGAAATTAGTGGAATGAACATCATTACAAAAACGGCAATAAATAAGATGAAAATAAAAAGTGTAGTGATAGTAGCTATGATATGCTTGAATTTCAATCTAGTTTTTAAGAAATCAAGAATTGGATTTCCAATTAATGTGAGAATCAAGGAAACTACAAGATAAATTAGAACTGATTGAATTTGAAATAAAAAATATAATGATATTGCAACTAAAACTAAAAAAAGGATTGCTTTTAAAATTCCATTTGCTATTATTTTTGAAGTTATCATCTGTTGATTATTATTTTGATAAAGATAAAAAAAAACTCGCTAACAAGTAGCGAGTTTTATATTTAGATAAATAAATATTATTGTCCTATCAAAGCTCTTGGTCCACCTGAAGCAAAGATTGCTGTCATTCTTGATTTTTGACCATTTGTAAACATATACATTCCTCTGTCATCTGTATAGTCCATATAGTTCATAGTCATTTCATTATGAGCTGGTAAACAAGTACTTACATAAGGATACGTTGGAACACCAAAATTTGAAGTTTTAGCAACAGGAGTATCTGCAACTAAATCATCACCACAAGAGGCATCGCCCCAAATATGACGTAAATTCATCCAGTGACCAACTTCGTGTGTTCCTGTTCTTCCTAAATTATAAGGATAACTTGCAGCACTTGATAAACCAAAATATTTAGAATCAATTACAACTCCATCTGTTGCTGTTGAGCCTCCTGGAAATTGCGCGTACCCCAATATTCCACCTCCTATTGTACAAGCCCAAAGATTAAGGGTTGTGGTTGGAGAAGTAGGATTGATTCCGCCTTGTTTAGATTTTTTCATTGTATCTCTGGTTCCCCAAGATGTTTTTGTAGTTGATTTTCTAATAATGCTTACCAATTCAAAAGTGATATCAACATTTGCTTTTACTCCAGACCATTCAGCAGGAACGCTGTTGAAATCTGAGTTAGCGGCTGTGTAATCTTGGTTCAATACATCAATTTGTGATTGAATTTGAGCATCTGAAATATTTTCGGCAGCGGTTTTGTACAAAACATTTACTACAACAGGAATTACAATTTTACCATTTACCAATTTAAAATTAGATCTGGAAATAGTACTTTGTGTGAAAGCCTCAATTTGATTCATTCTGATTGCTAATGTTGGATCAGCTGCTAATTGAGCTTCAAGAACATCTTGTGAAGCACAAAGTCTGTGGGTAATAGCACTAGTTGCTGGAGTCGATGAATCAGTCGTGTCATTTTGACAAGAGAATAGCACTAAAATTGCTGCTGCTGATAAAAAGATTTTTTTCATAATAAGTTAGGTTTGTTAAAAATTAAATATTTGGGTTAATTATTCGACAATAATATAACAAATTTGTTAATACAGCAAATTATTTTAATAAAAATTTCACACTATAACGATATAGTGCTAATATAAATGCAATTTGGAGTTAATGAAGTGATTTCTTTAATAATATTGGAATATATTAATTATGGGATTAAGTGTTGAAATGTGCCGTTAGGCACTAAATATTGATAGAAAACAGGGATTGTAATAGATTTAGCGTTCTGTAGGTACGCAATATTTGTCTTTTTGTTGCGTACCTACGAAACGCTCACAAATTTTGAATCAAATTACTACCAATATTTAGTGGCTAACGCACTATAATTAGAATTTCAACCCTTGTTCGCATTAATTATTAAAAATATAATTAATAATATTGGCTCCCATTTTTAAAGCTTTATCTCGAACTTCCGTGGGATCATTGTGTACCTCTGGGTCTTCCCAACCATCACCTAAATCACATTCAAAAGTATAAAGTAAAACTAATCTGTTTTCAATGAAAATCCCAAAAGCCTGTGGCCGTTTGCCGTCGTGTTCGTGTATTTTTGGTAATCCATTTGGGAACAAATAGGGTTTTTGAAAAATTTGATGATTGGAAGGAATTTCGATTAAGTCATTATTTGGAAAAATTTTCTTGATTTCTTTCCTTATATATTGATCCATTCCATAATTATCATCAATGTGAAGAAAACCTCCAGAAAACATATAATTTCTTAGATTATTTATATCGGCATCACTGAAAACAACATTTCCGTGCCCAGTCATATGAACAAAAGGATAGGAGAATAAATCAGGACTACTCGGTTCTACTAATCCTGGCTTCGATTTTATTTTGGTATTGATGTTAGCATTACAATATTTTATCAAATTGGGTAACGAAGTTGAATTTGCATACCAATCGCCACCTCCTTTATATTTTACCAAGGCAATTTCTTGGGAAAATGAAGTGATAGAAAATAATAGAAATAAGAAATATTTTTTTTTCATAATTATCAATCTTCATTCACAAAAACTACACTATGACAAGCCACAACGGCAGCGGTTTCGGTTCTTAATCGAGTATTTCCAAGAGATACTGGAATGTAATTGTTTTCGAGAGCCAATACTATTTCTTTTTCAGAAAAGTCGCCTTCAGGGCCAATGAGCAAAGTAACATTCTCGTTGGGTTTCAAAACTGATTTTAATGATTTTTTGTCCGTTTCCTCACAGTGAGCAATCAATTGAAGACCATCGCTTTTTTTATTTAAAAACTCTTTAAATGAAATTGCTTTATTCAATTTAGGAAGAAATAACACATTCGATTGCTTCATTGCAGTCAATAAAATTTTATCAAATCTTTCTGAGTTTATCACTTTTCGTTCCGAGCGATCACATATAATAGGTGTGATTTCGTGAATTCCAATTTCGGTTGCTTTTTCTAAAAACCATTCATAACGATCATTCATTTTTGTGGGTGCAACAGCCAGATGCAAGTGAAATTTAGAAGGCACAGCCTTTTCTACAGCAAGAATTTTTACAGTGCATTTATTGTCCGATGCCAAAGTGATTTCAGTTTTGAATAGCAATCCTAAACCATTGGTTACAAAAAGAATATCGGCATCTTTTTTTCGTAATACTTTAATGATATGTTTGCTTTCTTCTTTGTCAAAAGAAAAGTTTTCTGTAGTTTCGTTTATAGTTGGATTATAGAATAATTGCATAATTTAAAATTGAATTCGTGCTTTTGAAACTACAGACGAAGTTTCGAAATTTTTAGATAAAAACTTTTGATAACCTACAATTCCAATCATTGCAGCATTATCGGTGGTGTATTCAAATTTGGGGATGAAGGTTTTCCAATCGTATTTTTTTTTGGCTTCTTTCAAAGCATTTCTAATTCCTGAATTGGCCGAAACTCCTCCGCCAATTGCGATTTGATTAATTCCAGTTTCTTTTACGGCCATTTTCAACTTGTCCATTAAAATTTCGATAATTGTATATTGAATGGAAGCACAAATATCATTTAGATTTTTATCAACAAAGTTGGGATTTTCTAGCTTTTTCTTTTGGATAAAATATAAAATGGCGGTTTTCAAACCAGAAAAACTAAAATCTAATCCAGGAACTTTTGGTTTTGTAAATGCAAAAGTTTTTGGGTTTCCAAGTTGTGCATATTTGTCAATCAAAGGACCGCCAGGATAGGGAAGACCTAGTATTTTTGCGCTTTTATCAAAAGCTTCCCCCACAGCATCATCAGTGGTTTCTCCAATGATTTCCATATCGAAAAAGTTATTCACTCTCACGATTTGAGTATGTCCGCCAGAAATTGTTAAGGCAAGAAATGGAAATGTTGGTTTTTCGTTTCTTTCATCCTCTATAAAATGGGCTAAAATATGAGCTTGCATATGATTTACAGCAATTAATGGAATCTCTAGGGCCAAAGACAAAGATTTTGCAAACGAACTTCCTACAAGAAGTGAACCCATCAATCCTGGACCTTGAGTAAAGGCAATTGCCGAAAGTTGTTCTTTTTTTATGTTCGCTTTACGAAGCGCAGCATCGATAACCGGAACTATATTTTGCTGATGCGCTCGTGATGCAAGTTCAGGAACTACTCCGCCATATTGATTATGAATCAATTGATTAGCCACAACATTCGATAAGACTTTGTCGTTATGCAAAACCGCTGCAGCTGTGTCATCACAAGAACTTTCGATAGCAAGAATAAAAACCTCGGAATTTTGCATAAAAAGGCACAAATTTTGAATTATATTTGACAATCCGTATATTAATATTTACGGTGGAGCCAAAATTAAAGAATTTTTATTGAATCGGCTCTGGTTTCTTAAAGCAAAACAAAATTTTAAAAGAAAAATTAAAAAATAAGAGGTATCAAAAAAACTGAAAAAATAGTAAGCGTCAAAAAAATTTTAAAAGTACTACATCGTTCCTTTCTTGGACTTATTGTGCTATTATTGGTGCTTGGTATTGTGCTTTCATTGCCTTTTGTTCAAACAAAAATAGCTCAATATTTTACGCAAAGTATCAATAAAGACTTTGGAACAAATATAACTATCGATGAAGTTTCAATCTCGATTTTTGGAGGAGTTAAACTCAAAAAAGTCTTGATTCTTGATCATCACAAAGACACTTTGATTTATGTTAACAGGATTAAAACTAATTTAATAGGTGGTAAAAAGTTATTAGATGGCGATTTAATTTTTGGAGATATAGAATTAGATGGATTTCTTTTTAATTTGAAAACTTACAAGAACGAAAAAGAAACGAATATTGATGTATTTATTAATGCTTTTGGAACGGGAAAGCCAAATGGAAAGCATTTTTTACTTACGGCTAAAAATGCAAAAATCACAAATGGTCATTTTATTTTAACAGACGAAAATAGAGAAATACCAAAGGATGTAGACTTTACTAGACTTAACGCTTCTATTAGTGATTTCAAACTTTATGGACCTAATGTTAACACAATAATAAACAAATTATCTTTTCTGGATCACCGAGGAATATTTGTGGTCAATTTGAGCTCAAAATTTAGTTACACAAAAAAAAGAATACAACTTGAAGACCTTGATTTGCTGACAAAAGAATCCAAGATAAAAGGAACGGTTTATTTGAATTATAAGATTGAAGACTTCTTAGATTTCAATAATAAAGTACAATTTGATGCTAAAATCAATTCTTCGTCAATAGCTTCAAATGACATTCGATGCTTTTATAAAGAATTAGGCAGAAATCAACATTTTGATGTTAAAGCAACTCTTAAAGGGACTTTGAACGATTTAAATTTATCGAATTTGAAGTTGGTCGATTCAAAAAAATCTCAAATAATTGGATTTATAAATTTCAAAAATCTTTTTCCAAAAAAAGAACAGCAATTTTATATGAATGGAAAATTTAAGAAACTTTCCTTGACTTATGATGACCTTGTAACTTTACTTCCAAATGTTTTAGGTAAGAAATTGCCAAATAATTTAAAAAAACTCGGTGCATTTACAATTATTGGTAATACTCAAGTTACTAGTTCCTATATCAATGCTAATTTTTCTATGTCAACTGAAATAGGCAATGTGCAATCCCATTTGGCAATGAAAAATATTGATTTTATTGATAATGCTTCTTATACTGGAAATGTTGTTTTGGGGAATTTTGATATTGGAACATTTTTAGACAGAACCGATGTCGGAAAAGTAAGTATGAATATTGATGTGGATGGCAAAGGATTTTCTGAAAAATATTTGAATTTATCTATTAAAGGTGATATATCGAAAATAGATTATAAAAATTATTCCTATAGTAATGTAGCTATAAATGGCAATTTTAATAGGGAACAATATAAGGGTAAAGTTTCGGTAAACGATCCAAATTTGAATATGACTT
>NZ_JAQTPQ010000341.1 GCF_028712645.1 Flavobacterium sp. | reverse complement strand
GTCGCCTTTAGTCGGACCTGCATTCCCAGTTGTCGCGATAGCGTAATCTGTTTTCATTAAACTTTTTACGTTAATAGCCATCTGTTTTGCAACTTCGGCACTTACTACAGTAAATTCATTTATCAATTCTTCCGAGATTCCCAAAACAGAAATTTTAGTTTCAGTAGCATAAGAAACTACACTTCCTTTAAAATAGTCAGAAGCTCCAGAAACCGAAGTTAAAACCTGAGCTATTTTTCCACCCGAGCAACTTTCAGCTGTCGAAATGGTTTTGTTGTGTTGCTTTAAAAGATGACCTAGAGCAGCTTCAAGGGTTTCGTTATCCTCAAAACCCACAATGATATCACCAATGATTTTCTTCAAAGAACCAATATTTTCTTCGATGGATTTTTCTAATAATTCTTTATTTGTTCCTCTTGCCGAAAGTCTCAAACGAACACTCCCAGGATTTGGCAAATAAGCTAATTTTATAAATTCAGGCAGATTATTTTCCCAGTTTTCGATTCGTTCAGCCACCATACTTTCTCCTTGACCATAAGTGAGAATGGTTTTATGAATGATGTAAGGTCGTTTATATTCCCGAACCACTTTGGGAATGATTTCATTTTCAATCAAATATTTCATCTCAAAAGGAACTCCTGGAAGCGAAATAAAGACGGTATTTTCTTTTTTCATCCACATTCCTGGCGCTGTCCCCACTTGATTGTGAAGTACCGTACATTTTGAAGGAACAAGTGCTTGATCTTTATTAATCTGAGTAATTGTTCGTTTGTAGAAACCTTCAATAAGTTGGGTTACGTGTTGGAGAACTTTTTCATCAACAACCAATTCATCTTCAAAATAATCGCAGAAAGTTTTCTTAGTAATATCGTCTTTTGTAGGGCCAAGTCCGCCAGTAATAATAACCAAATCGACTTTGTTTTGAACCTTGTGAAAAGTTTCCAGAATATGCTGCTTGTTGTCACTTATAGAAATCATTTCGTGAACTTCAACTCCAATTCTATCTAATGATTTGGCAATAAAAGCCGAGTTTGTATCGACAATCTGCCCAATTAGAATTTCGTCGCCAATGGTAATTATGGTTGCTTTCATTTTGATTTAGGATAATTATTGATTCAAATATTGATTGCTAACTTTGATAAAAATCGTGTTTTAGCCCTGATGGAAGTGGAAAGCTTTTTGCAGAAAATTGCTATTTTTTTTCTAAATAAAAAAGAGCGACCAACGGAAGCTCCTTTTTTATTTTTAGAAAAAAAGTAATTTTAAAAAAAACTTGAAATGTACAGCAGGATTAGCTTCTTACAAATCAAAATCTTTCTTCAATTCCTTTACAGCATCGTTTACTTGATTTTTAATACTCTTAAAGGTTTCCTTGATTTCTTTCTTCTCTCCTTCGGCTTTTGTCCAAGCTTCAACTTGAAGAATTTCTTCGAAAGCTACTTTTAGACCAAGTAAATCAAGTGTTGGTTTTACTTTATGGGCAAAAGCATAGGCGTGTTTATGATCTTTCTTTTTTATCCCTTCTTTGATTTGCAATAAATCCTCGGGAACTTCTGTAACAAATAACGTTACGATTTGCATAACAAATTCTGGATCGTTATCCGAAAGTGCGTACACTTTTGCTAGGTTGTAATGTAGTGCCATTATTTTATCTGTATTCTAAATAGTTTATTTCCTTCTAAAAATCCTTCTAAGACATCATCTGGTTTAACAGCTGCCACTCCTTCTGGAGTTCCGGTGAAAATTATATCACCAATTTTTAATGTGAAATATCGAGAAATAAATGAAATTAATTCATCAATTTTCCACAACATATAACTAGTGTTGCCTTTTTGGACTGTTTTATTATTGTTGGTTAATTCAAAAGTAATATTTTCTAATGAATTAAATTGTGTTTTTGACAAAAATTCTCCAATGACCGCCGAACCATCAAAAGCCTTTGCTTTTTCCCAAGGCAATCCTTTTGCTTTTAATTGGTTTTGAACGTCACGAGCCGTAAAATCTATTCCCACGCTGATTTCATCGTAATATTTATGAGCAAATTTGGCATCTATGTGTTTTCCAACTTTGCTTATTTTTACAATAATTTCGATTTCGTGATGAATATCTTGTGAAAAATCAGGAATGACAAAAGGGTGTTGTTTTAATAAAACTGCCGAATCGGGTTTCATAAAAATAACCGGTTCCGTAGGTCGCTCGTTTTTCAACTCCTCAATATGATTAACATAATTTCTACCTATGCAAATGATTTTCATTCTTCAAGTTTAGGGTTTGTGGTTTAGAGTTTATGGTTGAACTGCTAAACAACAAACTATTTCGTATTTAGTTTTCTCAATTTAATTGCTGTCAAAACTTTCTTCGTATATAAAGGAAAATCAGCGTTTTGAATCCAACTAAAATAACCTGGTTCTGTTTCTAAAACTTTATTAACTTTTACTCCTTTGTGTTTACCAAAAGCGAAAATTTCTTCATCTTCTCCGTCAAAAGCTATCATTCCCGCAAAATCTGCTATTTTTTTCCGGGTTGTAAATTCTGAAAGTGATCTTATATCATTTGCCAATTCTGGGTAACGATCTAATTGTGCCTTCATAATCTCATAAGTCGCCATCGTGTCCGCTTCAGCAGAATGCGCATTTTCGATTTTTTTGTTACAATAAAATTTCAATGCTGCACTTAATGTTCTTTCTTCCATTTTATGAAAAATAGTTTGAACATCAACAGAAACTCGGTTTTTCATATCAAAATCTACTCCAGCACGAAGCAACTCTTCAGCCAATAATGGAATATCAAAACGATCCGAATTATATCCCGCTAAATCTGAATCTTTAATCATATTATAAACCTGCGAAGCCAATTCTTTGAATGTTGGTTCGTTAGCCACTTTTTCATCACTGATTCCGTGAATGGCCGTTGATTGTGGTGGAATTGGAATTGTTGGGTTGACTAACCAAGTTTTGCTTTCTTTATTTCCGTTAGGAAAAACTTTAAAAATTGATATTTCAACAATTCTATCTTTTCCAATATCAATTCCGGTAGTTTCAAGATCGAAAAAGCAAATTGGTTTATTCAGTTTAAGTTCCATT
>NZ_JAQTPQ010000094.1:9991-12472 GCF_028712645.1 Flavobacterium sp. | reverse complement strand
GTTGATAATGAGGTTGTTTTAGAAAAAATATTTTCAAGTACTCCAATGCTTATTGCAGTGCATTGCGAAGATGAAACTACCATAAAAAACAACCTAGAAAAATTTAAAACACAATACGGAGAAGATATTCCAGTAACGGCGCATCATCTTATTCGCAGTGAGGAAGCGTGTTATATTTCGTCTTCCAAAGCGATTGTGCTTGCCAAAAAAACGGGTGCCAGATTACATGTTTTTCATCTTTCGACCGCCAAGGAAATGGATTTATTTACCAATAAGATTCCGTTAGAAGAAAAGAAAATTACTGCCGAAGTCTGCATTCATCATTTATGGTTTACCAATGATGATTATGCAACCAAAGGCAATTTGATAAAGTGGAATCCTGCTGTAAAAACGCCTAATGACCGAAAAGTTTTGTGGGAAGCCTTGAATGATGGCAGAATTGACGTAGTTGCCACAGATCATGCACCTCATACTTTGGAAGAAAAAAAGCAATCTTATTTAAAAGCACCTTCTGGCGGACCATTAGTGCAACATGCGGTTGTAGCAATGTTTGAAGCCTATCATCAAGGAAAAATAAGTATTGAAAAAATTGTGGAAAAAATGTGTCATAATCCAGCCAAGATTTTCAAAATAGAAAAGCGAGGTTTTATTAAAGTGGGTTATTTTGCTGATTTGGTTATCGTAAATTCAGGTTTGCCTTGGAGTGTTAAGAAAGAAAATATTCTTTCAAAATGTGGATGGTCACCCTTTGAAGGATTTACTTTTAAATCTAGGATTACCCATACTTTTGTAAACGGAAAATTGATTTATTCTGCTTTTAAAGTTAAGGATATACGAGCTGGAAAACGACTGTTGTTTGACAGATAAAATGCAAGAAAGATGAGAAAAATAATTCCGTTTTTAATCGTTATAATAATTTTTGCAAGTTGTAAAAAAGAGATTGTAAAGACTCCAGATCATCTTATTGAAAAAAATAAAATGATAAATATTTTGTATGATTTATCAATTTTAGAAGGTATTAAAATGTCAAATCCTAGCTCATTAGACACTTTTAAAATAAATACAAATAGTTATATTTATAAAAAATATACTATTGATAGTATTCAATTTGTGCAAAATAACACCTATTATGCTTCTGATTATAAGGAGTATAAACTAATGTACGAAACTATTAAGTCCCGAATAGAAAAGAATAAATCCTTGATGGAAAAATTGGTTAAGATTGAAAACAAGAAAATCATTGCCCAAAAAGCAGCAAAAGAAAAACTAAAAGCTAAAAAAGTTGCTGATTCAATAAAAAAGGCAAAGGAAGAAATCAAAATTAAAAAAGTGGCTGATTCTATAAATAAAATTAAAGCCACAAAAACGCTCGATTCAATAAAAACTGCAAAGAAAAAGAAGAAAGCATTATAAGTTTGCTATTTCCTTTATGTATTTATGAATATCCAAGAATTTGTATCCTAGAGTGTTTTTTATTTTTTCATTTGAAAACAAGTTTTTAGAATAGGACGCTTTGGCAGTTGCTCTGTCTAAATGTGTTTTAGATCTAAAAATAGTTGAAAAAAACCAATCAATTCTCCATAAAATCTCAATCAAAAAAGGACTTAAATAAATGGTAGGTTTTTTTATTTTTGCAGCTTTTGCAATTGTGTTGAAAAGATCCCTGTAAACAATATTTTGCGAAATTAATGTAAATCGTTCATTTACTGTTTCGCTTTTCAGTAACTCAAACATAATTTTCACGACATCAGTAACGGCAATAAATCCAGTGCTTCCATTGGTGTAAAAAGGCAATCCGTTTTGTACATTTTTTAAAAGTTTTCCACTTCCTTGGTCATTAAAACCAGGTCCAATTATGATTCCTGGATTAACAATTACTGCATTTAAACCTTCTTGTTGA
This sequence comes from Flavobacterium sp., assembly GCF_028712645.1. Classification (GTDB taxonomy): domain Bacteria; phylum Bacteroidota; class Bacteroidia; order Flavobacteriales; family Flavobacteriaceae; genus Flavobacterium. Next base: position 10,572 of record NZ_JAQTPQ010000094.1, on the reverse strand, counting down.
GCACGCCAAATTTCCATTTCAGATCCATATTTTGAAATAGCATAATCACTGTGAGGCTTTTCTGGATTCCACTCCGTTTCTTCGGTTATGATTTTTTCATTTTCCTTCAAATCGCCAAGAGCGGCTACAGAACTCACAAAACAGAGTTTTTTTACAGCGTTTGCAATGCAAAAGTTGACAATGTTTGCTGTTCCTTCGATGTTTATTTTTCGAATTAAATCTTCATCTTTCGGGTCAAATGAAATCAAAGCAGCACAGTGATATACATAATCAATGTTTTCGAAAGCAGTTTCCAAAGAAGGAACATTAATAATATCAGCTTTGACCCATTCTATTTTTTCGAATAAATCTCCTTTTTCGTATAGTGTGAAAATGTTTTTTGTTTTCTTGATAGTTTCGGCATTTCGATAGATGGCACGAACGGTCTCTTCATTTTCAATTAAATGAAGCAATAAATGTGTACCGACCAATCCTGTTCCTCCTGTTACTAAAACCATTTTGTAAATATACCATTTTGCCACGAAGTCGCAAAGTTTTTGTTTTTACTACAAATTTTCGGCTCCACCACGAATTGAGTAGAT
>NZ_JAQTPQ010000094.1:0-9891 GCF_028712645.1 Flavobacterium sp. | reverse complement strand
CACAGATTCTCACAGATTTTTATTGAAATTGAAATCGCCATTAAAATTGTTGTTGAAATTACTATTGCCATTGAAATTACTATTGTCATTGCTTTCTGAATTACTATCTTTGCCAAAATTACACTATTCCAAAATGAAAAATATTATTGCCGAATTACAATGGCGCGGATTGGTTCACGACATTATGCCTGGAACTGAAGAACAATTATTGAAAGAAATGACCACGACTTATATTGGTTTTGATCCAACTTCAGATTCATTGCATATTGGGAGTTTGGTGCCGATAATTCTATTAGTTCATTTGAAAAATTTTGGACACAAACCCATCGCATTAATTGGGGGAGCGACCGGAATGATTGGTGATCCATCAGGGAAATCAGACGAAAGAAATTTGCTTGACGAAACAACTTTGGCAAAAAACGTCATTGGAATTAAAGCAGTTTTGTCACGATTTTTGGACTTTAATTCCGTGGAAATAAACGCCCCAGTTTTAGTAAACAACTACGATTGGATGAAGACTTTTACCTTCATCGATTTTGCTCGTGAAGTAGGTAAAAGAATCACGGTTAATTATATGATGGCCAAAGATTCTGTCAAAAAAAGGTTGACAGGCGAAGGAGAAGGAATGTCGTTTACGGAGTTTACCTATCAATTAATTCAAGGATACGATTTTTATCATTTGCACAAAGAATACAATTGTCTTTTGCAAATGGGTGGTTCTGACCAATGGGGAAATATCACTACGGGAACCGAATTGGTGCGTCGTATGAATGTAGGAGAAGAAGCCAAAGCATTTGCTATGACTTGCCCATTAATCACTAAAGCGGATGGTTCTAAATTTGGGAAATCTGAAGGAGGAAATGTTTGGCTTACCGCCGATAAAACTTCGGTTTATAAGTTCTATCAGTTTTGGTTAAACACTACTGATGTTGATGCTGAAAAATACATCAAGATTTTCACTTTCTTAGATGAAGCTACAATAAATGCATTAATCGAAGAACACAAAACGGCTCCACATTTAAGGGTTTTGCAAAGAAAATTAGCCGAAGAATTGACTGTTTTTGTGCATTCAAAAGAAGATTTAGAAAATGCCATCAAAGCATCGGGAATTCTTTTCGGGAATGCCACTTCTGAGGATTTAAAACAATTAAATGAAGCAACTTTCTTGGAGGTATTTGATGGTGTCCCGCAAGCAGAAATTGCTAGAACTGAAATCGAAGCTGGAATTACTATTGTTGATGTTCTAAACGAAAAAACAGGATTTTTAAAATCGAATGGTGAAGCGAGACGTGCCTTGACTGCCAATTCTATTTCTGTAAACAGAGAAAAAGTAACCGAAGAATTCGTGCTTTCGACCAAAGATTTAATAAATAATCAATTCGTTTTGTTACAAAGTGGAAAGAAAAATTATTTTGTGATTCGGGTTGTTTAACTGTTTAATCGTTTATTTGGTTAACCAGTTAACCAGTTAACCAGTTAACCGATTAAGCTTTTTCAAATCACCATCAAATTACAACCACGAATATCACTATTATCAAAACGTCCCAATACTTCAAAAGAGTTGTTGGGATTTTTTTTGCCTAAATCTTGCGTGGCAATAAATGAACAGGAATTGATGTTGGCTAGGTCAATCACGTTGATTCCACCCGTTTTTCCTTCTTGAACATAAGTCAAAGCATCTTCGGTATCACGAACTAGGATATGCATCCAAGAAGGACATTCGAAAATGCCGTTTCCTAAAGAATAAGCTTGCGACAGTAATTCAGTCATTCCATATTCTGAGTGAATTGCATTAACGCCAAAGCCTTGACATAATTGTTCGTGCAGTTCTTCTCGAATCATTTCTTTGCGTTTCCCTTTCATTCCGCCCGTTTCCATAATGATGGTGTTTTGTAATTTAAACTTTTGCTTCTCAATTAAATCTAACAAAGCATAGGTAACGCCAATCAAAATTACGTTTTGTCCTGAATTGTCTAATCGAATTAATTTATCGATAAGTTCTTCGTGACTGTGAAGATAAAATCCACTTTCAGGATTATTGGTCATTTGAATCAAATCTTCGACCATATAAATTAGTGAAGAACCTTCGCGCTCTAAATAAGAAGGGAGCAAAGCCAAAACAACATAATCTTCGATAGTGCCATAGAATTGAGAGAAACCTTTCCTGTAACTTTCTTCGTATAAAGAAACATCGGTAACAAGATGTTTGCTTGTCATTGTTCCTGTTGTGCCACTACTGGTAAAGGTTTGCTGAACTGGATTTTTATTAGACACAACTTCGTGGCTTTTAAAAAATTGTATGGGCAAAAACGGAATTTGTTCTAATGTTTTTACTTTTTGAATATCCGTTTTTAGAAAATCGCAAAATTCCTGATAAACTAAGTTGTTTTCATATTGAAATCGGAACACTTTAAGTGCTATTTTTTCAAATTGCTTTTGATTAGAAATGGCAAATATGTCAGGAATTGGAATCAAGAATTTTTTTTGCAAAGGTAATTAAATAAAAAAACTCCAATTGTGTAATTGGAGTTTTTAATAATTTTGGAAATTTAATTTATTGAATAATTAATTTTCTAGTATCAGTATTTCCTTCTTCAGTGATTTTTACAATATAAGCACCACTTTTTAGGTTCGAAACATTTACAGTATTGTTTGAAGTTTTAGAGTTTAAAATTTCTTTCCCTAGAATATCATAAACTGATACATATTTTGCATTGCTGCTGTTAGAAGTGATGTACAAAGTACCATTAGAAACTGGGTTTGGATATATGTTTAATCCAGAGATTGCATTTTGTTGAGTTTTTAAAACAAGGGAAGAAGTAGTAACATAAGCCCAATTATCGGCTGTTCTTACAACATCATATTCAACATTTCCTGTTCCAGCAGTTGCATTTCCTGCTTGTCTAAAACAAACACTTGCAATTTGTGCAGCTGCCGCTGATGTTCCGGTTGCATTAGTTAAATCTGAAGTAGGTTCAGTGCTGTCAAGTGCTGGGTTTACAAATAAATCAGCTGTATTATTTGATTTGTCATATTTTACGACAACAAAAACAGGAGTTCCAATAGGAAAATCAGTTGCTAGATAAGTAGCTAAAGTTCCTGTTCCGCTAGTATTTACAATTCCAATGTTAAAGGTGTCTGCGACACTACCAGTTTTTAAAAACAGTCTTCCGTACAATGAAGTGACAGAAGCTCCAGTGGTTGCGCCAAATGCCATAGAATAATCTCCTGTAGTAGTCAAACCAGTAACGTTTGGCAGATTTAAAATAACTGAATAATAGGCTACTCCAGTGAAAGCAGTCCCTACGCTTTTGTTTGCATCTTCGCTATTTCCTGCAACTAATGCAACTTTATTGCCATTAGGAGTTATGCCTGAATAAGTTAATGCTCCAGCTGAGATTGATAATGCTGTTGTTCCACTATGAACTGTCCAGCCGTTAGCACTTAATAATCCTGTTCCTGTAAAAGTATCGGTAAATTGCCCAAACGACAAAGAAGCCAATAAAATAAAAGATAAAGTGTAAAATTTTTTCATAACATTTTTTTTAAATTAGTTGGGTAAATATAACAAAAAAATTTCGTTGAGAAAAAATTCAATGTAAAAAAACCGTTAAATAAAAAATTATGGGAGAAACTATTTGACTATTAGTTTTCTAGTGGCAGAGGCATCGCCTTCGTTGATCTTGATGATATAAACACCTGGATACAAATTGGCAATATTTAATTCTTTTGAAGAAATCATTTGTTGAAGTACTTTTTTTCCAAGGACATCAAAAATAATAATCTCTTTGCTTGAATCATTTTTTGAACTAATATATACTTTTCCATTACTCACAGGATTTGGATACAAGTTTAACCCTTCAATTGAAGCGGTTTCTTGTAGTTTTGGCTGTTGCTTTGTTTCCTGAGCTGAAAGATTGCCAGAATAGAAAAAAGCCAATAAAAGAGTAATATAAAAGTAATTTTTTACCATTAGTTCGATTTGGAGTTGTAAAGATAGAAAAAAAACATTTCACTTTATACGCTTAAAAATAAAAAATCGTAGTATGGGATATCTTTTATAGAAAAATTAACTAAATGATGAAGGAAAATTTTGATTTTAATTCTGAGTTTTAGTCTAAGAATTTAAAAATGAAATCGTAAATATTTATTTTTATTGCATTAAATAAAAGCCAAATTGTTCTCAAACCGTCTCCCTTTTTTCAATTCAATTTATTATCAAATTGTTAACTTATTAACTTATGGTTAACTCTTTCGGGGTTTTGTTTTATATTTACCTTATATAAACACGAATACTACTATTGTTGTTGCCATGAAAAAAAGAAATATAAAGATTTTATTAGTTGATGACGAACCGGATATTTTAGAAATTGTTGGGTATAATTTAATACTTGAAGGCTATCAAGTAATTACAGCAAACAACGGAAAAGAAGCTATTATAAAGGCTAGAAAAGAGATGCCAGACCTGATTATAATGGATGTAATGATGCCAGAAATGGACGGAATGGAGGCTTGTGAAAATATTAGAAAAATCCCCGATTTAAATAATGTAATTATTGCTTTTTTGACTGCCAGAAGCGAAGATTATTCGCAAATGGCAGGTTTTGATGCAGGTGCTGATGATTATATTACAAAACCAATTAAACCAAAATTATTGGTAAGTAAAGTTAAGGCATTGTTACGACGATTGAAAGAACAAGAAAAAAACAGCGAAACTCTAAATGTAGGAGGAATCGAAATTAATCGCGAAGAATATAAAATAATAAAAGAAAATATCGTTATTGCATTGCCTAGAAAAGAGTTTGAGCTGTTCTATTTATTGGCATCGAAACCAGGAAAAGTTTTTAAACGTGATGAGATTTTAGATAAGGTTTGGGGAAATGAAGTTGTTGTTGGAGGAAGAACCATAGATGTTCATATTAGAAAACTTAGAGAGAAAATAGGAGAAGACTTTTTTAAAACCATAAAAGGAGTTGGTTATAAATTTGAAGTGTAATTTTTGTGTTAAATTTGCTTGAATCTTTGACCTAAAAAAATGAAATTAAGTTTCAAAAAAACCTATAAGTTTGCATTAATTTCAGCTTTATATATCAGTCTTTTTGCTACTGTATTTGTAATGCTGCTGGCTATTGTCATATTCAATATCGGCTTTAAAAGTACGCTGTTGTTTGGGGTTATTTTTATCTTAATTATTTATATATTTTCATTTCTGATTATCCAATATAGGGTAGAACATTTTATTTATCGAAGGGTAAAAAAAATATATGATGATGTTTCGCTTCTTGAATCTAGCACTTTGATGAGTCATCCCATAACTACTGATATGGAAACCTTGACTAGAGAGGTAAAGAAGTTTGCGACCGACAAAAAATTGGAGATTGAAATGCTAAAAGACAAGGAAGAATATCGAAGAGAGTTCCTTGGTAATGTTTCTCACGAATTAAAAACACCATTATTTACCGTTCAAGGTTATATATCTACACTTCTAGATGGTGCAATGGATGATAAAACCATTAGAAAAAAATATTTGAAACGAGCCGAAAAGGGTGTAGAACGATTAATCTACATCGTTGAAGATTTAGATATGATTACCAAACTTGAAGTAGGTGATTTGAATTTAGAATTTTCTGATTTTGATATTGTCGAATTAATTCAGAATGTTTTTGACTTATTGGAAATGAAAGCCGACAAAAAGAAAATTACACTTGCATTTGAAAATGATCGTATTCATCCCATATTTGTTCATGGAGACAAAGATAAAATACAACAAGTAATCGAGAATCTTATTGTTAATTCTATAAAATACGGAAAAGAGGGAGGATTGACAGAAGTTGACGTGATTAATTTAACTAAGAAAAAAGTGCTAGTTAGAATAAGTGATAACGGGGAAGGAATAGAGAAACAAAACATTCCGAGACTTTTTGAACGCTTTTATCGCGTAAATAAAAGTGGCTCTCGCTCAGAGGGAGGTTCCGGATTGGGACTTGCCATTGTGAAACATATTATTGAAGCCCACAAAGAAAAAATTTATGTTGAAAGTGAATTTAGCATAGGTTCTGAATTTTCATTTACTCTTAAGAAGATACAGAAAACCAATTGAATCAATTGCTCGAATTATTGTATTAATTGCAGCCTACTTTTGCGATTTAACAATTTAGTGATGATTTATTAACACGATAACATTCACTTAACCTTAAGTTAACATTGGTGCCATTCCTTTGCATCAAAATTAATTAACAACATAAAAAATGAAGAAATTTTCAATTGCGTTTTTATTATTAAACGTATTTATTGGTACAGCACAAGAAGTGCAAAAAGACACCATTGTTGAATCTTTGAAAGAAACAGTTGATGGACATTCGATGAAATTTACAGGATTGGATGAAAGACTTTCCGAAATGAGTAGTGATCTAAGTGGTTTGAAAAAAATCAGTGTTTCTGGTTATATTCAAGCACAATATGATTCATACGATTATGATACACAACCAACAGTTACAAATACATTCTCTATTCGTAGAGCTAGAGTAAAATTTGCTTACAAAGCAGCAGACGGAGTAAAATTTGTGGTACAACCTGATTTTGCGATTGACAAAGTTTCTATGAAAGATGCTTATGTAGTTTTAAACGATCGTTGGACAAATACATTTGCATTAACAATGGGTCAATTTGACAGACCGAGTTATGAAGTAGAATATTCTTCAGGTTCTATGGAATCGCTAGAAAGGTCTAAGCTAAGTGCTGTTTTATATCCTGGAGAAAAAGAAGTTGGGGCAAAATTAGAAGCTAATTTTGAAACAAAATACAACCTGCCATTAAAACTTCAATTAGCAGTAGTGAATGGAAACTTTGGAACTGGTGCTATTGCAAATCAAGTAAAAGATATTGATAGCCAAAAAGATATTATGACAAGAGCAACTTATTCATTAAAATTACCGAGTTCAGGATTGGGTATAGATTTTGGTGGACACGGTTATTTTGGACACACAACCGTGCTAGCTGATGATACTTTTACAGATGTAAACAATGTTGCATTTGCTGCAAAAAAAGGAGATTTGCTTAAAAAACAATGGCTTGGAGCTGAGATGCAAATCTATTATGATTTCTTAGGTGGTGTTTCTTTAAAAGGGGAATATATTTCTGGAACAATTTCGGGATCTACAAATGCTGCACAAGCTAATAAGGATTTTGCTTATAATGCAGTAAAAGAATTCAAAGGTTTCTATACACAATTGATTAAAAACATTGGTAAGAGTAATCAAGCCGTTTTGAAATTCGATATGTTTGATCCAAACAAAAATATTTCAGGAAATGAAGTTTCTAACAAGTCAGATTTAAAATACTCAGCTTGGTCTTTTTCTTGGCAATATTTCTTTGATGAAAATGTAAAAATTGTTGCAGGTTATTCAATTCCAAAACATGAAAGCACTACAAATATTGCCGACGCAGGAAAAAAGAACACATTTACATTGAGATTACAAGCTAAATTCTAATAAAAAAAACTTAAATAAAATTCATTAAAATGAAAACTAAAAATTTTAAAATTGCAGCAATTTTATTAGTCATAATGACAATAGGATTATCTTTTACAACAATCGAAAAAATAACAATAAAAGGGTCAGATACTCTAGTTATTTTGTCACAAAAATGGGCTGAAGTATATATGCAAAAACACCCAGGAACCTCTATTCAAGTTACCGGAGGCGGATCTGGAGTAGGAATTGCAGCATTAATTAATGGTTCTACTGATATTGCAAATGCAAGTCGCCCAATGAAAGCTTCTGAGATTGATAAATTAAAACAAAGATACAATACACTTGGTGTTGAGGTTCCTTGTGCAAAAGATGGAATTTCTATCTATCTAAATAAAGCAAATGGAGTTTCGGAACTTACAGTAAGACAAATTGGAGATATCTTTGCTGGAAAAATCACAAATTGGAAAGAAGTAGGTGGAGCTGATGCAGCTATCAGATTATATGGTAGAGAAAGCAGTTCAGGTACTTTTGGGTTTTTTAAAGACAATGTAGTTAAAGGGGATTATTCACCAAGTTGTCAAACTTTACCTGGAACAGCTGCAATTGTAAATGCAGTGAAGAAAGATAAATTAGGAATAGGTTATGGTGGTGCAGCTTATGCTGAAGGAGTAAAAGATTGTAAAGTTAAAAAAGATGATAAAAGTCCTGCTTACGCTCCAACAGCTGAAACAATAAAAAACAAAACCTATCCAATTTCTAGATATTTGTATATGTATCTTAAATCTAGACCAACAGGTGAAGCAAAAGCTTTTATTGACTGGGTTTTAAGTCCAGAAGGTCAAAAAGTAGTTGTTGAGATTGGTTATTTCCCAGTAAAATAATAATATAAGATAACAATAAGTTAATATCCCTAACTACATCAAGTGAGGGATATTCTTTATTTTTATATAAAAATAAATTAACAAATAATGAAAACTACAAAAATTAAAATCGCTGCAATTTTATTAGTCATAATGACAATAGGATTATCTTTTACAACTTTGAATACAATAACCATAAAAGGTTCTGACACCTTAGTTATTTTATCTCAAAAATGGGCTGAAACGTATATGAAAACGCATCCAGGTTCTTCAATTCAAGTTACTGGTGGTGGTTCAGGTGTAGGTTTAGCAGCTTTGATAAATGGATCAACAGATATTGCTAACGCTAGTCGTCCAATAAAACCTGCTGAATTAGCAAAAATCAAAGCCAAATACAAAAAAAATGCAATTGAAATTCCTTGTGCAAAAGATGGGCTATCGGTTTTCTTAAACAAAGGCAATAAAGTTTCGGAATTAACATTAGAACAATTAGGAAATATTTATTCTGGGAAATTTACTAACTGGAAAGAAGTTGGTGGTGATGATGCTAAAATTCGTTTATACGGAAGAGAAAGCAGCTCAGGAACTTTTGAGTTTTTCAAAGAACATGTTGTTAAAGGTGACTTCTCTCCAAACGTTCAGACTTTGCCAGGAACTGCAGCAATTGTAAATGCTGTAAGTAAAGATAAATACAGTATTGGTTATGGTGGAGCTGCTTATGCTGAAGGGGTTAAAGACTGTAAAGTAAAAAAAGATGCTAAAAGCAAAGGGATTTATCCAACAGCAGTAACTATAAGAAACAAAACTTATCCTATTTCTAGATACTTGTATATGTACCTAAGAGAAAGACCAACTGGTGAAACAAAAGCATTTATTGATTGGGTATTAAGTCCAGAAGGACAGAAATTAGTTGTAGAAACTGGTTATTTCTCCTTAAAATAATATCTTTGCATTATCCCTCATTTGAGTTTCTAGTGAGGGATAATTTTGCGTTTAAAAAAATATGAATTCTTAAAGAATATAAATGAATTCCCAAATTCCGATTAATAAAAATTTCACTAAAGAAAGCCTGAAAAAACAATTCAGGCTTTCTGAGTTTCTAGCAGAGAAAATTATTTCATCGATAGCTTTTCTATCGATAGCAATGATTGTCCTTATTTTCTTTTTTGTTTTTAAGGAGTCATTACCTATTTTTCATTTTGGAAAAAGTCAGGCTGCAAAAACTGAAATAAACGTAGATTCAAAACCAGAATCGTATGGTTCAACTCCCGCAGAGGAATTGAAACCAGAATCGTATGGAGCTGAGCCAACAGAAGATTTGAAGCCAGAAACTTATGGTTCCGAACCAACAGAAGATCTTAAACCTGAGACTTATGGCTCTGAGCCAGTAACTCAAGAAGATTTAAAACCAGAAAGTTATGGTGGTATAGAAACTGATACAGCAGCTTCATCGGCAGAAGAATCTACTTCAACAGTATCAGAAAACAAAGAACGAAAAGATATAACGTGGAGCACTTTTCTAACAACCGAATGGGTTCCTGTATCAGATAATCCAAGAT